>NZ_JBFJWS010000025.1:0-26097 GCF_041623545.1 Zhongshania sp. | reverse complement strand
GCCCGGCATGGCAGCATCCCCCTCCCGCTCCGAGCGCCCCGTTACATATACAGTGCATCCGTGACTGCCGAGCGCGATTGCAATCCCCCTTCCAGCCCCGCGACTAGCCCCTGTCACCACTGCGACTACCTTAGCTTTTGACATTACCTAACCCCTCCTGACTTAGCCTGTAAATGTGCGTGTTGCAATGACGGCAAGGGCTTGACGCCAAACCGGCCATCACTCGGAACAGTAACGAGTAGACACTGAGTTACCGGTAACAGCGTTTCAGCCTACGGTGGCCTGTGCACCCCTAAATTGCCTATTACTAATCAACGTTGTTGTGCTACATTACACCTTCCACGGAAATGCGACCAGCAGCGAAACATCCCAAAAATAAAATAGGTGACGCCGTGTTTAAACAAATTTGTTTTTTCCGTAAACACCCCGATATGAGCATGGAGGAGTTCATGGATTACTACGAGAACCAACACTCCCAGCTCTCTAAGAAAATGGGCCGAGCACCGTCCATACCCAATGCCGTACGCTATGTCCGCCGCTACTTGCAGCCAGAAAAGAATCCCGTCACCGGTGAAGTGCACGATTGCGGCTATGACTGCATCATGGAGATTTGGTGGAATAGCCGCGAAGATTTCGAGCGCTCCCAACAAATTATTAGCTCCCCTGACCGTATCGATTACGTCAAAGAAGATGAAAAAAAGTTGTTTGCCAGTCACACCAATCCGGTTTGCTCAATGATCGAATACGATTCGCCAATGGGCCCCAATGGCGAAAATACTCGCGTTGAATTGAAGTACGGTAATTGAGACCAATAAGTACACCGCAAGGAGAATAATATGAGCGACGAATCTTCAGCAGCGATTAGCGCCGTACGCCGCGACTGGGTAACCGAACACCGCGAAAGCTACCTGCGCTCCGGTGGCGTCGAAGGCCATATTATGGATATCACCGCCGTTGGTGGCTGCAGCTTTGCCAGTCATTGCCTAGTCAAATACAAGGGCCGCAAGAGCGGTAAAACCTTTATTACACCACTGTGCTATGCCGACATCGGTGGCGAGGTGGTCATTTGCGGATCAAAAGGCGGTGCCGACCACCACCCAGACTGGTATTTAAATATTATTAGCAACAAAGACATCGAATTTCAGATAGCCACCCAAGCATTTCGCGGTACGTGGCGAGAGCCAGAAGGCGCTGAGCGCGATAAGGTCTGGGCTTTTTTTATCGATTGCCACCCCTTTTATGCCACCTACCAAGAAGCCACCTCGCGGGTTTTACCCCTGGTAATGATGCAGGCGGTTGAGCCGATTCCGGTCTTTAAGGAAAGCGATGCAACCGGTGTACGGCAAAGCTAAACCAACGATTAAACTAAACAACAAAGCCAAGCTGTAAAGAGATAATAAAAACATGAAAGCAATAAACGCAACGCCACTAGTGGGTAGTACCGTAAGCATCGACCGCGCTGACTTTCTCAGCGGAAAATACGCAGAGGAAATTCAAGCACTGCTCGTAGAACGCAGCGCCCTTGTCTTTCCGAATATGCACCTAAGTGACGACGAACAATTACAGTTCGCCCGCACCATTGGTGACATACACCTCGTGGGCGGTGATGCGCTACTGCAAAATATTTCCATGGATCCCAAGGTAAACCGGTCTGCCGACTACACCCGCGGTGCTTTTTACTGGCATATCGATGGCGCAAACGACCCCGTTCCCGCGAAAGCGACCATGCTCTCTGTGAGGACACTTCCTGCAGAGGGCGAAGGCGGCGACACCTTGATCGCCAACACCTATGCTGCCTACCAAGACCTTTCTGACGAAGACAAAAAGGCCCTAGAGGGCATTAGGGTCCGCCATTGCCTTGAGGCTTCTCAGCGCCTGGTAAGACCCCAGCCCAGCTTACATGAACTTGAGCGCTGGCAATCCTACCCAGCACAAAGCCACCCGCTAGTTTGGCAACACAAACACGGTAAACCTTCGTTGCTGCTCGGCGCATCGTGCTTCTATGTCGAGGGCATGGACTTAGCCGAAGGCAACAAATTACTATGCCGCTTGTTAGATTGGTCTACCCAGCCGCAATACGTATACCGGCATCGCTGGCAGGCGGGCGACTTCTTACTGTGGGATAACACTGGTACGTTGCACCGCGCCGCAGAATACCCGCTAGACAGTAAACGGTTAATGCGCCGCACTACCTTGGTTGGTGAAGAATCAGTGGCATAGCCATACCTCAAAAACTGGGCTGGGTTCTGGAACCTTGATATGAATTTACCGATCACCGCGCATATAGCGCCACACATCGGTTATATCAAATACCAGCGAAATACCATTGGTCACCATAAGTAACGCAATATATGCCTTGAACCCGCCCGTTAGCGATGGCAATTCCATTGCCAAGCAATACCGCAATGGAATCCACAGAATATGGCCCATGACGTCGACCACAAACATTAGCGGATTTCTCACCACACACTCCTGAGTTTTTACGGTAGATTCGCTGTATAACAACAGTAAAGCGATGACGCTCTTCACTACACCTTCAAGCTTCTTTTACGACCGGCGAGAAAAATCATCCGCGTATTGCTTCACGACGAAGGCAGACTGCTGACATTCGATATTGCCATGCCACCCGATAAGTCGCTACAAATCGAGAAAGTAGCTAAGCTCGTATAGTAAGCACCTCTTATATAGCGAAGGAATTATCGAATCAATGATTTGGCTTACCCATCACACCCTTGCGCGCAGACTAGTATCCATTCCCCTTATATTCTTTAGCGCCTTAGTCCTATTGCTGTTATCTCCGCTGTGGATTCCGCTCCTTGCACTCGCCGGGCTTGCCGTAAAACGTGCCCGTTCAAGCTTGCGCTGTGTGTGTTTTATCTTTCTCTTTCTTTGCTGTGAAGTCACTGGGATTTTAGCCAGTGGGTGGCTGTGGCTACAACACACCGTATTCGGCACACCACGCTCAGCGTACCTGCAGGCCAATACCGCACTGCAATTTTGGTGGGCCGACACCTTGCGCCAGTTCGCACAAATGCTGTTTCGTTTGCGCTTTATTGTCGAGGGCGAGGACGCTCTCAGCGGCCCCGCAGCCATAGTACTACCTCGCCACTGCAGTACAGGTGACACGATACTACCCCTGTGCTTTTATGCAAAAAAATGCGGTTTCAATGTGAGTTATGTATTAAAGCGAGAGTTATTGCTCGACCCCTGTTTAGATATCGTCGGCAATCGCCTGCCCAATGTTTTTCTAAATAGGATAGCGGAGGACATGGGGCCGGAGCTGGCCAGTTTAGAATCCCTTGCACGCCAAGCGAGCGCAGCTGACAGCTTGATTATTTATATGGAGGGTACGCGATTTTCAAGCCCGAAGCGTGATCGGATTTTACAGTTACTTGCCGACAAAGGGGACACAGAGGCTTTACAGCGCGCCGAGCGCTGGAGCAAATTACTGCCGATCCGGCCGGCAGGTGCACTGGCGTTAATGAAGACTGCGCCCGACAAAGATCTGCTGTTTTTGGCACACAGCGGCTTTGAAGGCTCGGCCAGTTTTGCCAGCTTATTCAATGGTAGTTGGTTGAACACCACTGTGCGCCTTCGCTTTTGGCGAGTGCGCGCAGCGGATATTCCTAGCGATGACGCTGGGCGTCGCGCCTTATTGTTTGATCACTGGGATACAATGCAACAAGCGATCACCGAATTGCAGGAAACCGTTTAATATGGTGATACTGGGGGTTAATTCACTCTAGAAAATAGCAAATCCCAGACTCCGTGCCCCAACCGTTCGCCACGCTTTTCAAACTTTGTGTTTGGGCGAAAATCCGGCTTCGGAGAATACTGCTGATCACCAGCAGCATTTTGGTAGCCTTCGGCAGCGCTCATCACTTCCATCATGTGCTCCGCGTAGTTTTCCCAGTCGGTGGCAAGATGAAGCACGCCACCCACTTCTAATTTACTGCGCAACACCTGTACAAATTCCGCTTGAATTAAACGGCGCTTATGGTGGCGGGCCTTATGCCAGGGGTCCGGAAAATAAACTTGAATTCGGCTCAAACTATTGTCCGGGATGCAGTGCGCAAGAACTTCAACAGCGTCGTCACAGTAGGCTCGCAAATTTGTCAGCCTCGCCTGTTCAGCTAAGTACATCAGGCGGCCAACCCCGGGGGTGTGAACTTCAATACCAACAAAATTCAACTCCGGTGCTTGGATCGCCATTTCGGCGAGTGAGTCGCCCATGCCAAAACCAATCTCAAGCACGGTCGGCGCCTCTCGACCAAACACCTCAGTAAAACTTACAGGGCCGTTGGCGCGCTTTAAACCCAAGTTATTAAAATTAATATCGTAGGCGCGCTTTTGGCCATCGGTCATTCGTCCGGTACGCAATACAAAGCTCTTAATCCGACGGCGCATCGGAGCCGCTTGTTCAGTCATTACATTGTTTTCCACGCTGAATAGGCCAAGCAGGCCCAGGCTATTAGGAACATCAGGCCACCAATGGGTGTTATGGCGCCAAGAATTTTAATTTGGCTAATGGCCAACGCGTAGAGGCTACCGCTGAACACCAGCACTCCGAGAAAGAACAAAACCGCCGCAATTCGTAGCGATAGGTGCTGCACACCGCTGTGCATGAGCAAACCCACTACTAGCAGTGCCAAGCAATGATAGAAGTGGTATTGCACGGCGGTTTGATAGACCGCCATCATCTCAGCAGACAAACTTGCCTTAAGCCCGTGAGCCCCAAAGGCACCCAAGGCAACTGCAAGAAAGCCCAGTATTGCCGCCATAAAAAGCGTTAACGAAGCCATAGTCCCGTCCTGCCTGCATTTAAAGGCGCTATTGTACGGATGTAGGCCGCTTTTCAAAAGCGCCTTAGCCCAGCATGAACGGAAACTGACGGTAAATTCGGACAAAAAACTGGGATTATTAGAAAATCATCCCTTAGATGCAAAAAAGCCCCGCAGTGCGGGGCTTTTAACGGTATCGATGCGCTTGCTATGACGTTTAGGCTTCCATCACCGCACGCAGTTTTTTCATGGCCGCCTGCTCAAGCTGACGAATACGTTCAGCCGAGACGCTGTAGCGAGCGGCCAAGTCATGTAAAGTAGCCTTATTGTCCGTCAGCCAGCGACTTTGAAGTATGTCGCGACTGCGCTCATCCAGATCAGCCAAGGCCACACTCAGGTGCTGATGATCACTCTCTTCTTGATTGTCAGACTCTAATAACAAGGCTGGGTCCGCACTATGATCTTCTAGATAGTGCACGGGAGCAACGGGGCCACGCTCATCGTCTGTGTCGGCGTCGAAACCCACATCCACCGAACTTAGACGACCTTCCATACGGCGCACTTCCGCCACATCCACACCCAAGTCAGCGGCGACGGCATTAACCTCGTCGTTACTCAACCAGGACAGCTCTTTTTTAGCACGGCGCAGATTAAAGAACAGCTTACGCTGAGCCTTGGTAGTGGCGATTTTCACAATGCGCCAGTTGCGCAGTACGTACTCGTGAATTTCAGCCTTGATCCAATGCACGGCAAAAGATACCAAGCGCACCCCTTTTTCAGGGTCAAAACGCTTTACCGCCTTCATGAGGCCAACATTACCCTCTTGAATCAGGTCAGCTTGGGGCAAACCGTAGCCGTTATAACTTTTAGCAATATGGACAACAAAGCGCAGATGAGACATAACCAACTGACGGGCGGCCTCAACACTTTCGTGGTAGAAGAGTTCTTCGGCTAATTCGCGCTCGCGCTCTGCGCTAAGCACCGGAATGCGGCCAACCGACTGAATATATGCAGAGAGGTCGCCACCCGGTACAAGCTGCTGTATCGGCTGCAGATGGGTACTCATTGCACTCCTCCTAAGATATTGGTAAAAAACACTGGCACTTATTAGAGTCGTAAACTACCAAAAGTTCAAGCCCCAATGCCTTTAATCTGGCGCTTTAGCGCCTATAACACCCTGTTTAAGCGGAACTAGCTGGGCTCGATCGCTCGCAATTCACGCCCCACCACCAGCCAAGCCCCCAGCAAGCCTAGCGATCCGGAAAATAACCACAACAATACGCTATCAACCACACCGAGGCCCAGCAGATGGAAATCACTTTGATAAGACACTGACAACTCGGCAATTGGCGCCCGCAGCCACCACAACCCTCCCTGTACCAAGATCCAAGCCGCCAAGCCGCCGCTTAAGCCATACCAAAAGCCGGTATATAGGAAGGGTCTGCGCACAAAAGCATTGGTGCCGCCTACCAACTTAACAACCAAAATCTCGCTGCGCCGGCTTTCTATGGCTAATTTAATGGTATTGCCAATAATCAGCAGCACACCTACCGCTAGCATACCCGCTAGCGCGATCGTTAACCGACGACCCAGCTCGGTAATGCGATTTAAGCGCTGCAACCACTCCATATCGAGCTTGGCCAAATCGACCTCGGGCAATTTCGCTAGCACCTGCTGAAGTTCTGTCACCGCTGCCGCCGAAATATTGGCTTCCCGGGGCGTCACTACAATCAAGCCTGGTAAGGGGTTGCTATCTAATTGATCCAGCACATCGCCAAAACCAGAGCTGGCGCGAAATTCCACTAGGGCCGCATCGGGGGAAATATACTCTGCGGCCTGCACCCCGTCCCGAGCGCTAATGCTGCGGCGCAAACTCTCGGCCTGACTAGCCGAAACATTGGCCTTTAAAAACAAGGAGATACGGGCCGCGCCTTCCCATCCACTGCTAACCGCCTGAATATTATTTAAGCCAATATACAAACTCGTCGGCAAGGCTAGAGCAATAGCAATGACAAGGCTGGTCAGCGAGGTTGCGGCGGGGCGGCGCAATAGGCGCTGCAAACTGTCGAGGGCGACTTGGCGGTGATGGCTGCGGTAACTCGCCAAGCGATCACGCAAGCCAGTTTTATGGCGACGCGCACCTTTTACATCTTTTCGGGCCGCGGGCGTCTGCAATTGCCCCAAGCGCCGCTTATTCAGTTTATTCTGGGCCATTGTCAGCCCCTCCCGCCGTAATCAGGCGGCCATTACGCAGGGTGAGCAAGCGATAAGGCATACGAGCAATCAAGGCCAAATCGTGGCTGGCGATAAGCACAGTGACACCCACCTGCTTAAATTGCTCGAACAGATGCATGATCTCGGCGGAGAGCTGGGGATCTAAGTTACCCGTGGGCTCATCGGCCAGCAGCAGCGCTGGTTTATTGACTACTGCGCGAGCGATACCCACCCTCTGCTGCTCACCGCCGGACAAAGTAATCGGGTTTTTGCGCTCTTTGTCGAGCAGACCAACCTTATCCAGCGCCGCCCGCACTCGGCGGCCGACATCACGGTGCCCATAGCCGGCAATTATCAATGGCAGCGCGACGTTATCGTAAACACTGCGATCAAACAGTAATTGGTGGTTTTGAAACACCACGCCAACTTCGCGGCGAACTTCGGGAATGTGCCGCACTGGCAATTTCGACAAATTGCGGCCACCAACAATAACTTGGCCGGTACTCGCCCGTTCCATCACCATAATCAGTTTCAGCAAGGTACTTTTACCGGCGCCACTGTGGCCGGTTAAAAAACGCATTTCGCCACGGGGTATGTGAAAACTCACATCAGTGAGTGCTTCATGGCCGCCTTCATAGCGCTTGCTGACTTGATCAAATTGAATCATTGCTGCTTTTGTGTCCAGCCAAATAGGGCGCCAACAAACTCTGTAGCACGGAAGGGACGCAAGTCTAAAATACCCTCGCCCACCCCAATAAAGCGAATCGGAATTCCAAGCTGCTTACTAATCGCAAAGACGATACCGCCCTTGGCGGTGCCATCGAGCTTAGTCAGGGTGAGACCAGTGACACCGACCGCTTCCTGAAAATGCTTGGCTTGGGCTAGGGCGTTTTGGCCGGTACCAGCGTCTAACACCAGCATGACCTCATGGGGAGCGTCCGGGTCGAGTTTTTTCAGCACCCGTACCACTTTTTTCAGTTCTTCCATCAAGTTGTCTTTATTGTGCAAACGACCAGCAGTGTCCGCAATCAATATATCAACCTTCCGTGACTTGGCCGCCTGCAACGCGTCAAACAGCACCGAGGCGCTGTCAGCACCGGTGTGCTGAGCGATCACAGGCACCTCATTGCGTTCACCCCACACCTGCAGCTGCTCAACCGCCGCCGCGCGGAAGGTATCCCCAGCGGCCAGCATTACCGAGCGCCCGCCGGCCTGAAATTGCTTGGCTAATTTACCAATAGTGGTGGTTTTGCCGACACCGTTAACCCCAACCATTAGAATCACATAAGGGCCTGGGCCCTCAGGAATGATCAGCTCTTCTTCAGCGGCCGCCAGCAGGGTGCTCAATTCTTCTTGCAGGGCAACGTACAGCGTTTCTGGGTTATCCAGCTCGTTACGGGATACTCGACGAGTGAGGTTACCAATTATTTCTTGGGTGGCATCCACGCCAACATCGGCCATCAGTAGATGAGTTTCAATTTCTTCGAGGAGTTCGTCATCGATCTCTTTACGGCCGAGAAAAAGATTAGCCATACCCTCGCCCAATTGGGCGCCGGTCTTACTTAGGCCTTCGCGAAACCGCACCAGCAGGGACGCCTGCTCTTCGGGCGTTAATTCTAGGTGTTGCCAAGGCGCAATTTCTTTATCGTCGATAAAGCCTTCGGCCGCCGCCAGTGCCGCCTGATCTTCTTCTGAGCCGACAAAAGACTCTTTAAAACGGGCGAATAAGCCCTTCTTGACTACTTCAGCTTCAGTCTCGGGCAGCTTTGAATTCTCTGTCATGCGGGTATTTATATTCCGGGTAAGGTTTACTGTGCAAATAAAAGCCGTATCCTACCATTTCTCTGAGTAACTGGCACCGGAAACACCATGCCCAAAACACCCCGCAATACAGCTGCCCAAACAAGCGCGAATACCCGCCAACAGGGCAGCCTGCGCATCATTGGCGGCCAATGGCGCAGTCGTAAGCTCCATTTCGAGGGTACCGCGGGCCTGCGGCCGACCAGTGACCGCATACGCGAAACCCTGTTTAACTGGCTTAACCCGACTATTCACGGCGCTCGCTGCCTAGATTTATTTGCCGGCTCCGGCGCGCTAGGCTTAGAAGCGCTGTCGCGCTACGCCGCGCACTGCGATTTTATCGACACCGACCGCAATAGCTGCCAAGAGATTCGTCAACAACTTGAAAATTTGCGTTGCCCCCACGCCACTGTGCACTGTAAAGATGCCCTAGCCTTTCTGAATAAAAGCGCGCAAAGCTATAATATAATTTTTCTCGACCCGCCATTTCATATGGATTTACTGGCACCGGTTATTACCGCGCTGGCAAGCCATGCATTGAAGCCCAATACTCAGATTTACATTGAAACCGCCAACGACGAGGCATTGCCAGCCCTGCCAGCCAACTGGCAAATCGATAAAGAGAAAAAAGCGGGGCAGGTGATTTACCGGCTAATCTCCGTGGCGGAAGAACCTCTTGCTTGACGCGCCGGCCAAGCAAGTCGAGAATAGCCAAACGGCACTCAAGCTATTTAGCGGTAGCAAGCTATAAAGATGACGCAAAAGCGAACCAAGCATATTCACATCGTTTTGCTTTTACTGAGCTTGCTGGCTCAGTCCTTCGCCTATGCCTACACGCCGTGCCCAGAACCGATGGATATGGACACATCGCCGACACTGACGATGCCTGTCGATCACAGCAATATGCACATGGCCCACGCCATGTCCAAGCAGACACTTGCCGATACCAGTGACAACTGCTGCGACTCCCAACAAAGCGACTGCCCCAAAAGCAGCTGCGCCAGCGCCGCGCTACTGAGTGCTAACGCCCTTTATACTCTTCCTTCAGCACCGCTTTCCCGTGCCAAATTCACCCTTAACAATCCTAAGCCAGCCCCACTCACCAGCCTTTACCGCCCGCCCATAAACCGCTAACACAGTACAGTTGCGCCTATTTTTTGCGCTAATCCCTGTAAATCGAGCCATTGCACGGCAGCATCAAAATCGCTGCATGCCGGCCTTGCTCATTTGATTTAAAAGCTATGTTTATCGCGGAGCGATCATGACTATCTCTAAACTTAAAACCTCTGTATTCCTTTTCATAATTGGTGCAGTAATAAGCGCCCATAGCCACAGTGAAACTGCAGCGGCAACGCCCCGACTTGCACCGAGTACAGAGTTATCAGTGCATAAAAACCCTAATTGCGGGTGCTGTGGGGTCTGGATCGAGCACGCACAACAACACGGTTTCACCACCACGGTTCAAAACCACGTCAATCTCAATGCCCTAAAAGCTGAACTTGGCATTCCCACTGGCTTACAAGCCTGCCACACCTCAGTATCTAGTGACGGCTTTGTATTTGAAGGCCATATTCCAGCCCGTTACATCACCCAGTTTTTAGCCGACAAACCCAGCGGCGCCCGCGGTTTGATCGTCGCGAATATGCCCATGGGCAGCCCCGGCATGGATATGGGGCGCGGCTTTCAGCCCTACGATATTTTGCTGCTATTAGACAACGGCAACACCGAGGTTTACGCCACTATCAACAGCAAAGCGCAACAGTAATGGGCAGCGCAAACCGGGCCCGCCGCAGCGCGCTGCTGGGCGGACTTTGCCTATTTATGTCCGCCAGCGTCTATAGCCTCAGCCTAGCTCAGGCCATAAGTATTGCGCAGGCCAACGACCCTTGGCTGCACGGCAGCCAGCTTCGGGAAAGTGCGCTGGCTGCCGAAGCGATCTCGGCATCGACCTTGCCAGATCCAGTACTGAACTTAGGCGCCGCGAACTTGCCTGCCGACAGCTTCGATTTTCGACAGGAGGGAATGACTCATGCAAGCATTGGCATTAGTCAGCGCCTGCCTCGTGGCAATAGCCGCGCGTTTATAGCGGAACAAAAGCGACAGCTAGGCCAACAGCAACCGCTGTTACGCGCCGACCGTAAATCCAAGGTCGCGGCAACCGTCAGCCAACTATGGTTAGAGGGCTATCGCGCCGAGCAGAGTATTTCTTTAATTGCCGACAACCGCCGGCTCTTCCAGCAATTGCTGGCGCTGAGCCGCAACAATTACGGCGCAGGGCTCGCCCACGCAGGACAGCAAAATATCATCGCTGCAGAGCTGGCCCTAAGCCGCCTTGACGATCGCGTACTTATGCTTAAACAGCAGCGCGATAGCGCACGGGATCAGCTGAGCGAGTGGTTAGGCACAACGCAAATTATTGAGTTCGGCGGCGACATTTTCCCTAAGCCCAGCACCCGAAATATCAGCGACAGCCGTGCCACTACGGCGCTGCAAGTGCACCCGGCAATTCTGGCAATTGAGCAAACCATTGCCGCAGCCCAAAGTGACGTCGCCTTACGCCAAGAGCAGTACAAAGCCGAGTGGGCGATTAACGCCAATTACGCCTACCGCGCAGAAGACCCGCTAGACAATGATCGTGCCGATTTATTTTCGGTCGGGCTTAGTGTTGACCTGCCTTTGTTTACCGCCAAACGCCAAGACCAAAACTTAATCGCCGCCCAAGCCCGCGCTGAGGCCAACCGCACCGACAAGGCTTTGTTACTGCGCAAGATGATGGCTAACTTAAAAGCTCAACTAAGCCAGTTACAGCGCATAGACGAACGCCTAACACTTTATAAAAGCCGCTTACTGCGCGAAGCCGGCGAGCAAGTAATCGCCAGTCTGAACGCCTATCAAAATGATAAGGGTGATTTTAAGGAGGTGATACAAGCGCGAATTTACGCGCTCAATGCTGAGATTGACGCCCTAAATCTCCGCGTCGACCGCCGGAAAATCATCGCCACCATTGACTACCTGCTAGTCGGAGACCGTCATGAGCAGCAGTAAATATTTCT
Organism: Zhongshania sp.; assembly: GCF_041623545.1. Lineage (GTDB taxonomy): Bacteria > Pseudomonadota > Gammaproteobacteria > Pseudomonadales > Spongiibacteraceae > Spongiibacter. Next base: position 14,249 of record NZ_JBFJWS010000025.1, on the reverse strand, counting down.
TGATCGCCGGAGCCTGCGGCGGAATTCTACTTGGCGCTTTACTGGGGGCGTATATTATTGCGCCTAATACCGCATGGATTACATCTAGTAGCCCAGCAAATGACTCGACCCCAGAGCCACTGTATTGGGTCGCCCCCATGGACCCCAATTTTCGTCGTCCCGGTCCCGGCAAGTCGCCCATGGGAATGGACTTGCTACCGGTCTACGCCAACAACAACAGTAAAAACAGCCCCGGCACCGTTAGCATTTCTCCTGATGTTATTAATAACTTAGGGGTGCGAACCGCAAAAGCCCGCGATGGCAAATTTACCAAAGCTATTTCTGCGCCGGCAACGATTCAGTTTAACGAAGACCAACTGCACCGTGTGCAGCCCCGGGTCGAGGGCTGGGTTCAAAAACTTTACGCCCACGCTGTGGGTGATGTCGTCACCGCGGGGGAGCCACTCTACACACTGTATTCACCTGCATTAGTCACTGCCCAAGAAGAGTTTTTGCTGGCGCTTCGCCGCAATAATCAGGCGCTGACCAAAGGCGCCGAGCAACGCTTACTCAGTTTACAAATTGCCCCCTCGATAATTAAAGAAATCAAGAAAGCGAGAGTGGCTCAACACAACATTACTATCTTGGCACCGCGCACCGGCGTACTAAGCGAACTCAATATTCGTGAAGGCGATTACGTTATGCCCGGTAATGCCATCGCCACCATCGCGACCATGGATTCAATGTGGGCGATCGCCGACATTATTGGCGGCCAAGGCAGCGGCGTCGAGCTCGGCGACCAAGCCAGCGTGCATATAGACGGCATTCCCAATCGCACCTGGACGGCCACCGTAGATTATATTTACCCAACGCTAGACAAGCTCAATCGCAGTCAACAGCTCCGCTTAAAACTCGACAATAGCGACCACATACTCAAGCCCAATATGTTTGCTCAACTTAATTTACAGCAGCAGGCTGACATCGAGACCGTGATCATTCCCAAGACGGCGGTCATTCGCAGTCAAACGCAAGATCGGGTGGTGCTCGCTTTAGGCGACGGCCGTTTTAAATCCGTTGCCGTAAGCGTGGGCAATTTCAACAGCAACGAAGCGGAAATAATTAGCGGGATTAAGGCCGGCGACGAGGTGGTTGTTTCTGCACAGTTTTTATTAGATTCAGAGTCTAGTAAAGATTCTGATTTTATTCGCATGGATCACGACGGGCATTCGGTGATGGGAGCCACACCATGATCAGCCGTATTATTTACTGGTCGGTGGCGAATCGCTTTTTCATTTTACTTGCCACCGCAATATTAATTGGCAGCGGTCTTTACGCTGTTAAAACCACCGCCGTCGATGCCATTCCCGATCTGTCTGATGTTCAGGTCATTATTAAAACCAGTTACCCAGGGCAAGCCCCACAAGTGGTTGAAGATCAAGTCACTTACCCGCTGTCCAGCGCGATGCTTGCTGTGCCCGGCGCGGTAACAGTGCGGGGCTTTTCCTTTTTTGGCGACTCTTATGTCTATATTATTTTTGATGAAGACACCGACCCCTATTGGGCGCGCAGCCGGGTACTGGAATACCTGAGCCAAGTCAGCCCCAATTTACCCGCCACTGCGAGACCGCAGCTCGGCCCCGACGCTACCGGTGTCGGCTGGATTTATCTTTACGCACTGACTGACCCCACTGGCCAGCACGATATCAGCCAGCTGCGCAGCCTCCAGGATTGGTTTTTAAAATACGAACTGCAAACCGTTGCGGGGGTATCTGAGGTCGCCACCATTGGCGGCATGGTTAAGCAGTATCAGGTAGAAGTTGACCCCCACAAATTACGCGCCTACAACATTCCCCTCGCCCATATTCAAATGGCAATACAGCGCGGCAATCAAGAAGTCGGCGCCTCAGTGATCGAAATGAGTGAGGCCGAATATATCATTCGCGCTAGTGGTTATATCCGCAGTGTCGATGATCTCAATAATATTCCCTTGGGTCAGTCGGTGAACGGCTCGCCACTGTTACTCAAGCATGTTGCCGAGATACGCCTCGGACCCCAGATGCGCCGGGGTATTGCCGAACTTAATGGCGAGGGCGAAACCGTCGGCGGCGTTATCGTAATGCGCTTTGGCGAGAATGCCCAGAAAACCATCGCTGGGGTCAAGGCCAAACTAGAGACATTAAAAGGCGGTCTACCGCCCGGTGTAGAGATAGTTACCGTTCATGATCGATCGGCTCTCATTCAGCGTTCGGTAGAAAACCTCTGGCACAAATTAATAGAAGAGCTAATCATGGTCGCCGTGATTTGCATCATTTTCTTACTGCACGTGCGCTCCGCCTTAGTGGCGATTATTAGTTTGCCGGTGGCGATTTTAGCCGCGTTCATCGTAATGAAAGTGCAGGGAATCAATGCCAACATCATGTCGCTCGGCGGTATTGCCATTGCCATTGGCGCAATGATTGACGGCGCTATTGTCATGGTTGAAAACATGCACAAGCATATCCAAGACACGCCACTTACCCCAGAAAACCGCTGGCAGATAGTAAGTCAATCTGCCAGCGAAGTCGGCCCAGCGCTGTTCTTTAGCCTACTCATTATTACCGTGAGCTTTGTGCCCGTGTTCACCCTAGAGGCCCAAGAGGGCCGCATGTTCTCCCCCCTCGCCTACACCAAAACCTATGCCATGGCTGCGGCGGCAATCCTGGCAATTACGTTGGTGCCGGTATTAATGGGCTATTTTATTCGCGGCAAAATTTTAGCTGAAAATAAAAACCCAATTAACCGCGTCTTAATCGCTGGCTATATCCCAGTGTTAAGCTTAGTGCTGCGACACCCAAAGAAGACCTTGGGTCTTGCTCTCTTTAGCTGCGCAATTAGCCTGTGGCCAATTAGCCAGATTGGCAGCGAGTTTATGCCCTCCCTCGACGAAGGCGACTTGATGTATATGCCCACGACCTATTCCGGCATTTCCATAGGCAAGGCGCGGGAGCTACTACAGCAAACCGACAAACTCATTCGCACGGTGCCTGAAGTAAAAACCGTATTCGGCAAAATAGGCCGCGCCGACACCGCGACCGATCCCGCGCCACTCACCATGATCGAAACTTATATTCAATTTCACCCAGAGAGCGAGTGGCGACCAGGCTTAAGCAAAGAGGATTTGCGCGCGGAACTCGATCGCGTCGTGCAGCTCCCCGGCGTAACGAACAATTGGGTTATGCCAATCAAAACCCGTATTGATATGTTGGCCACCGGCATTAAAACCCCAGTCGGTATTAAGGTTTCTGGACCAGACTTTCAAACCATTCAGGATATCGGCCTGCGTCTTGAGACGATATTAAAAGACCTGCCCGGCACCAGCTCAGTATATTCTGAGCGGGTGGCGGGCGGGCGCTATCTGAGCATCGACATCCAACGCGAACAAGCCGCGCGCTATGGATTGAATATTGCCGATATACAACACGTTATCAGCACCGCCATCGGCGGCATAAATATTGGGCAAACCGTCGAGGGCCGCGAGCGCTACCCCATTAATTTACGCTATCCCCAAGAATACCGCGATTCTCCCGAGCAAATAAGACTGCTCCCTATCATCACCCCAAGCGGCCAGTACATCGCCCTTGGCGACGTTGCCACTATTGCAATTGAAAGTGGCCCACCGGGCATAAAAAGCGAAAACGCGCGCATTAACGGCTGGACGTTTATCGATATCAATAATGTGGATGTCGGTAGCTATGTGGCCAGTGCTCAACAACGTGTTACCGAGCAACTGACACTTCCCGCTGGCTACGCTTTAAGCTGGGCTGGCCAATACGAATATATGGCCCGCGCCAAAGCGAAACTTAGTTATGTCGCGCCACTGACCTTGGGCATTATCATCATACTGCTTTACCTCAATTTCCGAAGGATGACCGAGGTGGCGATTATCTTAGTAAGTCTACCGTTAGCCTTAGTTGGCAGTGTCTGGCTAATGTATCTATTGGGCTATAACTTTTCGGTCGCCAGCGGCGTCGGCTTTATCGCCCTCGCTGGGGTAGCAATAGAAATTGGCGTGCTGATGCTGGTGTATTTAAATCAAGCATGGCACCGCGCAGCTTCCCCGCGCATCAATAATGAGGATTTAAAAAATCTGATTATTCGTGGTGCAGGACTGAGAGTCAGACCTATCATAATGACGGCGGGCGCCACCATTGCAGGTCTGCTACCGATTTTATCGAGCAGCGGTACCGGCTCTGAAATAATGAGTCGGCTGGCTGCACCCATGGTCGGAGGCATGATTAGCGCAGTGATACTAACTCTGTTGGTGATACCCGCAATTTATTATCTGTGGCGAAAATCAGCTTAAAATTAACGTGGGGCAAATAACTAAGGTAATTTGCTGACCGCGACCTCGACTTCACCTTCGCAGCTGCTGTTCTGGAGAATTAACAGGCTTGCGTTCGCCGCTGAGATTACGCTTGCACCACTGACTTCTATTTTATATCCATTAGGGTAATGAAGCTTGGGGAGGTAGATTTTGGTGTCGGCGTTAGTGGGACGAATTTGGTAGCGGTAGTAGAAATCAGCTGTAACAGTGTCAAAAGATAATTCGAGGGGAATTCCCGCCGTGGCTTGTGGATAGCCGCGCTCTAACTCCTTAAGCTTATCAAGTTTAGCTGTACTCAAATCTCGGTCATCGCCAAACAGACCTTGGGCGCCGCTTTCCTGTGATTGGGTTGTGGGATCATTCCAGTTTTTATAAGCCCAATATTGCCAGCCGGTTAAATGGCGATCAGCTAAATTCGCCACCCTGCTTAAGAGCACCAGATCGTCGCTTGCACCAAACTCGGTCACCAGCTCCACTGCTCCAATTCTCTCACTCGTAATTCGCGCTTGTTCAAAAACCTTAGCCTCGAAGCCTTCACAGGTATCCGGCAACATATCCGGAATAGGTAGACCGAGATCGGCAGCCTGCATAAACGCGGTTAAAGGGCAATAATTGTGAACAGAATAGCCAAGCTGCGACTCCCCCACAATCGGCGTAAAGCCAGTAGGCGTGCCGGTACCACCCGCGAGTAACTGAGGTTCGATCCACACCATGTTTTTACTATCTACCCCGCGTATAGCGGAGATTGCCTGTTCAAAAAATGGCTGTATTTCACGATCCGATGCCGGACAACCAAGTTCGGGAACAATACACGTCGGCCACTCGAGTCCTGCCCAAGGTTCGTTCAGCAAGTCGTAGCCCATAGAATATTTTTGCTGAGCCCACTTACTGGCGACCGCCTGCCAAGCTGCACTATATCCCTGCCAAATTTCACCCTGCTCGGCCCACAAATTATCAAAGGCCTCGGAGACCTGAGGCGTAAAATAATTAAAGGGAAAGCCCAGTGCTGGCGACCCCAATACCGCGGTCGTTAGGCCGCTTGGAATGCCCCACTCAGGAACACCTTCGCCCTGATATATTTCCCCGAGCATATCCTGATGAAAATCGAATAGAATCCAAATACCCCGTTCAGCAAGTAACTGAACGACGCGATCCCAAGCAGTGAGATAGCTTTGGTCGATTTGCCCTGGGGCAGTGGGCGAAACGCCGGTCCATAGGGTGCCGATTCGCGCCGAATTAAAACCGTGTTCCACCAACCAATCGGCGTCAGCTGCAGTAAAACCGTCAAGGCTATTGGGCGGGAAATATGGCGCTAACTTCCAAACTAGGTTTACGCCGTGACTAATGACCACACGATTGTGATGATCCACCAGCCAGCGGCCCTCACGCTGTAAGCGCGGCACCGCATCTGTCCTTTGCGCTGGCGCCGTACACGCCGTGCCATTATCACTCACTGTTATCGGCGTAGACCCGCCACTGCTCTTGCAGCTCGGCAGGACTGCCGTAAATATAAGCACAGTGATGACTAAGAAGAACGGTCGCACTTTAGTATTCATGCTTGCAATCCATTTGCCCGCAACAACCCCGGCGTGGCGAGGGCTAATTTAATATGCTGATATTACAGGCATCCCAAACACGCTGACACGGCACAGTTCACACTAAGTCAGTGCGCTGGCGATAAAGGTTCATTACAAATACCGGCAATGCGAGCAGCGGAAGAGTACCGGGAATATAGAAGCCGTATACCACGAATGCCTCCAGGGCCGTTTCTGGCACGACAAGTCGCTTACCAATAAACAAGGCATTGATTATTGGCCCAATAATATTTGCATAGCAACCTAAGACTAGAACGATACGCGCTACATTTATAAGCGCCCCCCGCAAATTAATACGCAGCCAAATACCAGCGACAGCTAAGACCAGCAAGCCATTGATGATCCCTTCCATATGTGCAAAACGCCACGCGCCGTAGCTTGGGTCGCTCGTCTCAGCCGTTGCGGCTGCATAGGAAAAGCCGATACCCGAAAGCAAACCTAGAAATAAGATAATAAAACCGTGCATTGCTAAACGGCGCTGCTGATCTCGGGCCAGTGGTGAGTCCAACATATTTACCCCTTATTCAGTCAGTTGCCAATGTGCAGATAAACACCGGAATATCGCGATCCGTCCGAGCCTGATACTGATCAAAATCGGGATACAAACTCAGCAAATGGGGCCACAGCTCACGCTTTTCCTCTGCGTTGGCCTGACGCGCGAGATAGTTTTGGGTATTACCAGCAACCATGATGTCGATTTTAGGGTTGGCAGCAATATTGAAATACCACAGCGGGTGCTTTTCCATGCCGCCTTGCGAGGCAACCAACAGTTTTTTGTCACCCCAAGGCAGGTGAATCAAGGCAATCTCTCTGCGCTCACCGGATCGTTTACCGGTCATGCCAACGATACAGATTGGAAAGCCGCCGGGGAAATTCTTCATTAAGCGCCCGTTGCTCTTTTTGTATACCCAGACATTAAAGCGAGTTAAATGCTTCATCACACGCTGAACAGTGCCCTGCCATTTAACCGGGATAGCGTCGACTTCGTCGCGACGAGTTTTGACGTAATCAAATTTATTTGTCATTTTATTATTCTCATTTATCGAGTTTGCCAATTAGCCATACCAATCTACCATTTATATCCCTCACTGCCAGTTGCAAAAAAGGCCATGTGCCAGTGCGTTTTCTCACTAGCGGCATGGCCTTAGGTGTTTATTGTGCAAGCTTTACATTCGCTAGCCTATCCAGTTTGGCTTGCGGCGTAAGTCCAGAGTATGTGGATACTCTCCCGGCGACTCCTCCTGCGGTGGTGCCAGAGGTCGCGGCGGCTCGGTAAAGAACTCTCGCACCGCGTCTAAGTCCGGTCGCGGGGTATAAGGCCCAGGCGTATGCTCTAGGATGCCAAAACGATTACCACGTCGCGCCTCTGCCTCCATCGCATTGACCGGGAAGGTTTCATAGCTACGGCCGCCGGGATGGGAAACATGATAACTACAACCGCCCATTGAACGTCCGGTCCACGTATCGATCAGGTCGAATATTAGCGGCGTATGGACCCCAATGGTTGGGTGCAATGCAGACGGCGGTGCCCATGCGCGGTAGCGCACACCCGCTACGTACTCGCCGTGGGTGGCGGTATTGCGCAGCGGCACTCGACGCCCGTTACAGGCAAGAATATAGCGACCATCTGTTAAGCCACTCACTTTAACCTGCAAGCGCTCCACCGACGAGTCCACGTAACGCGCGGTACCAAAACTACCCACCTCTTCGCCCAGCACATTCCAGGGTTCGACCGCCCAGCGCAGTTCAATTTCGATTTCGTCGAGTTTAACCCGGCCATAATGCGGAAAGCGAAACTCTTCAAAGGGCAATAGCCACTCAGCCTTGAAGGGGTAGCCATGTTCCTGCAAGTCAGTGACAACTTCGTTCATGTCCTGCCAAAGGTAGTGAGGCATCATATACTTGTCGTGTAGCGCAGTGCCCCATCTTACTAATGGCTTTTTATAGGGCTCGGCCCAAAACCGCGCTACCAAGGTTCTAATAAGAAGAGCCTGTACTAAGGCCATGCGGCTGTGGGGAGGCATTTCAAATCCCCGAAACTCCAGCAGCCCCAAACGGCCAGTAGCACTGTTTGGTGCATACAGCTTATCAATACAAAACTCAGCGCGATGGGTATTACCGGTGATATCTATCAGCAAATTTCGCATTAAGCGGTCAACCAGCCAAGGCTGATCTGCCAAGCCTTCTGGCATTTGCTGAAAGGCAATCTCCATTTCATAGAGCATTTCGTCCCGCCCCTCGTCAATGCGAGGCGCCTGACTGGTCGGCCCGACAAAGGCGCCGGAAAAGATATACGATAAACTAGGATGATGCTGCCAGAAGGTAACCAAACTGCGCAGTAAGTCTGGACGACGTAGCACTGGGCTATCGGCCGGGGTGGCGCCACCAAGGGTGATATGATTGCCGCCACCGGTACCGGTATGACGTCCGTCGAGCATGAATTTTTCCGCGCCCAAACGGCATTCCCGCGCCGCCGCATACAGCTCCGAGGTATTCGCGACAAGCTCCCGCCAATTCGAGGTCGGATGAACATTGACTTCGATAACACCGGGATCAGGGGTCACCAGTAACTTTTGTATGCGGGGGTCTCTCGGTGGTTCATAGCCCTCAATGATGACTGGTACCGCTAGCTCTTCAGCCGTCTTTTCGATGGCCGCAACCAACTCAATATAATGCTCAAGACTATGCAAAGGCGGCATAAAAATATGCACTTTGCCACCTCGCGCCTCAATACACATTGCAGTTCGTACTAAAGGCCGGCTCTTATCTAGGGCTTCGTCAATTGCCTTATTCGCGCCCTGCAATTTCTGCGGCGTTGGGGGGTTGGACTCAAGCGGAAAATGAATATCTTCGCGAACCTGCAGGTCACCACGAGGATCAAATGGGTCACGATCAACTGGAATATCTGTCTCCGCCGATTCAGGCAAATCCCCCAAGGGCAGACGCAAGCCCATTGGTGAATCACCGGGAGTTAGAATAAGACGTTCGCGCTTCACGCTCCAAATGCTGCTCGTCCACTCCCCACTTGCGGGATCACACGCTAGGGGCACTATAAATCCACTTGGGTCCTTAAAACCCTGTTCTAAAAGTCTTGCTAGGCGGCGGCGACCTAAATCATCAGTGATTTTCGAGGCGAGAATATCTATGTTTTTGGGGATTTTCTGCTCTTGCAAAAGATAGTGTAAAGCATCTTCATATGCAGGCTGCACATAATCCTTGGCCAAGCTCAGCAAGCCCGCCAGTTTTACAGCAAATTTCTCCGCATTTTTGGCGGTATGGCCGTAATCCTGATCTACCCTTGCCAGTAAATCAGGTTGGGTCCATAGGGCTTCGCCATCCTTACGCCAGAACAAACCCAGCGCCCAGCGTGGGACTTCCTCACCGGGATACCATTTGCCTTGGCCGTAATGGAGCAAACCCGATGGAGCAAAATGATTACGTAACTTCAGTAATAAGGTTTTTGCTAAACGCAATTTATCGGCACCGAGGGCATCAATATTCCACTGCGCAGACTCCATATCGTCGACCGACACAAACGTCGGCTCACCACCCATCGTTAACCGAACATCCTTGGCGACAAGATCACGATCTACCGCATCGCCAAGCAATAAAATATCAGCCCATTGGGCATCACTGTAGGGCTTGGTAACTCGGGGGTCTTCGTGGGCGCGCTCAACGACATTCGTGTAGTCAAACTCCACTTCGCATTCATCGGTATAGCCTTCAATGGGGGCCGCCGATACTGGATCAGGTGTACAGGCGAGCGGGATATGGCCTTCGCTGGCAAAAAGGCCTGAGGTGGGATCTAAACCAATCCAACCTGCACCAGGTATATACACTTCGCACCATGCGTGGAGGTCAGTGAAATCCTTTTCTGGGCCACTGGGACCGTCGAGGGATTTCTCATCGGAGCTTAGCTGCACTAAATAACCGGAGGCAAAGCGCGCCGCCAAACCCAGGTGCCGGAAAATTTGCACCAGCAACCAAGCGGAATCTCGGCATGAGCCCTTGGCAAGGCTTAGGGTTTCTTCCGGTGTTTGCACCCCAGGCTCGAAGCGTATGCAATATTCGATCTTCTTTTCGAGTATTTGATTCACTTCAACCAAAAAATCATTCATTCGCCGAGGTTTTTTAGAAATCGACTTCAAAAGCTTACTGAAATTTTTACCTTGCTTTTCCTTTTCTAAGTAAGGTGCGAGCTCTTTTTTTAGCTGCTTTTTGTAATAGAAGGGAAAGTTTTCAGCGTACTCTTCGAGAAAAAAATCAAAGGGGTTAATCACCGTCATATCGGCAATCACTTCAACTTCGATAGAAAACTTATCGGTTTTTTCAGGAAACACCAAACGGCCGAGGTAGTTCCCAAAGGCATCTTGCTGCCAGTTCAAAAAGTGCGTCTCTGGGGTCACTTTCATACTGTAACTGTGAATAGGTGTGCGACTGTGAGGTGCCGGCCTGAGGCGAATGATGTGGGGCGACAAGTTAACCAAGCGATCAAACTTGTAATAGGTTTTGTGGTGAATTGCCACGCGAATTGTCATTACATCTCCTGCGGAAGCCGCATTTCAATCATTTCAGATTGACCACTAATTAGCTGAACTATGACTAGCTATAGCGCCCCTGTCACTAAAATCCAGCGGGGCCATTAAAATATACGCCACCTATTCCCAATATCACTGCGGAAACGTAGCCTTGTGGTATCCGTTTAGGCGGTGGCTATTTAGAAACAAGCATATTTCGCGCCATATTTAGCGCGCACTCCGCGGAGCAGTGCGTCAACAATCAAGTATCTCGAGACAATGTAAGACTTAAGAAGAAAACTCAGGCGATAAAGCGGCCTGTTGATCTAGATTAATGCGAAAAGTACACATCCAATTTAATGGTAAAGCTCGCTTCAGCATTCCAGCCATTTACCCTCGGGAAGAACACCTCTGGGCTAGCGGTTATAAATACCCACTCCTCATAGAGCTTGTAGGTATAGCTGGTGCCGGCAAAATACGCCGTTAACCGGGCATCAAACTCGTTCGAGAAAACTAGTCCCCCGCGGTATTCAAGCGCGGTACGGTCAGAAAGGCCTTGCGTTAAAGAGTAGACATGCACATTTTGGAAGAAATCATTTTGGTCCTCGAACTCCAAAACCGTCCAGTAGCGCAAGCCCATGCGTTCCCCTAGGGGCCTCGTGAGTTCAAATTCTGAGGTTTCACCCCAGCCCCGGTCGCTGAAATACCAAACCTCTTGAAGAAACTCAGGCGTCCATTCGCCCCATTTCTCAAAGGGCCGCCGCAAACGGTAGCGACCAAAACCAACCAGTGGCGCGCGCAATTTGACACCAACTCGGGCCGAACGTTTCCATTTATGCCATTCACTATCCGGGCTAATTTCGATACCCGACACCGACTCTTTGCGGCTGAAGCGCTCACCAGTAGAGTTACTCCGCACTCGCTCCTCTAAGGAGTTTTCACTGGCCTCATCACTACTAAAAAACAGTTTCATTTTGCGCTGAGTATTAGGCAGATCAAACTTTGCCTTAACACGAAGGTCAGTTTGGATTTCACCCCGCTCTTCCCAAGTCTGCTTGAACTGGAGTTTCACGTAACTTTCATTTTTATAGTCAGGGGGCGCATCTTCTTTACTAAAGTATCGATCAATGCCCTCGGCAAAATCCACCCATGACTCAGACCATTCATCACGAGTTTCTTCCGCAGTTAATAATGACCGTGTAATAAATCCCGGCCGCGGTGTGTCGGCATCTAGGGAATTTGCGATAACTTCAGAGGTGCAAATTAAGCTAAAAGCACAGCACAATGTCCTTATATACCGGCACCCAAAGCATCCGCTTAAATCCATGATTACGACCAATTACATTGACTACTAAGACTATAGAAAGGGCTGTCCTTGGCGTCCACTAAACTGTGCAATATACACCAACAAAAAAGGCACCCTAAGGTGCCTTTTAAAAGAACATCACGCGTAAATTAGCCGTCTTTCAACGCTTCTTGACGCTGCAGCTCTTTTTCCATGAACTGCATCCACTGCTTAGCATAGTCTTTAGATTTCTCGCTTTTCGCTGCTTCTTTAAAGGCCTTTTTAGCGCCATCATATTCTTGCAGGTTAAAACGAGCCATGCCCAGTACTAAGTAAGCCGTATCAGGACGCTTAAGGTCACCCTTCTTGAACGCGTTTTCTATTGCCTTTTCGGCTTTATCAAACTCGTCGTTATCCAGGTAGATATTCCCTAAACGTGACCACAGCTCGCCTTTATCAGACTTGGCTGCGGCTTTTTCCATTTCAGGGATAGCCTTTTTAAGCTCCTGCGCCTGACGCCAAGCATTTCCCAACAACTCAAGATTTTTAGAAGTTGCAGGGATTTGGCCCTTTTTGATGCCTTTATCAAGTACTTTAGCCGCTTTATATGGCACTTCCTGAGACAGGAAAAGATAGGCCATATTGATCAGCTCTTTGTCATTATCCAGAACACCTTCGGTGTAGGCCGTCTCCATTGCTGCAGTCGACTTACTCTCCATTTTCAACTCGTTGTACATCGCTGAAAGCTGGAGCCAGTAGGCTTTTTTCTGGTAGTGCTTCAACGTTTCTTCAAGAATCGCTGTAACACGCTTAATGTCATTCTTTTCATAGTACAAGTAACGCTGCAATCCCCACCACTGCTCTTTAGGAACCTTACCGCGGCTGGTGTAGTCATTGATAGCAATTTCAATGTACTTCAACGCCTTATCTAAGTCCTTAAGCTGGTAGTAACCCTGCGACAACAGTGCGTAAGCACCAGCGCCGGGGTCTTCTTGCATTTCTTGTTTAGCTTTAAACCATTCCTGAAGAGTTCTTACACCGTTACGGTAATCTTCCTTCACGAAGTAAAGCTGAGCGATGGTGTACTTGGTATTTAACTCCATCGCCTCCGGAATATCCGGTTGCTTAACCACGTTGCGGTATGCATCCAAAGCAAGCTCGTACTTTTCTTGCGTAAAATAAATAAACGCGTACATATTGTAGAGGTTGGCAAGCTCATAACTATTGAGTGAGTTCCGCCCTTCCTTATCGCGGAGCTCATTCAGCAAGCCAATCGCTTGACTGTATTTCTTCTCGTCCGCAGCCATCTGCGCTTCATTTAATTTTTCATAAATTTTAGCGCGGATTGCTGGCGTTCTACGTGTGCTGCGCTTGGGCTTTTCTTTTCTCTCGGCAGCGTGAGCAATGCCCACGCCTTGCTCACCGACTAGCGGCTGCAGGGCAGTAGATGCCACTGGCAGAGCAAGAACAGTGGCAACACCTAAGATCAGAGAACAACCCAGCTTGACCAACACCGGACGCATCGCTTTAGTGCTCGAGTGATAATCAGACATCATTTTTCCAACTCATAAGTGAACCGGTTTTGTATGCCCGGCACCTCGATAGGCTCGCCGTCGGACACACGCGGTTTGTACTTAAACTTCTCTGCGGCCTTTATAGAAGCACGCTCAAAATAGCCGGACGGCTCGCAGTCGACTGCCACGATGTCACGGGTCGTACCCGCTTTGGTCACCGTATACTCAACTGTGCAATAACCCGTAACACCCCGACTCTGCGCACGACGCGGATATATTGGTGCAACCTTAACGATTGGCAAGTACTCACCATCGGAAGCTGAAAGCCCCCCAGCAGTATTTGTCAAATCTACGCTCTGAGCTGGAGTCATGTTGACAACATCCATATTCGGATTGATGTCTTCCATCTCAGGCTGGTCCATATCCGGTGGTGGCTCGTCTGGCTCCTTCGGCTTATCGGGTTTGCTGTCCTTCATTGTTTCTATTTTGGTGTCCGGCATCTGAATATCGGCTAGCTTCGTACGCGGCTTTTCGTCCAGCGTTTTATCAGCCATTTCGATAAGCGATGGCATTATGATGAACAGCGCGGCTGTCACCATAAATGCCAATGCGGCACCATATAAATGTCGAATATTCATATTGATCAGCTGTCTTCAGTGGCCAATGAAACATCGTATACACCAGCCGATCGGCTAGCGTCGATAACCGCAGTAACCGTCTCGGTATTCGAGGCTTTATCAGCCTGAATAACCACGGCACCTTTAGGATTTTCGGCGTGCATCCGCTCTACAACTGAGCGTACTGCACGCTTATCTACCCGGCGCTTATCAATCCATATTTCGTTGGTTGCTGTTACCGCAATCAGTATATTAACATTCTCTTTTTTAGTTGATGTTGACGCGTCTGGTCGGTTCACCTCAACGCCAGCTTCCTTGATAAAGGACGCTGTTACACTAAAGAAGATCCACATGATAAACACCACGTCGAGCATCGGCG
>NZ_JBFJWS010000024.1:0-27030 GCF_041623545.1 Zhongshania sp. | reverse complement strand
TCGACTTAACGGTGCGGGAATATCCTGAGCTGCAAAATGCTCAGATTTCGGTAATCGTTGCGTATCCCGGTGCCGACCCAGCCTTGGTGGAAGGCTTTGTAACAACACCGCTGGAACGGGAAATTGCCTCGGCCGATGGTATCGATTTTCTGACGTCCACTTCGGTGCAGAATAGCGCAAGAATTACCGCAAACCTGCGCCTTAATAAAGACCCAAACGAAGCTTTAACGGAAATTTCATCTAAGGTAGCCAAGCTGCGCAGTCAATTACCCGAGGGCTCGGAAGACCCCGTGATACAGCTGGCAGACGGCGGCAGCACGGCCGCGATGTATATTTCTTTCTATTCCGATATTCTTAGCGATAGTCAGATTACCGATTACGTAGTTCGAGTAGTCGAGCCGGAGTTGGCGGCGATTGCTGGGGTTGAAAAAGTTAATGTACTCGGCGCCAAAAACTATGCGATGCGGGTGTGGCTAAATCCGGAAAAATTAGTCGCCTACGATTTTAGCGCCAGTGAAGTCATGGCGGAAATTCGCAAGCAAAATGTCCTGTCAGTAGTTGGGCAAACCAACGGCAATTACGTGAAGGTTGGTTTGTCTGCGGGCACGGACTTACACCATGTCGATGAATTTCGCAAAATGGTGCTGCGCTCTGAAGACAACACACTGGTGCGCTTAGAAGACGTCGCCACGGTCACCTTGGGCGCAGACAGCTACGATCACAGCGCGTTTTGGGACGGCGAAGACAGTATTTTTGTTAGCTTAAACGTGCGCTCAAATGCCAATTTATTGGAGGTCATCGCCGAGGTTCGCGATCACCTCCCTGGTATTTTCAAGGCCTTGCCAGAAGGGCTGCACGGTGTTCTCTCGTTTGATTCAACAAATTACGTAAACAGCGCCATTAAAGATGTTCGCACTACCTTGATCGAGGCAGTGTTAATCGTTGTCGTGGTTATATTTCTGTTTCTAGGTTCAATGCGCAGCTCGCTTATTCCCGCCATCACGGTTCCATTATCCTTGGTCGGCGCGCTGTTTCTCATGTACTTAATGGGCTTTTCCATCAATCTTCTCACCTTACTGGCGATGGTTTTGGCAATTGGTATGGTGGTTGATGACGCGATCATTGTTTTGGAGAATATTCATCGGCATATAGAAGAGGGCTTGGAGCCTCGAAAAGCCTCGCTCATTGGTGCTCAGGAGTTGGTAGGCCCTGTAATAACTATGACCGTTACCCTTGTGGCGGTCTATGCCCCCATTGGCTTTTTAACGGGAATTACCGGTAAATTATTTACTGAGTTTGCCTTTACCCTTGCTGGTGCAGTGTTAATTTCTGGTGTAATAGCACTGACATTGACCCCGATGATGTGCTCGCGAATTTTGACAGCGTCGAATACTGGCGAAAATAACAATAGATTAGCGGTTTACCTAGACGACAAATTTAATCAGTGGCGGCACAGCTATCGCCAAGGGCTGCATGGCGCCTTAGATCAACGCCATGTTATTGGCGTGTTTGGATTAATTGTCTTGGTATCTTGTTATTTTTTGTTCACCTCAAGTCAGTCTGAATTAGCCCCCGCCGAAGATTTTGGTTTTGCTGCTGCCCTAAATGAGGCCGATGGCTACGCTTCCAAAGAGCACTTGGAACGCTATTTCATGGTCAGCCAAAAAATGGCCCTAGACGATGATGTGATAGACCATGTTTTTGCTTTCAGTACGAATGAGAGTGGCGGCACAAATTCGGCGTTTATGGGCATGATTGCGAAGCCGTGGAGCGAACGCGACAAAACCATGACGCAAATCGCCAATGAGATCAATGTAAAGCTCGGCGGTATGGCTGGGGTGCGGTCAGCAATATTTCAACCGCCAGCGCTGCCCTCGCCGGGGCAGGGCTATCCTGTTGAGTTTGTCCTGAAGTCGACCTCTGATCCACAAACCATGGCAGATGTGGGCAATGCCATTGTGGCACGGGCGGCGAAGAGCAATCGTTTCTTTTATGTTGCGGGCCAGTTGAATATAGATCGTCCCGAATCCGTACTCGATATCAACCGTGAGAAAGCCGCGCTTTTGGGTATCGATATGAGTGCGCTGAGCGCTGATTTGGCGGCAATGATGGCTGGCGGCGAAGTGAATAAATTTGCCTATCAGGGCCGGGCCTATAAAGTCATTATCCAAGTCGAGCGGGAGTCACGTCTCAACCCTGCTCAGTTAGGTGGGTTTTATACCCGCACCGCGAGTGGTGATTTAATTCCGCTATCGACCATTGTCTCGATTCGTGATCGGGTGGTGCCGCGTTTTATTCCTCATGCGCAACAGATGCTGTCAAATAGCATCGTGGCGGTGCCGCGTCCGGACATATCGCAGGGTGAAGCCTTGGCTTTGTTGGAACAAATTGCCAGCGAAGAAATGCCGGCGGGTTTCCAAGTTGATTATGCCGGCTCTTCTCGCCAATTTAAGCAGGAGGGGTCCGCACTACTTGCGACCTTTGGGTTCGCTTTAATCATTATCTACCTGGTGTTGGCGGCGCAATTTGAATCCTTCCGAGATCCACTGATTATTTTGGTCACCGTACCGATGTCAATTTGCGGTGCCTTATTAACCTTGAATATTTTCGCCATGACCAATGGTATGCAATTAACTAATTTTTCGGGGATGACCTTAAATATATACACCCAAGTGGGCTTGGTGACCTTGATTGGCGTTATCTCTAAACACGGTATTTTGATCGTAGATTTTGCCAACCGTCTACAGGAACAGGGCATGTCTAAGCGCGAAGCGATCGAAGAGGCGAGCTCTATACGCCTGAGACCAATACTAATGACCACAGCAGCACTGGTCATGGCCATGGTGCCTCTGCTAATGGCTTCAGGGCCAGGCGCCGCGTCGCGGTTCTCATTAGGTATGGTGATTAGCTCGGGAATGACCATCGGCACGCTGTTTACCTTATTTGTGGTACCCGCAATGTATATGTACATCGGCCGAGACCATCAGGTCATTACCAAGTCTAATCGAGTTGTAGCGGATGAGCTGCCTGCTGGCGCCTAGCGGCATAGCCGCGTATGATTGCGCGGTTTTTTACTGCTCTGGGGATCATCATGATTAAGCACAATAGCTATTTCGACAATAACGTTCAGTCACTGGGTTTTGCGACAGCAGACAAGCCTGCTTCAGTGGGAGTTATGGCGCCCGGTGAATACCGTTTTGGTACTGAGGCCGCAGAACGAATGGAAGTGATGAGCGGAGCTTTAACCGTGTTACTACCAGGTCAATCTGAGTGGCAGACTTTTGCTGCCGGTGAGGGCTTCGATGTGCCCGGCAATAATCACTTCGATTTAAAGGTAGCTGTTAATACTGCGTATCTCTGTATATACGGTTAATTTTTAATACAGCGATTGATCCAAAAAAGGGTGTTTTAAACACCCTTTTTTGTGGCTAAAAATTGGCCATCTTCAGCTCGCCCTCTTTGTTGTACCCCCTGTAAAGCCTGTCATTGCGACACGAATCGTCAAACTTGTGAAAGTGGGCGCATATTTTGCTACGCACTACTCGCAGACCGGCTGGCGGTGCTGGCACGGAACGCCACTTTATCAGCGACCCATAAGGGTCGTTTAACCGATTAGACGGACCGAACTGAATTGCAGTGTCAGCTAGGTTTGTAGCAATTACGTAACGGGGGTTACATGAAAAACACACGAGTTGGGATAGCGTTAACATTAGCCATATTGGCAGCGTCGCCATTGGTAAGTGCTGAAAGCGGGAGTTGCCGGTCGCCGGCACCGGGTATGCCACTTGAGTTGGACGGCTGCAAGGCCGGCGACTCTTTGATATTGCGGGAGGTACATTTCGACAACGATTCTGCGAAGTTGACGCCGTCCGCAATGGACTTTTTGGATCAAGTCGCAAAGGAACTTAAGGAAAACCCGACTATAAAAGTCGCGATTGAGGGACATACCGATAATAATGCGTCCTACGATTACAATATGAGCTTGTCACAGAACCGCGCAAATTCCGCCAAATTTTACTTGGTTTCTGCTGGCGTTAATCCTGCGCAACTCGTGCCTAAAGGCTACGGCTTTACCCAGCCTATAGCGGATAATGCCACCGCTGAGGGTCGGGCCTTGAACCGTCGGGTTGAGCTTGAATTGGTGGGTACACTGGTCTTGGCGAAGGCGAAGCCTAGCAAGGTATATATCTCGACTTTTCACGCCAAACCGCAGCAGTTGGAAGTGCCCGCCGGCGCGGAAATTACCTGGGTAAACTATGACGAAATCTCCCACGACATCAGCTTTGACGGCGCGATGGGCTCGCGGATCTGGACGAGCCCATGGTTAGGTAATACCTATAGCTTGAAGTTTGATCAAGTCGGTACTTACAATTATCGCTGTAGCGTCCATAAAGATGTTAATGGCACTATCGTGGTTAAGCCGACGGTTGATATGCATGTAACGACGGAGTCGCCAGTCTACGGCGGGCAAACAACCTCGTCCTATAAAGCGAATCAAACGACAACGCCGTATGGCGGTTAATCGCCTTTATTTGGATTCCATTGCGGTATTTGACTAGCGCTCTACCGCGACAGGGAGCTAAATCGATGCCTTTTTGCACAGATGCTGAGCGTATTCGCCCAGTATTTGTGCTTATTAGCGACGTTATTGGCTGCAAGGTTTTCGCGTCGCGGCAAAATTGTTTGAGCATAAGCATTATTTTAAATGCGAATGCACATCGATGGTCTGCTCAAACAATGTTTTAAAGTGCTCCTGAATACGCGCTAAATCGAGTAGCGACATACCACTGGAAAAGCCAAACCACACATAGAGGCCGTTAAGGTCGCGAAACATCGGCGGCAAATAGCGCGGGGCCTCGATGAAACCGGCTTGCTGGTAGTGATGGAGAACCGGTACATCATCTAAAGCGACTTTACCCACAAAGAGCATCGGCAGCATTTCCGGCTTATCCGACAGAATCGCACTGCGAATGAAATTCACCGTTTCCACAAAACCCTTCACATAGGACAAATCTTTGGTAAAGCAGCTACCACCCTCTACCATGCCGCCGCGGAAAACCCGCTGGGCAATTTTATAGCTGTCGTGCTGGCTTAGCCCTTGGCTCACAAAGTGACGGTAGATCTCTAGGAAGTCTGCACCGTTCTCGGCCATATCAATGGCGACAACTCGATCGCTAATACGCCTAGCGCGGGCAGGGAATGAGCTAAAGGTTAGCGTTTCAATCAATACTGCTAAGCCTTCTTGCAGGGCAGTAATACGCGGCGAACCAACGCTTAGCCACGTTGCCCAGGGTTGGTTGCGGCCGTTGAGCGTGGTGCCAACGTGGACCCAGCCCTCGTGTACTTCTAGGACCTGCAAATCGAGGCTAGAAAATGAAGAGTGGGTGTTGACCTTGATGCAGTCGCCTCCAGCGGAGGCGTCAGAGACGATACCGTCGGTTTCTTTTACTGTAAAAATACTGTCGGAGAAATACGGCGCAAGGCGCTGCGCTAATTGGCGTACCGCTTCCTCTGCATTGAGATTCTTGGGGTAGGCGGCGGCGAGGTGTTTGGCGGCCGGCAGCGAAAATATGTGGCAGAGCCGCTGGCCCAGTTCAATTAAGCTGAGTTTGTCGCCTCGCAGGTGATCCCGTGCAGAACCGTATAGCTCGCGGCTGGCGGCCATAAAGCGGGGTGTGCCACGGTTTTGCACCATGTCGATGACAATCAAGTACTGCTCGATGGTTTCACCTAGAATTTTGCCCAGCGGGTCTGTCTTGCCCAGTTCTTTATGGACTTGGCTACGCAGTGATTTGAGTTCACTGATTTTACTTTCGGGCTCAAAATTGAGGGCATTTTTTAAATAGTAATTGCGATCAATCGCCGGCAGTTTGCTGGCTTTGTCGGCAAAGAATTGCGTTTCAATACTCTGTGGCCATTTAATGGCGTCGAGAATCAAAATAGGTTTCTGTATCGCAATCAGCGATTCAGAAAGTCGCTTTAGGGATTCGCAGTAGTGGCGGTCGGCGGTGCTCAGTGATTGACTAGACATGCGCAGGGGGCTGCTCCTTTACTGGGGGGTGAATCGCGATCAGGCAACGCAGGCGACTGCGACCAAAACTCGCCATGGTGGTGAAGGCATCGATGCTAATAGGCACGTGCATAAAATCGGTTTCACTCTGCCAGCGGCTGTCATTAGTGTCAGGGTCGCTAATATACACAAAGTGTTCGTCGGTTTTGCTCACATATACCCAGTGTGGCGCGCGGTTGCGGTTAAGTGCCCAGGTACTGATCAATGCCAGCACATTGTCGTGTCGCTCCAAAATTTCACGGAACTGACCGCGGCCCAAGGGGTTAATTTCAATAGTAGCGGGGAAATGCGTGAGTTGCTCGACAAAATCCCGATGGACAAGCTCGATGACCTCGCGTTTATCATTGCTGCGCACGCTGTCTAAAAAAGGTACGCCAGTATTGCTGATATACAGGCTCACACCAAAGTCACGACGCAGTGCCGCAAGGGCTAAGCCGTGGGGGGAGCAGCCACCGTGGCCGGTGGTCATAAAAATGGTGGTGGCTTCCCGCCATAGCTGCAGTTCCTCGCGGCGGCTCATGGTGTATTCGGGCTGAATATTCGCCATGGCCATCATCAGTGCGGCGGGGCCGCAGCTGAACTCGGTGGTTTGCCGGTAATAAGCAGGCGCTTTATGAGGAAGCTGGCTGGTTTCGGGGTGAAGGCGCTTTTCAAAACGCAGCGCGGTACAGCCGTCTTCGTAGTAATCCGCAATATCGTCAAAAACGTGGTAATCAAGCTTTTGATACAAGGCAATGGCAGTAGGATTGTCGTTGCGCACCTCAAGGCGAATAAATAAGCAGTGCCGAGCCACGGCCTCGCTCTCTGCGTCTGCGAGTAAGGTTTTGGCAAGGCCCTGGCCACGATAGTCGGGGTCAAGGGCAATAGAGTAGAGCCTAGCCAAACTGGTGCCGGTACGGAACAGCACTATACTGTAACCGGCGATAACCTCGTCGACGAGTATGACCGAGGTCAAGTGCGCACCGGGTTTGATCAAGCTTTTAAAGCTGCGGCGCGATAGTTTGTCACCACTAAAGCAGCGATCTTCCAATGCCACTAAGGCATCTAGGTCGCTCTCGGTGGCGGGGCGGATAAGACTCATCGTACAGACCTGTTAACGGCGGGGTTGCCATAGTGAATTGTGGGCCGCTAGCGCGGGAAAAGCCAATAGAAATCGTTGCTGTAGCTGACACTACAGAAGAGTATTCGTTCGACAGATGACATAAGCTTAACCGCGATTTCCTTAGCGCAATATTTACGAGTTGCGATGATTGTTAATGCGAGAAATTGGCCGCAGAATGCCGCTAATTGTTTGCCCTGATGAGAGATAACTGATGTCACGCTTTTTTGTCGTTGTAGATGACCTAAAGGATTGGTCGCCCTATTATCCCAGCCAAGATGTCATCACTTTTGATGACTATCTGGAGCGGGTTGGGCAAAGCAGTGGCGAGCGGGTCAGGGTTATCAACTTGGCAAGGAGCTACCGTTATCTCGGCACGGGCTATTATTGTTCGCTATTGGCCGAGGCCCGCAGCCACAATGTATTGCCTTCGGTAAATACCCTTAGTGAGCTCGCGCGGAAATCACTCTCCGATATCATGCTTGAAGGGGTAGAGCCTCTGCTCGCTAAATTATCAGCGGGCAAAAGCGGCGACAGCATCAGTTTTCGCAGCTGGTTTGGTGAGTGCCTCGCGCCGGAATATGCTGCAATTGCGAAAGCCGTGTTTGAGCGATTTCCGTCGCCCTTGATCGAGGTGACCCTTGAGTTCGGTAAGACCCGCTGGCAGATTAAAAAACTGCAGCTGGTGGCCTTGAAATCATTGAAAGCGGGTGCTGAGCAAGAGGCCTTTGCTTCAACCTTTGAACGCTTTAGCAGCAAAATGTGGCGCAAGCCCAAGGCCAGAAAAACCTTCCGCTACGACTTGGCAATTCTGGTGGATCCGGAAGAAAAGTTGCCGCCGAGTGATAAGGGCGCGCTGCGCAAATTTACCAAGGCCGCCGCGAATTTGGGGATTTCTGCTGAACTCATTACCAAGAAAGATTATTTGCGCTTACCGGAATACGACGGTCTGTTTATTCGCGAAACCACGTCGGTAGATCACCACACTTACCGCTTTGCCAAAAAGGCCGCCGCCGAGGGCTTGGTGGTTATGGATGACCCGACCTCAATACTGCGCTGCACCAATAAAATTTATCTCGCCGACTTACTTACTAGCCATAAAGTGCCCACGCCACGCACCGAGATTTTACGTCGGGACAATACCGAAGAGTTGCGGCGAATTGAAGAAACCCTTGGCTATCCCATTGTATTAAAAGTTCCGGATGGTGCGTTTTCTCGGGGTGTGGTGAAAGTAGAGAATTGGGAAGCCTTGGAAAGCGAAAGCAAACGTTTGCTGGATAAATCCGCCTTGCTATTAGCGCAAGAGTTTATGTATACCGATTACGACTGGCGCATAGGCGTATTAGATGGCAAGCCGCTGTTTGCCTGCCGTTATTATATGGTGCGCAACCACTGGCAAATTTATAAGCACGGCAGCAGTAAAAGCCAGTCTGGCGGCTTCGACACCATGCCGACCTATGAAGCGCCAAAAAAAGTGATCGATGTTGCCGTAAAAGCCTGTAAATTAATTGGTGATGGCTTTTATGGCGTTGACGTAAAGCAGTCAGACAATCGAGTTGTGGTGATCGAGGTTAACGACAACCCAAGTATCGACTCGGGGGTTGAAGATTTATTCCTTGGTGACGGTTTATATGACTCGGTTATGGAGGTGTTCCTGCGCCGTATGGAACAACGCCGACGTTAATTTCCAGGCTGTAAGCCGCACTGTTTGAGTAATGTGCCTGCCAGTGCAACGTGGTGGCGTTGCGCTTCGGTTGTGGCGGTTAATAATTGATTGCGCTGCTTTTGCCAGTGCAAATAGGCACTCGGAATGGCTAAGTGGTTTTCGTCCATAGCACTGAGTAGCTGCTGCTCGATTTGCTCGGTGATTGCCATCACCTCGAACTGGTGCTGGGTAATGCGGCTGGCCTGGCTTTGTAATTTTGTAATAAACACCTTGGTCAAGGTGCCTTGAAAGTGTTTCGCGGCAGAGGTTGGCTGCGGTTTAAGACAAAGTGGCCGCCCTTCAATTCGCTGTTTAATGATGCTGGTGGCCATTGTTAAACCGGTCAAATTTTCCCGCTGTGCGGCAAGCATACTGCCACCCGCGCCGAGGCGAATCGCGCCAAGGGTGTTGAATACCTCGTCACTGAATTGCTGCCACGCAATGGAAGACCAATCGGCCATGCTCTCAGTATTCCCAAGCCAATGAGATTGCCACTGCTGCCAGCGGGCGAGCGCGGCGAGACTTGGGTCTTTGCCCGCGAGAGGGTAGGCAGTGAGATCAACGGGCATTTGCCAAAACTGGCGGAACTCTGGGCCAATTAAACTTGCAGCAAAAATACGTGCGGGTAACTCTCTCTGCTTTATCTGGGTGGCCATTGCCAGTTGCCCGGCGAGCGCACTTAAACCGTCTTTCATGAGAATGGCATGACAGGCGGGGGCTTGGCTAATAAAACGCAAATCAAACATCAGGCGGGCTGCTGCATCCCCGTGGCGGCCGAGAATGCTATTGCGCTGGGCAATCGTGTCGCGCAGGGCGCAGCGCCGCATCCTTAAAAAATCCAGTATATCGATACCGCTGCCGCTAAACTCAAGACCGAGCTCTCTGGGCTTGGGTAAGTGGGGAAAAACTATATTGTTATGTGGCGCGGCTTGGCGTTGTAGCACTCTCTCTAATCGGCTTTGGTAATCTTGCCATTGCGAGCTTAGCTGATTGTTATCAGCGCAAGCGCAGATAATGGCAGAGAATAATAAAGCGAGGAAAAATTGAATAATATAATCGTGTGGGCGCTTCACCGTGGTGGTGCAAGCGCCTATTAAACGTGTTTCTGTGGCCGTGCTAACGTATTTTCGCAAAGCAGCTTCGCACTTCGTTCACAAAAATCTCAGGCTGTTCAAAGGCGGCAAAATGCCCACCTTGGTCTAGTTCGTTCCAGTGAATCAGATTTTGATAAATGCGCTCCGCCCATTTGCGCGCGGGTCTGAAGAGTTCCTTCGGAAAAATTGAGATGCCGCAGGGAATAGTTAATGGGTCGCCGAACATGCTGTTAAAGCTTTCCCAGTATAGGCGGGCCGATGAGGCGGCGCTGTTTGTTAGCCAGTAAATACTGATGTCGTCTAGCATTTGATCGACGGTGAGGGCGTCTTCGGGACGGCCTTTGTTGTCGGTCCAGCCGTGGAATTTTTCGTATATCCATGCCGCCTGTGCTGCAGGGGAGTCGGCCAAGCCGTAGGCGACTGACTGGGGACGTGACTTTTGGATCATCGCGTAGCCCGAGTCCGAGTCTAAATAGTGCTGGAAATCGGCTAAGGCTTTTTGATCGCGCTCTGTGAGTGATGCCATATCTTCTTCAGAGGGGCGGGCAATGGCCATGTTGAGGTGAATGGCAAGGCATTCCGGCGGCAGTAGGCGGCCAATGGCACTTGTTACTCCCGAGCCCCAATCGCCGCCTTGGGCGACGAATTTTGAATAGTTCAGTCGCTCCATCAGAATAATCCATGCTTTGGCGATACGCTCTAGGCCCCAGCCGGTAGTGGTGGGCTTTCCCGAAAAGCCGTAGCCGGGTAGCGAGGGTATCACTAAATGAAAGGCATCTTCGGCACTGCCGCCGTGGGCAGTGGGGTCGGTGAGGGGCTCAATGACCTTCATAAACTCCATTATGGAACCGGGCCAACCGTGCGTCATGATCATGGGCAAGGCATTTTCATGGCGAGAGCGAATGTGCAAAAAGTGTATGTCTATGCCGTCGATTTCGGTAGTGAATTGCGGATACTGGTTTAATTCTCGTTCACAGCGGCGCCAGTCATAGCTGTGCTGCCAATATTCACACAGTGATTTGACTGCGCTGAGTGGCGCACCTTGGCTCCAATCATCAACGGTTTCCGAATTCGGCCATCGGGTATTGGCTAGCCTCGCTTTGAGGTCGTCGAGCTGTGTTTGCGGTATGGCGACGCTAAAGGGCTTGATTGCTTGCTTCATCGAATTTAACTACCTATTGAGTGTTATTTTATATTGTTGTGTTTATTGGCATGCGTGAGAGCAACCGGGCGGATTCATACATTGATTATTATCGCTTAAACCCTATGCGATATTCGCTATGGTGTCTATTTTAGTGGTGATATTGGCTAGACATCTCATGTCATGGTCATTGCTTAGGCATGCGACCACAATAGTGTTTTGTTTAATAAACAAGGTAAGGCGATATGGCTGCTCCCATTCTTTGCGCGCGCGATCTTCAGTTCATGCTCTATGAGCTATTCGACGCAGAATCTTTAATCCAGCGCCCCCGCTATGCGGATCACTCGGTAGAAACCTTCAATGCGGCGATAGACACCGCGCAATCGATTGCCGAAAAGTACTTTGTGCCGATTCGCAAGAAGGTGGATGAGCAGCCACCAAGCTTTGACGGCAAGAATGTGCACATGATACCTGAAATTAAGCTTGCCGTGGATGCCGCTACCGAGGCCGGTTTTGTGTCTTCGACCGCCGATTTTGAACTGGGTGGAATGCAGTTGCCGCCGATGGTCGCCAGTGTTGCCAATGCCTATTTGACCGCTGCGGCTAGCACCACGACCGGTTATTTGGCCTTGAGTAACGCTAACGCTAATTTAATTGAAAACCACGGCAGTGCCGAACAAATTGAAACCTGGGTAAAGCCGATTCGGGTTGGTCGTTTTGCAGGCACTATGGCAATGACCGAGCCAGGCGCCGGTTCAGGGCTGGCCGATTTAACGACGACGGCAGTGCCCGCTGACGATGGCACATACCGCATTCGCGGTAGCAAAATATTTATTTCTGGCGGTGAGCACGAGCTGAATGAAAATATTGTGCACCTGGTATTGGCCCGCATCAAAGGCGCGCCAGCGGGGGTAAAGGGTATTTCGCTGTTTATCGTGCCAAAAATCATGGTGAATGCCGACGGCTCACTCGGCGAGCGCAATGACGTCGCGCTGGCTGGCCTGTTCCATAAAATGGGCGGCCGGGGGCAAACCTCGACTGCGTTGAGCTTCGGTGAGAATGAGGGCGCGGTTGGCTATCTGGTCGGTGAGGAGAATCGCGGTTTAAGCTATATGTTCCACATGATGAATGAAGCGCGAGTCATGGTGGGTACGGGTGCGGCTTGCCTGGCCCTGACCGGTTACCAGTACTCCTTAGATTACGCTCGCGAGCGGCCGCAAGGACGCTTGCCATCATGTAAAGATCCTAGCTCGGCGCCGGTGAATATTATCGAACACGCCGATGTGCGGCGCATGTTGTTGGCCCAGAAAGCTTATGCCGAAGGTGCGTTTGCGCTCTGCATGTTTGGCGCGCAATTGGCCGATGACAAGGACACGGGACCGACGGAAGAAGCGCGCCAAGCTGCCCATACCTTGCTTGATTTTCTCACTCCGATTATTAAAACCTGGCCCTCGGAATACGGCCCTAAAGCCAATGACCTTGCTATTCAGGTTCTAGGGGGGCATGGCTATATCAATGAACACCCCGTAGAAATGTTCTATCGCGACAATCGCTTGAACCCTATTCATGAGGGCACAACGGGTGTTCAGTCGCTGGATTTACTCGGCCGTAAATTGCCGATGAACAATATGGCTGGCTATCGCGCCTTTTTAGCGCTGATGCAGGGCACAATAGATGAGGCAAAGTCCGGTGACTTGGCACCGATCGCTGAGCGTCTCGCTGCTGCAATTGCCACGTTAGAGAGCACCACTGAACACTTGCTGGGCGCGATGATGGAAAAGCCTATCGACTTGGTCATGGCGAACTCTGTGAAGTACCTTGAAGTCTTCGGTCATGTTGTTATTGCTTGGTTGTGGTTGCGCCAAGGGCTTGTTGCGCAAAAAGGGATGGCGGTGAAGCCCCACGAAACAGACCAGCAATTTTATGCGGGCAAGCTGCAGGCGATGAAATACTTCTTTAATTTTGAATTGCCGTTGATCGAGGTGTGGTCGAAAAATCTGCGCGACCTCGATCCGACTTTTTATGAAATGAATAATAACTGGTTTTAAAGGGAGAGAACGCTGTGACGACACTTATTGATAAACAGGAAATTCAGGACTATATAGGCTTTGAAACTGAGCCCACGGAATGGCTGAGTATCAGTCAAGAGCGTATTAATCAATTTGCAGATTGCACCTTGGATCAGCAGTTTATTCATGTTGACCCTGAGCGCGCCAAAGAAACGCCTTTCGGTACGACGATTGCCCACGGCTTCCTTAGCTTGTCTTTGTTATCACATTTTGCGGAGCAGTACAGTGTGATAATCAAGGGCTTCTACATGGGGATAAACTCCGGCTTCGATAAAGTGCGCTTTCTCGCGCCAGTTAAAGTGAATAGCCGCATTCGTGCTAAGGCAAAAATTCTGAGCATAGAAGAAACTAAGCCGGGTAGCTTTCGGGTGAGTACAGAAGTCACCTTAGAAATTGAAGGTGAAGAGAAGCCAGCCCTCGTGGCTGAGTGGATCAGTATTCAAATGGTTGCTTAAGTTTTAAATTCAATATTCGCCAAACTGCTAGTATTGGGCTTATTTAAGCCCTAATTATATGGAGAAGGAAATGAGTATTCGTTTTGACGGTAAAGTCGCCATTGTCACTGGTGCAGGAAATGGCCTTGGTCGCAGCCACGCTTTAGAGTTGGCCGCCCGTGGCGCGAAAGTGGTAATCAATGATTTAGGTGGTGCCCGTGATGGTGTCGGTGCATCTTCTGCAGCGGCGGATGGTGTGGTCGCTGAAATCCAGGCTGCTGGCGGTGAAGCATTTGCGCATGGCGCCAATGTCGCGGTTTTCAGCGAAGTCGAAGACATGGTGGCACAGGCCATGGCGAAGTGGGGCCGAGTTGATATTTTAATTAATAACGCCGGTATTTTGCGCGATAAGTCCTTCTCAAAAATGTCCATCGATGATTTTAAATTGGTCATGGATGTTCACGTTATGGGTTCGGTGAACTGCACCAAGGCCGTTTGGGAAATTATGAAGCAGCAGGCCTATGGCCGTATTGTTATGACCACGTCTTCTAGCGGCTTGTATGGCAACTTTGGCCAAGCCAATTACGGCGCGGCTAAAATGGCGGTGGTGGGTTTGATGAATACTCTCGCCATCGAAGGCGCAAAATACAATATCAATGTGAATTCATTGGCGCCAACGGCGGCAACTCGGATGACAGAAGACATTATGCCTCCGGAAATATTGGGTATGCTGGTGCCTGAAGCGGTAACAGCGGGCGCCTTAACGCTTTGCCATGACAACGCGCCGAGCCGTTTTATTCTCTGCGCAGGTGGCGGTGGTTATGCTAAATCAAGTATCTTCGAAACCGATGGTATATACCTTAGCCCAGAGGAGCGTAGTCCAGAAGCGGTGGCTAGCCAGTGGGATGAAATTTGTAATACCAGTAACCAGGCTGAGTTAGAGTCGGGCTTCAAGCAATCTGAAAAATTTCTTCTCAAGGCCCAAGCCTTTGTGCAAGGTGCTAAATAATATTTCTAATTGAGGAATAACCATGAAAGATGCAGTAATCGTTTCAGCAGCACGTACGCCTATCGGCAGAGCTTATCGCGGCGCGTTTAATAACTTAGAGTCGCCGTCGTTAACGGCCTTCGCCATTAAAGCGGCGGTTCAGCGCGCCGGTATTGATCCCAATGAGATCGATGACTGCATTATGGGCGCGGCGATGCAGCAGGGCACCCAGACCATGAACTTTGGTCGTATCGCGGCAATGGCGGCAGGCTTGCCGACGTCTGTATCGGGGATGACGATTGATCGTCAGTGTGCATCGGGTTTAGTTGCGATTGCCACCGGTGCTAAACAGATTGTTATGGATGGTGCGCCCATGCTGCTTGCGGGCGGTTGTGAGTCGATTTCACTCGTGCAAAATGAACATATGAATATGCACAAGCTGGTTGACCCTGCGGCCATTGCGCACTCGCCGAATATTTATATGCCCATGCTGGATACCGCTGAGGTTGTTGCCAAGCGTTACAATATTTCACGCGAAGCCCAAGATGAGTATGCACTGCAATCGCAGCAGCGCACCGCAGCGGCTCAGCAGGCGGGTAAATTTGACGATGAGATTGTGCCTGTCACTGCTTCTAAGCTCGTGATGAATAAGGAAACCGGCGAGACTTCTGAAGAAAGTGTGACCTTGAGCAAAGACGAAGGTAATCGTCCGTCGACCAATCTAGAAGGTTTGGCTGGCTTAAAGACTGTGCGCGAGGGTGGTTTCATTACGGGTGGTAATGCCTCACAGCTATCTGACGGTGCTGCCGCAGTCGTTATGATGGACGGTACTTTGGCATCTCAGCGTAATATCGAGCCCATGGGGATATACCGTGGTATGGCGGTTGCTGGTTGCGAACCCGATGAGATGGGTATTGGCCCCGTTTTTGCGATTCCCAAGTTATTAAAGCGCGCGGGTTTGAAAATGGACGACATCGGTCTGTGGGAACTCAACGAAGCCTTTGCCGTGCAGGTTATTTACTGCCGTGACAAGCTGGGTATTCCTAATGACCGCTTGAACGTTAACGGCGGCGCGATCTCTATCGGCCATCCCTATGGTATGAGCGGTGCGCGGATGGTGATGCACGCCCTGATTGAAGGTAAGCGTCGCGGCGTGAAATACGTTGTTGTCACCATGTGTGTTGGTGGTGGTATGGGTGCCGCGGGCTTATTCGAGGTCGTATAGAACTGAGTGCCTCCCTTGACGCTATGTTAATGAAAATCATGTGACGCAGCGTCAACCCGCATAAGATGATCGTGGCTTTCAATACTGAAAGCCACGACATGAATTACCGGTGTTGCATGGCCCACTGCGGCTTTTTGCACGCAACCTTTCACAATAAGCACTTGGCCTTGCAATAAGGCTTTTTTATAGTGCTCTTGTACCGCTGGCCACACAATAATATTGCTGTTGCCGGTTTCATCTTCTAAGGTTACAAACATCACTCCTGAGGCGCTGCCGGGTCGCTGTCGGCAAGTGACTAAACCAGCAACGCGAATAAATCGGCCGTTATCAATATTCTTTAAATCTTCTGCGCGGGCACAGCTTGCAAATAGTTTGTGGGTGCGCAGTAAGGCCAAGGGGTGTCGTCGCAGGCTGAGGCCGGTATGGCGATAGTCGCTGAGTACCTCATCGCTTTCGATGGGGGCATTGAGCTGGGTGGATTCGCCTTGTGCTGCTTGTAAATTACCTAGGGGCGCGGGGGCCTGCCACGCGCTGATTTCCCATAGGCTTTGATAGCGGTGTAAATTAAAACAGTGGAAGGCGTCGGCCTGTACGAGTTGCTGCCAGTACTGCTTAGCGATGTTAAACCGAGTGCAGAAATCGTCAATGCTGTGAAATAAGGCCTCCTGCCGCACTTGGCAAAGCAGCTCAGCACTGCGCTTGGGTAAACCTTTAATGAGGCGTAGGCCGAGGCGCAGGGCGGGGGTGGTGGAATCACCCTCAAGGCGATGATCCCAATCGCTGTGATTAATACAAATAGGCCGCACTTCAATGCTGTGACGGCTGGCGTCCTGTATTAATTGCGAGGGGGAATAAAAGCCCATGGGCTGGCTGTTTAAGAGACCGCAATAGAACGCGGCGGGGTAATGGCATTTAAGCCATGCTGAGGCGTAGGCCAGTAAGGCAAAGCTGGCAGAGTGAGATTCGGGGAAACCATAGGCACCAAAGCCTTTCATTTGACTGAACAGGCGTTCGGCGAAGTCTTCGCTATAGCCGCGCTCGCGCATACCGTCGACTAGCTTGCTACGGAATTTGACTAAATCACCGTTTTTGCCCCAGCTGGCCATCGCTCTGCGTAGTTGGTCGGCTTCGCCGCCGCTAAAGCCAGCGGCAACCATGGCGAGCTGAATAACCTGCTCTTGAAATACCGGCACGCCGAGGGTGCGTTTTAATACCCTGGCGATGGCGTCGTTTTCATATTCGGCTTTTTCCAAGCCTTGTCGTCGCTGTAAAAAAGGATGAACCATACCGCCTTGAATCGGACCGGGCCGGACAATGGCGATCTGAATAACCAAATCGTAAAAGGTGCGGGGCTGCAGTCTTGGCAGCATGGTCATTTGCGCGCGGGATTCAATTTGAAATACCCCCACGCTGTCGGCGGTGCACAGCATTTGGTAGGTAGCGGGGTCTTCGCTGGGAATGTCGCTGAGTTGCTTAACCGTGCCGCCAGCGGCGCTGATATAGCTGAGGCTTTTGCGCAGGGCGCTGAGCATGCCTAAAGCCAGTACATCAATTTTCATCATCCCCAAGGCTTCTAGATCTTCTTTGTCCCACTGAATAATGGTGCGCTCGGGCATGGCAGCATTTTCGATGGGCACCAAACTGGCAATGGGGTCGCGAGTAATGACAAAGCCGCCAACGTGCTGAGACAAATGACGAGGAAAGCCCAATATTTCATTGAGCAAACTCATGAACTGTTGAATCGGAACGCTGTGAATATCGAATTGGCTCTCTTCTAAACGCTGAATAAAGCTACTTTTATCGTCCCACCAGGCCATATTGCCAGACAGCTTTTGCAATAAATAATCGTCCAGCCCTAGGGCTTTACCTACATCCCGCACGGCACTGCGTCGCCGGTAGCTGATAATGGTGGCGGCGAGGGCGGCGTGCTGGCGACCGTATTTTTTATAAATGTATTGAATAACTTCTTCGCGGCGCTCGTGTTCAAAATCGACATCAATATCGGGTGGCTCGTCGCGCTCTCTGGAGATAAAACGCTCAAATAATAATTGTCCTCGCGACGGGTCTACCTCGGTAATAAATAGGCAGTAACACACCGCCGAATTGGCGGCGGAGCCCCGGCCTTGGCAGAGAATATTTTGATTGCGGGCAAATTGGACAATATCGTAAACCGTTAAAAAATAATGCTCGTACCTAAGCTCGGCAATTAAGCCTAGTTCTTTTTCGAGTAAGCTTTTAACTAACTCTGGTATGCCTTGTGGCCAGCGCCGCTTGGCGCCGTGGAAGGTGATGTCTCGCAGAAACTCGCCAGCGTTTTGGTTTTTAGGCACGACTTCATTGGGGTACTGGTAGCGTAACTCTGCCAAGCTAAAGGTGCAGCGCGCGGCAATGGCGACACTTTCTTTTAGTAAATCGCTGGGGTAGTCGCGCTGCAGTAGTGGCAGCGGCTTAAGGTAATGCTCGCTATTGGCCTGCACCTGACTGCCTAGGGCCTGCACCGAGGTATTGAGGCGAATTGCACTGAGTACGTCTTGCAAGGGTTTACGTTGGCGGCAATGCATATGTACATTGCCACAGGCGACCATGTTAATGCTGTGCTGGCGAGCTATTTGGTAGCGCTTAAAATAATAGCGCTCGGCTTGCTGTTGACCATGAAAACTAATACCCAGCCAGAGTCGGTCGGTAAAATACTGTTTTAGCTCGCTTGCGTAGTGTTCGGTTGCATCGGGGTTAATCCAGATCGCAAAACAGTGCTGACTATAGCGGTGGATATCGCCTAAGTTTAATTGGTAGTTGCCTTTGCTACTGTGCAGGCGAGCGCGGCTGATCAGGGAGCACAGCTCGGTATAGGCCTGCCGTGTTGGTGCGAGCAAGACCAGCTGAATACCTTCATCGAGAATAAACTCTGAGCCGCAAATGAGTTTAATATTGTGTTCTTTGCTGGCGCGGTAAGCTCGCACAATCCCAGATAGTGAGCATTCGTCGGTAATCGCAATTGCGCTATAGCCAAGCTCGGCGGCGGTGCTGACGAGTTCTTTGGGGTGCGAGGCGCCGCGCAAAAAGCTGAAATTACTCAGGCAGTGAAGTTCGGCGTAAGACGCAGGTGTAGGCTTTATCTTAGGCATAGCGTCAGCCGAAAAAACCGTGCAGATACCAGCGCCGATTTAGGCAGTCTTTAAACACCCAGCACAGCGCGCCGCCTTGATGGCGGGCAATATAATAGTCGCGGGTTTGACGCTGCTGCCACCACTGGCCGTCGAAGCGCTCAGGGCCCTGTAATAAATGCAGCTCGCCTTGCCAGAATAAGCCCTCGGCGGTTTCGCTAATGGCCTCGGGGGGGTGGCAGAGCCAGTTTGGACGGAGTAAATCTGTGGTGCTTAACGCTGTAACTTGTTCTGCTGTGGGCCTCAGTTTCTTGTGGGCCGGTGTTTGCGTTGCCGTGTGAGCGTCGCGGAGTACCCAATTTAATTCTGGGAGGTGGGCGTCCTGTAGGGCAAACTGATGGCAGCGCTGGGAGCCTAGTCTCAGCCGTAGTTTGTCTAATACTTGTGCTGCTTTTTCCTGTTGTTGGCTGCTATTTGCGGTATCGAATAATTGCTCGCAGTGTTGCTCGTTACCAATAAATTGTTCGCAGCGCAGACTTAAGGTTTCTACCGCGCCCTGCAAACTGAGGGGCTCTAAGCGTAGCATCACCAATTCAATGAGCTTGCGGCGGTCAAAATGGCGCTGGCTCAGGTCCAAAGACCAGGCCTCTTTGCTGCCATCTAAATAGTGGAACTCCCATTGCAAGTCGCGATTTAGACACTGGCGCAGACGCAGATAATGCTCTAATTCACTGAGTAGAGCTGAAATAGGAAAACGTAATTGCTGCTTGCTGTGCAGGCCGCCGTCAAAGTGGCGTTGGCCTCTAAAGGTTTCGGGGGGCGCAAACTTGGGCCGAATATCCGCCTGCTCGCCCTGTAATTTGGCCAGCATTGTAGTGATGCCTTTACCAAAGCGGCGCTCAAGTTCAGCGCGGGGTAGGGCTTGGATATGACCGAGCGTGTGCATGCCCATTTCCCGCAAGGTATTTAGGGTTTTGGGCGCTAGTGGTAAAAGGCTGATGGATAGCGCTCGCAGGGCGTTGTTTAATGCTTCTTTGTGAAGCTGGCCCGAGGCATTTACTAAGCTAGCGGGGCTGATGCTTTGGTGGCTAAGCAATTCCGCTGCGAGTGGAGTATGGGCGATGCCCAGTTGTACGCTAAGCCCCCGACGCCGAAAGGCACTAATAAATTTGCGGTAGAGTCGCGCTAGGTTTTTAAACAAGCGCAACGACGCACTTAGTTCCAGCAGCACGGCATTGGGTGGGCAAAGACAGACATCGCCACTGAAGCGGTAAGCCCAAAGCGCAATATTGTCTAAACACTGTTGCTCGGCCTGTAAGTCGCGAGGACGAAGTTCGAGGTTGCTGCATAAACTCATTGCACTCGCGACGGACATGCCGGCCGCGACTCCCGACTGTTGGGCGGCGACATTCGCCATAACGATAATATTGTTATGGCTTAATGCAAGCATGCCAGCCGAGTGCTTTGCGCCGAGGGCGTCGAGTGGCAGCGCTGGCAGCCGCAGACATAACCATAGCATTAGTGAGACGGCTCGTTGCTGCCAGTCTTGATGACGTTAACCGCATTGTCCTGCTGCGTTGCGCTGGTGAATATACCGGTATTGGCCAGCAGACTAATTTTGCGCAGGGCTTGGGGGTGAGGCTGTGTTTTTGCGACCGATGTGCTGTTATAGACCGGCCACGTCACTGCGCAACTTTGCTGTAAATACAGGGCGGCGGGGCGGGCTAATTGCAGTTGCTGCCCGACATGGCCGCCTTGCTGCTTAATGATATTAATCTGTAGCGCTTGCTTTACTGCGCTCAAATTTAAGCGCAGGGGGGCGGGGGATATCTGCTGGGCTAAGCTCGCCGGGCGAAAATGAAGATGCCAGCACTGCCCTTCTAAGGCGGCAATATGCAGGCGCCGCAGCTGCCTATCATTAAGATCAGGCTCACTAAACCAACTTAATACCGCAGCATAAGCGCCGCTGCGCAGCAACTCTTCTGCCGCCCAAAGCTGCTCACTTAAGGTTTTGGGTCTGACCAAAAGTTGCCTGCCTACCGCCAAGCCCTGCGCAGCCAACGCCGGGGTATACGGCAAATAGGGCGGGTTTAACCATGCCATTGGCCGATCTGTGAGGTGTTCGCGGAGGGCGGGAAGTAAAAGCCATAACTCACCAATACCATATTCACCCAATAACTCAGTAGAGCCGCTGCGGGGCCAGCCGCCGATGTGCAGGGCGCTATCTAAAGTGCTAAACCCTGTGCTCAGGCGATCACCAGCCGCCACTGAACGCCGGAGTTGCTGGCCTCGCCAGAGCTTGCGCTCATCGAGTAATTGATTGAGAGAGTGATTTTTCATAGCGTCGCACAAAATACATTAGCAGGTATTTGCTGTATGTATATACAGTATATTATATGGCAAAGATGTCAATGCCAAACCGAGGTCTCATTGATGTGGTGATTTTAAGTTATTGAAATATAAGGGTGGTTGCGTGGGAGACGTAGTGCATGGGTTCTACAAAAACGTTGCCAGGCATCACTCCACATCTGATCCTGATGCGCGACCGTAAACTCGCGCTAGCGGCGTAGGATGCCCGTATTAGAGACAGTAATCGACACATTGAGAGAACACTGCATCGAGTCTGATGCTCGTTAATAAATTGGCACTTCACTCTGGCTTGCTTGCAAAGTACCTTGCCGCCTGTTTTAGAATATCCCGCTCTTCCTCCGGACGACGGAGCAGGGCGCGCAATTTAAGGGCTTCAGTTTTGGCCTCTCGAAGTTCATTGGCTTGAACTTCCGATTGATCCGGTTTGACCGCATTAACCCACTTATAAAGGCTGTGGGCAGAGCCCCCTAAACGCTCTGCTACTTCAGCGACAGAATAACCCTGCTTGATAACTTGTCGAACGGCTTCGTCTTTAAAATCTGGTGTGTAACGTTGACTACTCACAGGACTTCCTCCTGTGCTCACCGAATAGCGCTGAGTTGTCTACATTACTCGGGAAAGTCCACCTAGTGCTATGGCGCAATGCTCTTGTACTGAACTGTTCTATACTCAAAGTAGCTATGGTGTTCATTTGAGGGATTTGTGAATCCGATTTCCGTTCTATTGCGAGTATTAGAATAATGCGAGATGAAAACTTGTTATGCCGGTGATGAATTACGTGGTGTCTCGTATTTGATGCGAATAGTGAGCCGCAAATATTGTGAGGCAAGGCTTGCACTAAGTCGCTGGCATAGCGGCTTGGTGCTTTTGCTATTGTTTCCCATTTTTGCAGTCAGTGATGCTGACTTGGCCAGTTTTGAGCGACAGTTACTGTCGCGATACGGCAGCAGTGCTGCGTATATCGCCGGCGAATTCAGGGTAATGCTGGGGGAGCAAGCTTCTTCTCCCGTAGCAGAGAAGTTGGACGTTGTTAATCACTTTTTCAATAGTCGCATTCGTTTTAGCGACGACCAGCAAACTTGGGGGAAACA
Organism: Zhongshania sp.; assembly: GCF_041623545.1. Lineage (GTDB taxonomy): Bacteria > Pseudomonadota > Gammaproteobacteria > Pseudomonadales > Spongiibacteraceae > Spongiibacter. The sequence goes on along the minus strand of NZ_JBFJWS010000024.1, from coordinate 4,640 downwards.
TGATTTTTGGGCGTCTCCCGGAGAAACCATTGGTCGCGGCGCGGGTGACTGTGAAGATTTTACTATCGCGAAGTATGTGGCGCTTAAATTACTGGGTATTCCAGAGGAAAAGCTCCGACTGACTTATGTAAAAGCACAATTGAGTAGTGTCGCCGGTGTGCCGAGTCAGGCGCATATGGTGCTTACCTATTACGAAACACCCAGTTCGGAGCCATTGGTACTTGATAACCTCAGGGCGGAGGTTTTGCCCGCCAGTCGTCGGCCAGATTTAGAGCCCGTGTTTGGTTTTAATAGCAAGGGCCTCTGGGTGGGCGCACGCACGGGGTCAACAGGTCACGATCCCCTGGCCCGGGTCTCGCGCTGGCGCGACGTGTTGCAAAAAATACGCAGTGAAGGTTTAGACTAACTATGAATCGAGGCACGTACTATGTCATTGCATAAACAGCTCTGGATCGCCATTACCATCATGATGGGGATAGCGCTGACGGGTAGCTTTCTCATCAGTAGTCTTACAGTGAAAAATAATGTTGAGTATCAATTGCAGATAAAAAATATTGATAACGCGAACTCTTTGGCGCTGGCTGCGACTCAAGTAGCGACTGATCAAACCATGGCAGAATTGATTGTGTCAGCACAATTTGATACTGGACACTATCAGTATATTCGCCTTATTAGCCCTGACGGTGAGCTCATATTGGAGCGCACAAAAGATTCCATCGGTGGCTCAGCGCCGGCGTGGTTTAAAAATAGTATCGATATTGTCGCCGCGGACGGAGTGGCAGAAATTCAAGCAGGTTGGCAGCAGCTAGCGTCGTTGCAGTTGCAAAGCGACGCCGCCTTTGCTTATCAAGCGCTGTGGAACAATACATTGCGCTTAATACTGTATTTTGCCGCGGCCTTGATTCTCTGTGGGCTACTCGGGCACGCGATATTAACCCACGTTACCAAGCCGCTTCACTCAGTGGTGCAGCAAGCACAAGCACTCCGACAGCGCCGGTTTACGAAAGTGGAGCTGCCTTACACTTTGGAGTTTAAGGATTTAGTACAGTCCATGAATGATCTTTCTGAAGAAGTTAAAAAGTTCTTTCAGAAAGAGGCGCAGCAGTTACAAAAAATTCAGCAGGATACTCGCGTAGATCCAATTTCCGGCACTTTGAGTAGAGAGCACTTTCTTAAAAGTCTTAACGCAGTACTGCGAGGTGAAAAAAACGAGGATAAAGGAGCGCTTGCCTTGTTTCGTATTGATGACCTGCACAACCTCAATCGAACACAGGGGCGGTCGGTAGCGGACTTAATGCTAGAGAAAATAGGCAAAATTCTAAATGGAATTTGTGGTGCCAATGAGGGCTGGTTAGCCGGACGACTCAATGGCGCAGATTTTATTGTGCTGTCGCCTAGTAGTCAGACGCCGGTAAATGCTGTGATTGATATCCATAAAGTATTATTGGCTCAGATAGAAGAGCTTGGTTTAGATGGAGAAGTCCATCTACCCGCAGCTGTTTGCCACTATTCTGTTGGCGAAAATCTATCGTGCTTGTTGAGTCGTCTGGATCAAGCCTTGGCGGGCGCAGAGCAACGCGGTGGCTCGAGTATGGAAGTGGCAGAGGCGAATTTTACCCCTAACGAACAGGAGCCAGTTAAATATTGGGGTGATATATTGCAAGGGGTACTTCAAGAAAAGGCGATTGGGATTGATTATCGACCGCTGGTAGCGAAAAGTAATCAGCTGGTCTTCTCGCTGGCTAGCGGTGAATACCGCAGTGCTGGAAGCTTGATCAGTAGCCGGACCCTGAATACGTGGGCGGCACGTTTAGGCCGTTCATGCGAGTTGGATCGCCTGATGATTGATTCGCTTGTTACCGGGAGGTCAGTCCACGCAGGCAATATTTCCGTGACGCTAAGCGTACAGAGTTTGGCCGACGCGGCCAATTTCGACCTTATTTTTGAAAAATTGCTCAGCTTAGATCCTAAAACGTCTAGTGTTGAAATTCCTGAATATTTTGCACAGCAGAACTTTACGCAATTTCGCCGCGTCTGTGAAAAGCTGCATGACAGCGGTTATGAAATTGGGCTTAGCCATGTTGGCCATAACGTGGAAAATATTGGCTTGGTTTACGACTGTGGTATTGGCTTCGTGGTGTTAGACAGCGCATTAGTCTTTGATCTTGAGGCCTCGGAACACAATCAAATTTTGGTTCGTAGTCTGGCGACTATTTTCCACAGTATTGGAACGCGGGTGTATGCAGACGATATTGAAACTGAACAGCAGTGGCGTTGCCTGTTAAATTTGGGTGTGGATGGCGGTTGTGGTGCCTATGCAGACATACTGCAGCAGCCGTCTTAGCTCGATATCAACTGTCGTCGGGGATGAGTTCGAGTCTGGTATTACCTGAGTCCCGTAACTGCTGCCGCAGGAGCATTTTTTGCTGGGCCGCCTCGGGTAGTTCGGTAAATAAAATGATATTTTTACTAATGAGCAATTCGATGACGTCTTCAACCACTCGGATAAAACCAAGATCGGTTTCTTCCACTGGGCCCTGGGACATCATTTCATTGAGAAATTCCTGTAGCTCTTCACTGGCTTCGTCTAGGAAAGTGAAGTCGACGATCTCTAACTGACTAACAGCAACTATCTTGCCGTCGTTATCGCGTTTTACAAAGGGCATAGGGGCTCCAATGTTTCCTGAGGTGGATAACAGAGCCCCGTGCTTGGGGCTCGTCGCTTAGTCGGTAATCAGCTTACCATTTGTCAGTAAGTTTTGAATAATAGCATCTTGGTCTGCGAAGCCCGTGACGAGATCGACTCCGGTTAGGGTGATGATCTGATCCGCATTTGCCTGATCGCCGGCCAAGCCACCATCGTGCTTGATATGAACAACCGTGTCACCGCCGTCTTTTTCGACGTAGAGATAGCCGCTGAGATTAACACTGTTTTCCCCATCGAGCAGGTCGGCGATATTGAGTGCATCGCCTCCATCAGCTACGGCAGCGGGATTGAAGTCGGTAACGGTATCTATGGCTGGAGAGCCTGGTGTCCCCTCTTCGTTGAGTTGCCAAGCAAAAGTATCGACGACGAGGTCACTATTACCGGATAGTGTGTCGTCACCGGAAGTGCCGTATACCGTGTCAGTTTCACTGGTACCAGTGATGTGGTAGGCCGCGGTGTCTGTAGTGTTAACCGCAACCGAGAACGTATCGGTATCCGTTATGGCATCACCATCGCTACCGGTAAGCGAGAAATCGAGCTGGTAATCGTCGGGGTAGTTATTGACCGTGTAATCCATCGCGACGCCATCGATTTTGAACGAGTACGTACCTTGAGCGCCGAGCTCGACGTAGTCGACCGTTTTCGCGATGTCCATATTAATGGTGATTTGCTGATCGCTTCCCCATTGCTCCGTCTGTAGGCCGCTATTGCTGCCATCGGTATAAAAGACTTTGTACTCGGCAGTGTCGGTTTGCTTCCAGCCACCAGTTTTACTAACGTGAATCGTCAAGGCTGCAACACTGGCATCGGTATTACCTGGTGTCTGTTGCACGTCAAAACGCAGCAGATCATCCTTGTTGCCATGCACTACGTTGTCATTGACACCGAGATCCGTGCTCGAGATGGTCAAGGTTCCAGACGTTGCGCCATTATTGGTGTAGCCGGTAACGACCAGGTCAAATTGGCCACCAAAATTGGAACTAGGAAAGGTGTAACTTGGTAGGCCACTGCCACCGATAATTCCGGTAAGTAACGACGGGATAGTCGCAGTGGTGATTGGCTCGGGTGTCACTAGGTTAAAGTCGTAACTTCCATCCGGCTTCAGTAGAACAGTGAAGAACGTATCGCCAGTGCCATCACTTGTTGCGGTGCCGGTGAGGGTAACAGGGTTGTAGATGAAGGTGAAACCACTAGTGATATTGGTCCACGTTAGCGCGTTAGTCGCACTGAAGGTGTCAGTAAAACCTTGGTCGTCGCCTTCATCCACGCCGGGTGTATAAGACAGCGAGCCGGAATAGCTGCCGACCACGTTGGCAATGGCGACATTATCCACCACCAGCGTCGGACTGTCGTTACTACCATTGATGGTAATTGTGATCGTGCTGGTGGCCGAGCCATCGGCTGAATCTACCGTGAAGGTTTGCACGATAGTATCGCCAAGCCCCAAGTACTGCACATCAGCATTTGCCACGCTGAAGCTATAGCTGCCGTCGGTATTCAGGTTCAGGCTACCGAGTTGGGTGTTCGGACCGGTAACACCATTATTGGTGCGTCCAGTGAAGGCCAGGCTAGCAGTATTAAAGCTGCTCTCGCCCACGTCGGAGTCGTTAATGGTGACCGCGCCGTTAACGGACAAGGTAATTGGAGAGGCATCCTCTGTGACCGAGCGGGCGTCATCTGTCACATCTGGAACATCGTTCACCGGGTTAACGCTCAAGTCCAGGGTCGAGGTGTCGGTGTTGACGGTGTCGCTCACGGTGTAGGTCACCAGCGGCACGGCGCCGTTGTACTCTGCGGCCGGCACAAAGCTATAACTGCCGTTGGCATTGATGGTCAGGGAACCGACGCCGGCGATCACGGCGGTGCTGCCCGCGGCGTAGGTGTCGGTGTCACCGGCCACCATAAACTGGGTGATGGTGATGGGCGAGCCATC
>NZ_JBFJWS010000023.1:0-27394 GCF_041623545.1 Zhongshania sp. | reverse complement strand
GGAGCGCGAACGCCCCGACTATCACGATGTGATCATCGGCATGAAAGATTGGCGCCTTAAGCCAGACGGCAGCTATTTACCGCTATCGATCCCTAGAGAAGCGGCACGGGACGGAACCTTGGGTACATTAGCGACGGTTAACGGCGAGCAAAAACCCGTCATTGAAGTACCCGCCGGTGAGCGACTACGCCTGCGGTTCTTAAATTTAGACAACACCCGAGTTTACAACTTAAGTCTGCGCAATGACGAGGCCAAGGTCATTGCCATTGACGGCAGCCCGATTGCGCAGCCCTATACCCTTGACGTTCACCCCACGGGGGCAGGAATGCGCGTCGATGCCGGGTTTATCAGCCCGACAGAAATCGGTGTCGAAATTCCAATTTATGACATGAAAGGCCGCTTCGGCATGGAAATCTGCCGATTAAAAGTGGTTGCTGCGGGCAAACCGAACCAGATAAAAACCGGATTGCCTGCCCTACCGGCAAACCCCATACCGCCACCACAGCTGGACAAGGCCGAGACCCTTAGCTTCGTATTTGAGTGGGCCGGCGCCATGTCACCCAGTAACAAAGACGGCCAAGTCGATCATAACTTTTGGCTAATTAATCGCCGCGCATGGAGCGACCACAGTCATCAGAACTTACCCGCCCCCTTAGCCACTCTAGCCTTGGGTAAAACCTATATCTTTGAATTGCACAACGCGACGCCACACCACCATCCGATTCACCTCCACGGTTTGATTTTTACGGTGCTCGAATCTGACAAGCGAGCGCTTACGCCCTACCACAGCGACACCATCCTATTGGAAAAAAACGAGCGCGCCAAAATTGCCTTTGTTGCCGACAACCCTGGCCGCTGGATGTTTCACTGCCATGTCATTGAGCATATGCAAACCGGTTTAATGGGTTACATTACAATTATTTGATTAATTATAAACAAGGTATTTGGCGACAAAACCCAAGCCAAAAGCCAGTATTCGTCTATTACTTCGGGAATAGAGGTTGAATCCCAGCCATATCCCGTTAGTATCAAATGTACTAACACTAACGCGTACAAAATATGACGACAGGCCAAAGAGCACTCTGCCTAATAAGTGGCAATGTCATTCTCACTTTTCTGCTCACAATGCTAGCTCGAAATCTACTTATTAACCCCGACTTATTGGCAATTGAGCAGGCTGCTGACCGCAAAGATATTGCTCGCTTTGAGCAGAGCATCGATCGTTACCGAAATATTCTTGAAGGTCGAATCCGGCGCATCTATTCCGCTGCGGGCTTACTGGAAGGCCTCGACAGCGGCATACAGTGGCAACCACTAGTTCACCCCCTTGCCGAGATAGGCGGCTATGAGGATCTTGACTATTATATTCTGTCAAACAACACTGGCGAGATTAGTGAATTACACGCTGGCGAACTCGCAGTCCGCACAAAGTCATACCCAGGCCCAGCTGTAAAACCAGAAATCCTTGAGCATGTACTGCCTCGTCTACGGGGCGCCACTGGGTCGACAATATCTGGGCTCTATTTATCAACCAGCGATGGCCCACTGGCGTATGCAGCAGGCAAAAGTACGTGGCGAAACAAAAATCTGCCCTCAGTATATATTGCTGTAAGGCGGCTCAACGCCACGCTCATCCATGAATTTACAGAACGTTTGGGGCTGGTCACCGAGCTAGTACCGGCCCAAACATTTAATAAAGAAATATCCGATTCCCAGACGAAGCCTGGCCAACGCGACGAGCAAGATGCATTCTATACGGTGCTCTATGGTGACGACGCGCAAGCGGTTCTGCATCTAAAATTTCAGGCTGCACCCAGAGCCTTTGACGACAAGCCCTTTAGCCCGACAATCTGGGTCGGAATGCTTATCGCTGCGGGATCTTGGAGCCTCGTATTTATTTATGTGTATTACCGCACCGTCACACCATTGCGTCGGATCACCCGCACCCTGCAGCTCATCAGGCAAACAAACAACTTCAATAAGCACTTGGTATACAAGCCCAAAGATGAATTTGGCAAGCTGGTTAACGAATGCAATGAATTACTCAAGCACATATCCCAGCACACTGAAAAATTAGAAAGCTATTCCTACGAAGATGCATTAACTGGACTGGGTAATCGCCGCCATTTTCAGGAGAAATTGCAAAATCACTTCAGTATTGCCAAACGTAAAAACTTGCTTGTCAGTGCTATTGTTTTTGATTTGGATAATTTCAAACAATATAACGACACCTATGGCCATGACGGTGGTGACGAGGTATTACGGCAGTTTGCTAACATACTAAAACAAAGCTTCACGCGCGAACTCGACGTCGTTGCCCGAACCGGTGGCGAAGAATTCATCGTTTTAATACTAGATGTCAGCGCTAGTGACAGTTTACGCTTAGCAAATAGAGTTGTTGAGCGACTTTTTGAGTTGAACATTCCCCACCAAGCCAATCACGCAGAGGGCCGTGTAACAGTGAGTGCTGGCGTAGCTACCGGTTATATAAACAAAGAGCCCAGCCTTGAACCAATTATAATCCATGCGGATGCGGCGCTCTATAAAGCCAAGCAACAGGGACGCAACCGAAGCTGCCAACATCAAAATGACAGTACCGGCGAGCCATAAAAACTGGATTTATAAGAGACGTAAAACCTGCGTATATTCAGCAGGCTTTACGTCGTAAAAACTCAGGATAGTGAGTTCGTAATAGGAACCACCTTGCCATTTTTACCGGCAGAGGCATCAGATGAAGAGCCTTGTTCAGGGGTTTCTTGCCCGTTTTTGGCTTTCGCAGGCTTAATCGAACTGCGGCTCGCCGTCGTACGCGCCTTTTTGGCGATTGGCTTTTTCGGCGCAGTCGCACTACTTACCTTGGCCTTACGCGCCGGTTTTGGAGTCGCTTTTCGGGTTTTACTTGCCACCGCGCTGCTGGTTTTACTCGCTTTTGCCGCTGCTACCAACTCCGCAAATGATTTCTCAATACACTCACGGTAAAACGCCGGATCAGGCATGGATTCCCTGTCACCAATAATCGATAAGGTCACAATACCGTTTGAACTAAAGATCAAATGGAATAAGCCGACTCCTGGGGTCAGCAGACCTAAACCGTAATACCGGACCATTTGCGCACCAGCTGAATACAGCGGGAATGTCGGGCCAGCGACATTTGACACTACCGAGCTAATACCAAGTGGCACATGCCGAGTTAGCTCGTTATTGACATAGGTGTTGACCAAGGGCCGTGTCAGCGCCGGCGACATCACGCCAGCAAGACGCAAAACGTCAACTAGGGGTGAGCTCTCGCCGTAAACTTTGGCTTCTTGCGAGCTGCGATACACCTTGGCCAAGCGCTTCAGTGGATCAGCAATATTGGTGTGTAATTCAACGAATACTGAGCCGACTTGGTTATTTTCATCCGTCATCCCCCGCCGCGTGCGCATATCCAAGGGAATAGACACAGCCAAGCTCTCATCAGGCAGCTCATTATGGTGATCCAAGTAATGACGCATACCACCGGAAATTATCGCCAAGACCACGTCATTAATTTTCACCCCACAGAGGTCTTTCAATTCTTTGACGTCAGCTAATGGAAACTCCGCCGCTTCGAACACTCGATGGGGACCAACCGGCGTATTAAACCGGGTTCGCGGCGATTTAATAGACGGCATCGGTATTTTCTTTTGCGCCATACCAATGGCCATTTTACCTAAGTCGCGCAGTACCCCTGCGCCGCCCGTCACCATTTTCACTGTGTTTTTAATATTATTAACCGCTGCAGAGCTGGCCAAATAGAGCGAGTTCGGCATTACGTCAACGGTGACCACCGCTTCTGCTTGAGGTACAGCCGCCGGATCCGGCTCTAAATCATGGATAACCGACATAATAGATGAGCCACCAGCGCCATCAACAAGCGCGTGATGCATTTTTGTGTAAATGGCAAAGCCGCCCTTAGGAACACCGGGGATGTTATCCAGACCTTCAATAATATAGGCCTCCCATAGCGGCCGGTTCATATCGAGGGGCCGCGCGTGGAGCCTTGCAACCAGTATGCACAGTTGGCGCCAATCACCAGGCTGTGGCAGTGCGATATGACGGATATGGAATTCGACGTCAAAATTGGCGTCTTGCACCCAGTAAGGCCGATCAACATTGCCCGGCACTTTGACAAGCCTTGAACGGAAAATGGTGTGTTTATGAAGCCGACGCTCAAAATTGGCGATAACGCCCTTAAAGCGAACTGAGCCACCCGGCGCAGTTGACGGATCGTAAATGCCTAGGCCGCCAACATGTTGCGGTGTATTGGCTGTTTCGAGATTAATAAACGCGGTATCAAGTACACCTAACTGCTTCATGCAATTAAACCTCTTATTTTAATAGCCCTTATCTAGGGCTTGGTAAGGTAGCCAGCCTGAACCAGAATCAATCGCAAGATTCATGAGTTATATGCTAGCTTAGCCATAGTACATCAATTTCTCCGCATTCTAAGTGCATAAATGGTGAAATTGGTACCTAGCCCCAGAACTAATCTAATAGGATGAGGGCTTGAGCTGATGCCCCGCGCAACCCCCCGCGCGTGGTAATCAGCAATTTTCAAGTCAATTTGGCGAAAAATACTTAACGGAGTTTACGCTGCCGTGCCGGCGGCGGAGCGCCGACATGACTCTCATTGCGCTGACGGGCGAGCTCGACTTGCTTCTGACGATCACGAAAACGCTTTTTTTGATCATCGGTAATATGATCAAAACACGCCGGGCAGGTCACCCCTTCTTCAAACTGGGCGCTCTCTTTGTCGCGTTCAGTAATTGGTCGGCGGCAACCGTGACAAAGATCGTGACTTCCGGTTTGCAAACCGTGGGTCACGGCAACCCGATTATCAAATACAAAGCATTCGCCCTGCCACTGACTCTGGGCTTCATCTACCTCTTCCAAATACTTTAAAATACCGCCCTCCAGATGATATACCTCGGCAAAGCCTTCGTGCTTCATGAATGCAGAGGCTTTCTCGCAGCGGATACCGCCGGTGCAAAACATCGCTACTTTCTTATGCTTTGCAGGGTCGTAATTCGCTCGCACATACTCGGGAAACTCCCTAAAACTGGTTGTCTTAGGGTCAACTGCACCTTTAAAGCTGCCGATTTCAACTTCGTAATCGTTGCGGGTATCAATTAACAAAACCTCGGGATCAGCAATCAATGCGTTCCAATCTTGGGGTTTAACATAGGTACCGACGATATCCTTGGGGTCAATTCCATCAACGCCCATGGTCACAATCTCTTTCTTAAGCTTGACCTTCATTCGGTAAAAAGGCTGTTCTTTGTCATAGGACTCTTTGTGGTCAAGGTCAGCAAAACGTAGGTCAGCGTGCAGATAGTCCAACACCGTATCTATGCCGACACGGGACCCGGCAATCGTGCCATTTATTCCCTCTTCGGCAAGTAACAGCGTACCTTTTACTCCTGCCGCCAAGCACTGGGCTAACAAAGGTTCGCGCAGCTCCTGATAATCAGGAAGACTAACAAATTTATAAAGTGCCGCTACAACAAACTCATTCATACTATTAAGCGCCCTGCTCCTTCTTACTGCCGCCCAGGCAGTCTGGCGAAGCTGGCACCGATCCCGCGCGAAGTTGCCACTCCTCAGGGCTATAGGTGTGCATAGCCAGCGCATGGACTGGCCCTGCCAGCTCCTCGGCCAAGAGTTGATACACTCGCTGCTGTCGTGCCACTTTGCGAAGACTGGAAAAGGCATCGGCAACAAGTACTAGCTTAAAATGGGTCTCGGAGTTGGCAGGCACACTGTGCATATGACTTTCATTGATGACTTCAAGATGGCTAGGCGCCAACGCGGCCTCCAATTTAGCTTGAATTATTGACTGTACCGACATTGCCCACCCCTTTAAATCATTACAACGGCGCATATTATACACAGGCGCCGCAGACATCGCCTGCAGCAAGATAAAACACTCAAATTGGACTTGGACGACGTTTTGCTGCAGCAGCGCGCAATGCAGCTGCATAGGCCCGACTTGCCCAATCTAGCAAAACGTCCTTATCGTCCAAGGCCTCCTCCGGCGCCTGAAAATAAGAAAGTGCTATTTCGCGACCGCCCCGCTCATAGCTGAAGGGCTGTAAGCCCTGTACCTCAAAATCACTCAGCGATTGCGAGTCCGCTTTTAAATACAGGGTATTATCAAAGATCAAAGCAAACATTAGCTCTTCTAAAAACAAACCCGTACCGCCAAACATCCGCCGCGCCGTAACCGGCGCAAACCATTGCATTTGGTCGAGTACGTGCGCGGTGAATACACTGTCCTTTGCCACTGCGCCGCCCTCCCCTCGTAAATCAAAGGCCTTCCCGACAATTAGGCCGCGAGGCCCCTCAAGCAAATACCACTCAGACGCTCAGCTAGCATCTCCTGGTCCTGGGCCAAGCCCCAGCGCACAAAGGCTGTATCGACCCCGCGATATACCCGCACCGATACGCCCCGTTCAAAACAGCGCTGTTGCAGCTCATCACCATGCAGCAAGGGCAGCACCATGGTAATAAACAAGGGCGTAACAATAAGTTTGTCGAAATACGGGGCGAACATCCTCTCCAGCAGCGCGCCTTGCGCCTCGCTCACCCGCAACAACTGAGCCTGCATATCTACATGCCAACTGCGGTCTAACAGAGCCTGACGCCCCAACCACTGGGCGCTACCGCACACAGTCCACGGGCCCAAGCTGGCATTAAGCTCTGCTAATAAATACGGTTCGGCTATGACAAAACCGAGGCGTAAACCAGGCAAACCAAAAAACTTACCTACCGAACGCAGCAAAACTATACCAGCTTCGGCCGCCAGCACCCTTAAATCACTACTTGGCATGGCATCCGCAAAGGCCTGATCAATGACCACCACGCCATCACTCGGTAATAATGATCGCCAGTAGCGAACATCAGCTGCGCTAACAACATCGCCGGTCGGGTTGTTAGGGCTAATTATCAATAAATATCGAATTTGCCCAGCGATAATCCGCCTTGCAATATGCTCTCGGCTGTAGTCACTAAAATACTCCAGCGCATGCCCTGCCCGCGACCAACGGTAGCGATGCTCCTCATAAGCCACTTCTGCCAATAATACCCGTCCCGACTCTAGCACAGTTGGCAATATCTGAATGACTGGCTGGCTGCCTGCGGTCGCTAAAATTGTCTCGGCTGCAACGCCGTAATATGCCGCCGCCGCACTGCGTAATTCCGGACACGGATAGGGAAGCACTTGATAGCAATGGGCAGGCGGCGGCGACACCGGCCAGCTCCAGGGGTTAACACCCGTGGCCAAATCCATCATAGCCAAACCGTCGGGGGCCAGCGGCACACTTTGCGGATCGCCACCGTGACGAGGCGGCAGACGGTTTACAAGACTCATAAAATCAAACCCAAGACCAGCCCAGCAACCAGCCATCCTGCCAGCTGACAATTCACCATGTTTATACTCCGATCCAAATCCTTGATCTCGGGCACCCGCCCCCAACCAAGAGCCGGGCGGTTTGATACCGCGCCATGATAGCTTGCTGAACCACCCAAGCTCAGACCAAGCGCTGCGGCACCGCTAGCCATAACTGATCCGGCATTTACACTTTTCCAAGACCAGCCCTGAGTAAACCAACACACCCACGTGCGCCTTGAGCACGACAGAAGACTGTAGCCAAGTGCCGTAAGCTGCGCGGGAACAAAGTTACAAACATCGTCGCTGCGCGCTGCCCACCAACCAAAGTACTGATAGCGCGAATTACGGTAACCCCACATCGCATCTAGGGTATTAGCCAAACGCTGCAGAACCACGCCACCGGGCCCAGCTAAGGCATACCAAAATAGCGATGCGAACACCGCGTCACTGCTGTTTTCAAGGGTAGTCTCTAAGCCTGCCGTCAATATCTGCTGTGCATCTAAACTCTCAGTATCACGGCTCACCAAGTAGCCGATTCGCAATCTCGCTTCGCCTAGATCCCCAGTCGCTAACGCAGCGGCGACTGGACGGATATGTTCGCACAAACTCTGCCAACCCACCGCCCAGTACAATACCGCAATATGCCAGAGCAAACTAAAGACCGGTGAAAATGTCGAAATAACATAATCTATGATCACCACCGCGCCGACCAAGGGCGCGACAATCAGCACCCAGCTGAAGACACCCGCCAAACGCTGGATAATAACCGTGTTATATCGATTTAATCGCTTTTCTATACTAATTGCTAGGCGCCCAAAGCCAACCAAAGGGTGCCAGCGCGTGGGCTCGCCGAGCACCTTATCTAGCGCGAGCGCTGCCAGCCATACTAGGCTAATAAATAAAATTTGATTCAAGGGCTTTCTCTGGCAATAAACTAAGCGCCAATACTCAGCCACCGCCTTTAATCACACAGGCAGCTCTGGCATTGCGTTAAAATGGGACGCGAGGATACTAGCTATAATGCTATGGCGGAGCACTTTAATAAATGAAGTGCTAGGGGTCAATTAGAATGACCGGCCTTACACACCAAGTCGATAAAACGCCGCGGCATTGTCCCAAAGCACCTTTTTGGTCGCAGAGTCACCCAGCGCATTACCTATGATTTCGATATCAACTGGATTAAAGGCTCGTGGTGAACGGGTAGACGGCAAATCCGTGCCGAACATCAAGGCATCAGGATTGATCTCAAAGAGGCGCCGAATCGCTTGACTGACGGCAAAATCAACACGGCCAAAACCAGTAGCTTTAACCCTAGCCCCGCTCTCGGCCAGCTGGTACAACACCGGTAGGCCCTCTTTAGACAAACCCAAATGATCAATGCTGACTGCCGGTAAACGGCACAACTCACCGCAGAGCTCGGTCAGGGATTTGCAATCGGCATAAATTTCAATATGCCAGCCGAGTAAATCGTAGATACGGTGGGCAAATTCAATTAGATGCTCCGAAGATTCTGAGCCACCCCGACGCAGATTAAAGCGCACCGCACGCACACCGTGGCTGCCCAGTAATAATAAGTCTTCATCACTGATGGTATAGGGCACTTGCGTTACCCCGACAAATGTCGGCCCCAGCGCCGCTAACGCCGTGATTAAATAGCTTTGATCAAAAGACTGAAAGGACGCCGACACTACCGCGCCGCCGCCAACCCCGAGACTTGCCGTTTGGCCTACATAATCGTCAACCGTAAAAGCATCAGGCAAAAAGCCATCGTTACTGACCAAAGGAAACGCTGGGTCAATAATGTGCAGGTGGGCATCAAAAATCATGTGCTGCATACCGCTCTCACCTCCGCCAGCCATAAGTTTTGCCCGCGTAATGTCTGTGTTTTGTTATTGTTAAAGCTGACTAAATAGCGCTAATCCTCCCAACATTCGCAGATTTACCGTCGAAATGCAATCTCGAGGACACTCACTATGACACACTAACACCTCGCTAGGAGCAGCTCTATTTCGACGCCCCACTGGCGAAGCGATCTAGTCCAGCGGCTTACGCTGGTCCCGATTTTTAGCGGCAATCCACTGGGACATGTATTGATTACTCTTAATCGTATGGTGACGGAGCATCAGACTATTAAAGTGCTTGCCACGATGGCCGTTAATATCCTGCCGCAAGCTATCAACGCAGCGCGTAAACCCCGGCAGAAAATGACTCGCTTGAAAACGCTGCAGTAACAAGTCACGCCCACACTGCTGAGCCACCGCCCACCGTTCACTATTTTGGTAAAGCCTCACAACCGCGTCAGAATAATCGACCGAAAATTGCTCAGAATCGGCAACAACGCTTCCGCCCCAAGGCATATCACCACGCATCCCTTCAGCGCCAATCATCGTGGTTACTGACGGTGTACCGCACTCCATGGCAGCCAATAACTTCCCCTTTTGGCCAGCACCAAAGCGCAGTGGCGCCAAGCATAAGCGAGCGTTTCTCACAACCGCGTCAGCGTCGTCTGCCCAGCCCTTGATCAAAAACCCCAGCTTTTCGCTTTGTAATTGCAAGGCCTTTGGGGGCGGATAAGCGCCATAAACATGACATTCGGCCGTGGGTAGTTGGCGCCGAATCAAAGGCCACAGCTCACTACGCAAATACTGAACAGCATCCCAATTTGGCGCGTGGCGGAAATTACCCACCACCACACAGTGCTGCCGCTCGGCATAGGGCAGCCACTGCGTAGCCTGATCTGCGGTAAAATCCGTGAGCAAGGGCAAGTAATGCAGTAAATCCGCGGGGACACCGTAAGTGTCCTGAAGAAGCGCCATCTCAAACTCAGAAATCACCAAGGTAAGATCACAACGCCATATCGATGCGATTTCCCGCAGTGCCAGTTCACTGCTCAAGTCTTGCTGATTCAACAATCGCTTTTGCTTAAGCGCCTTGTGACGGGCGTCGCGCAGGCAGTGCAGGTCTTCACTGTCTAATATGCGAACTGCTGCTGGGCAACTCCGATCCACTCGCCAAGCAAACTGCTCTTCCATTAAAAATCGGTCAAACACCACAACATCAGGCTGCAACTCGGCGACATAGCTATCAAAACTATCGCAATTTAAGGCTACCGCACGAGCGGTAACACCCAACTCACTTAAATCAACACTGTGCTCCCCTTTCGCTGCGGCGCTGACAAAATGAATCTCGCCGCCATTACTTTGGAGTGTGGACACTAAGGACAGCATACGCCGGCCCGCAGCCGATGAATTCGGCTCGGGCCAGACATAACCAATAATTAAAACGCGCAATTGAATAAACTCTTAGGGGGAGCTGCATCCCAGCTCAGCCGAGGTTGAACACCATTGGATTCAGCGCGAAAACAACGTGGTGTTCTGTTCGTTAATTTGCTGATTCAATGTCCAATAGTCGTAGATGATACCCAACAAAAAAACACCGCCTGTCAGCAAATACACAATACCGCTGATCCATTTGCCCATATAAAAACGGTGTAATCCGAAGATACCCAGAAAGGTCAACAGCACCCAAGCCAATGTATAGCTGGTGGTTCCCGCCTGATATTGCCGATCAGCATCCCGGTCCATACTCGGAATTAAAAACAAATCGACAATCCAGCCAATCAAAAACAAACCTAGAGTAAAGAAGTAAATTGTCGCACTCACCGGCCGCCCATAGTAAAACCGGTGCGCGCCCATAAATCCAAAAATCCACAAAACATAACCTACTGCTTTGCTGTGCGTATTATTCATTACCTACCTGCTCCTAGTAAAACCAGCTGTCGAGTGTAGTTGATTCGCCCCCCAGGCTAAACCCTAAAGCCTAAGACCGCGGCCTTGTCATTTACCGTGACCGCGACTTTTAGGTATTGGGCAAAGTACAAAAATAGCCGAGGTCGGCAAGCTGGTTTGTGGGTTTAAGGGTTCAATGAGTTCATGCAACGTAAAGCCGCTGGCGGTAAATAACGCTAGCCAACTGTTTAAGGTTCGAAAATACCACGGCGCTGGCTCGCTAAAATCAGCGCTAAAACCGTCCCAATTGCCCTCTCGCCAGCCATCGCAATACGGGGCACCGCTAAAAGCAGGATGTAAGGTTTGAATAATGCAGCACCCGTTCACATTCAATACGGTCGGAATCACCGCTAAGACGTCGGCGACCACGCGATGACCAAGCAAGGAAAAATTAGCAACCACGCAATCGACTGGCTTACGCCACGCGCCCTGCGCAAAATCTTCGTAGGACAAGACCGAAAATTTACCGCCCCGCTCAATGGCTCGATCTATCAGCCCGGCAATACCGTCCACGCCCTCCGCGGCCACGCCCAAATTCGACAGCGCTCGGACCAACCAACCTTCGCCACAGCCAATATCGAGCACCGTCTTTGGGCCTTGCGCAACCACGGCGTTGACAATAGCCGCATCGGTTACCGCGACCCGACTAGCAATCTCTGCCTGCCTAACAGCCTTGGTCCAAGCATCAACATTTTTATGCCAAGACGATAAAATAGCCGCTTCTTTGCCGGGGTCTTCCATGTTCAACTCCTCCAAATATTAGCCACGCTAAACTAAACTTGGTGAGTGCCAATCAACAATTACTAGCGAGGCATTACCGGAATTATAATTGCCCAAAATAGTTTGCGATGGCAAGCTTAGCGACCCAAGCCAACACCTAGCTATTTTGAGTCCAGCGATGCACTGCCGATTTTTTGAATCAAATCAATGTCGTTCCTGTAATTGGCTGGATCGGCCCTATTCCCAGCAGTTAAACGACAAGGAAGCCCTGCTAAATACACTGTTGGCTCCGTTTTCCGCACCGCCACTACTGCCGTCAAACCGCTCCGCAAGCCAAGGTTTCCGCGACAAAGCCAAAATGGTCGCGCTCGGCACCGCCAAACACGCCATGCTCGGTATTATCAATCACCGCGGTCAAGCACTTAGCCTCTGTGAATGCCCGCTTTACCCAGCGGAAATGCAGGCTCTGCTCGGCGAACTAGAGCGCTGGCTTGCTAGCATCGCGATTGCGCCCTACGATATTAAAAGCCGTCAGGGTGAGCTTAAGCACCTATTACTTAACCGCAATAACGAGGGTCAATACATGCTGCGACTCGTTTTGCGCAGCACCAACGCCGAGACCAAAATACGAGCAGCTCTCCCAAACTTATTGGCACAACACCCGAAAATCAGTTCCGTATCGATCAATATCCAGCCCGTGCCGATGGCCATCATAGAAGGCCCAGAAGAGCGTATCCTTAGCGGCGACGTCTGGTTACGCCACAAGCTTAACGGCATAAATCTATATCAGCGGCCCAAGGGCTTTTTCCAAACCAATCTCGACATGGCGGCCGAGTTATACGCCACCGCAGCGAAGTGGACAGCTGACCTAGACATTGCCATATACTGGGATTTGTTTTGCGGCTCCGGTGGCTTTGGCCTGCACTGTTTAACGCCAGAGCGTCAGCTCATCGGGATTGAGATTGAAGCAGAAGCCATCGCCTGCGCCCAACGCAGTGCTGATGAAATGGGCCTAGGTGCCCAGGTTCGCTTTCAAGCTTTAGACTCAACGGCATTCGCCAGCGATAGCGCGTTAACCGCGCCCGAGCTGATTATTGTCAATCCACCTCGTCGAGGCTTAGGCAATGAACTCTGCCAACAAATCAAGCAACTTGCGCCAGATTACTTGCTCTATTCAAGCTGTAATGCCAACACCTTGGCCACAGACTTAAGCCACCTTGAAGGCTATCGTATTAATCGCGTGCAACTATTTGATATGTTCCCGCATACCGCCCACTATGAGGTACTGGTTTTACTGCAGCGCTGCTAAGCAATCCAGCATTAATCGACGATTTGGATTCATTCATTTGATATGAGCACCCTGACTTTTAATGGGCGAAAGTACGCCGTCCATGATGACGAAAATGTTTTAGACGTCCTGCTTAGAAATAAGATTAGCGTCCCCCACGGCTGCCGCGCAGGCGCATGCCACGCTTGCATGCTAATCGCCAAGCCCGAACAAATACCCGAGGACTGCCAGCACGGCCTCAGTAATCAGCGTATCCAGCAAGGGTATTTTTTAAGCTGCCGCTGCGAGCCCGAACAGGACATGACGCTTCGACTGCCTGATTTAAGCGGCGAAAAACACTTAGCCACCATTGCCGAAAAAATGCAGCTAAATCCAAAAATACTGCGTCTTCGCCTGCACTGCCGTTTGCGTTGGCGGGCTGGGCAATATATTACCCTCTGGCTAAACGACAACACCGCCCGCTGCTATTCTATTGCCAGTGTTGCCAGCCTCGAGGATTTTATTGAACTCCATATTCGAATATATCCAAATGGCGCAGTGAGCCCGCAGTTATTGAATACCGAGATCGGCGACGAGCTTTTTATTCAAGGCCCCTACGGCGAATGTGTTTACGACAACAAGCAAAGCCACCAAGACATATTATTGATTGCCGCAGGCACCGGGCTTGCCCCCTTGTTCGGCGTTGCAAAGGATGCATTAAATCACGACCATCAAAGCACTATTCACCTGCTGTTTACCGTAAAGCAAGCCAGCGATTACTACATGCTCGATGCCTTACAACAGCTGCAGGCAGACCATCCTCAGTTCAGTTATTCACTCGCCAGCGCCGATGGCCCACCGCATGAGACTTGGCAGCAACAATTACAGGAAAATTTTACAGAACTGCGTGGCCGCCGGGTTTATATTTGCGGCGGCAATGACTTTGTAAGGCAAGCCAATCGGCAATGCTTTATGCAGGGTGCAACGGGACGGGATATTATTTGCGAGGAATTTATCAATTTTAGCGCGGCAAGCTAAGGGCTTTCATTCTTGACTCGGTAAGTGTTGGAAGCCGAGATAGGCGCTCTCAAACTTTGCTTTCCCTACATTTAGGAAATGCTCAAAACTCCAGGACCAATCGGCTACTAAAT
Organism: Zhongshania sp.; assembly: GCF_041623545.1. GTDB lineage: Bacteria > Pseudomonadota > Gammaproteobacteria > Pseudomonadales > Spongiibacteraceae > Spongiibacter. The sequence continues at coordinate 13,057 of NZ_JBFJWS010000023.1, read as the reverse complement.
GTCGGTAGTCTGTTCGAAAGACATAGGTTTGCGCCCTCACTTGGCGCCCATCCAACAGTGCTACAACAAGCTCGCAACGCTGATAGTAATCCCCTTCGAACACATCTAAACGACGCAGGGCCTCATCGGAGATATTGCGATAAAGCAGGCCCGGAGTTTGTGCACCAGCCTCTGCAATCAACGCTGGATAGTCTTCACCCAGCACTGCGTAGCGGCGATAATTCCCCAGTAGCGCCGATTCCGGCACTGTGTTCACACCACTTACCGCCGACATAATATCGGCACACATTAAACTACCGTAGGTGAAAACATGGGACATGGTCGTCTCGATTTAATTTAGCAATATGCCAAACAAATCTTAAGTAAAAGCCCCATCAAAACCAATAACAATTCGCGTTAATGGGGCATCTCAGAGAGCTTATAGGAAAAGCGCGTTCTCGTTAGCCCGGTCTATTAGCAGCTTGGGAACAGCAAAATCACTGCCGTATTTCGCTTCCAACTCTTGCGCCCGCGCTACAAATTCGCGCAGTCCGTAGGCATTAATCGCCTGGAATGCGCCACCGGTTTGCGCGGGAAAACCAATCCCCATTATTGAGCCAATATTGCCGTCACCGACATTCTCAATAACGCCCTCTTCCATTGCCCGGACCGCTTCTAGCGACTGGCAAAAAGTAAGGCGGTCCTTGATATCCTGGTAGGGGATTTCTTTATAGCCATTTGGCGCAAACGCGTCTTTTAAGCCAGGCCACAAATGCTTTTGACCGCCCTCAGGGTAAGCGTAATAACCACCGCCATGCACCTTGCCGCGCCGACCGAACTCATTAACCATTCGATCCAGCACCCGTGAAACAGCGTTTTCTTCCCAAACTTTACCTTGGGCCTCAACATCAGCTTTTGCTTGTTTACCGTTCTTATATGCCGTTTCCTGGCTAATTTCGTCTATTGCACCTAGTGGCCCAATCGGTGAGCCATTGTCACGGGCAGCAGACTCAATTAATACCGGGTTAATCCCCTCCTCCAGCATGATACCGCCCTGAGAGATGGTCGTACCGATAACACGGGTAGTAAAGAAGCCCGCTGCGTCGTTTACCACAATCGGTGTTTTACCCAGCTGCTGCGCCAAATCAAAGGCCTTGGCCAGCGCTTCGTCCGAGGTGAGCTTGCCGCGAATAATTTCTACCAGAGGCATTTTTTCCGCCGGCGAAAAGAAATGCATGCCAATAAAGTTCGCCGGCCGCGTACTGGCCTCCGCGAGTTCACTAATCGGTAAAGCGGAGGTGTTAGTCGCAAACACACTGCTGGATTTAATCACTGCTTCGGTATCTTTAGTCACTGCTGCTTTAACTTTGCGGTCTTCAAATACCGCTTCAATAACCATATCGCAGTCACTGAGGTCGGCGTAATCGGCACTGGCCTTAATTAGCGCCATGCACTCGGCTTTTTTATTTTCAGTGACTTTACCTTTCGCAATGCCTTTGGTGAAAAAGGCGTCGGCGTAGCTTTTACCGCGATCTGCATTTTCTTGACTAATGTCTTTCAGTACAACACTAATTCCTTTTTGCGCAGCGATAGTCGCGATACCCGCACCCATTTGGCCTGCGCCAATAATGCCAAGTTTTTTACAAACAAAACGCTCAGCAACTGCTGGCCGACTGGCGCCTTTGTTCAAGGCTTCCATCTGCACAAAAAACGCCGTCATCATATTACGGGCGGTTTGATCCAAAAGTAGACTTAAAAAATAGCGGCCTTCAATTTTTTGCGCCGTATCAAAATCAACTCTGGCCGAGTCCACCACGCAGGCAAATATTGCGTTCTGAGCAGGCATTAAATTTTTAGTCTGCACCATGACATTGGCCGGGCCAAAGAAAGTGAGCCCCTGATTCGCCGGCTCATCTGGGCCGCCGCCAGGCATCTGATAGCCATCTTGGTCCCAGACCTGCTTTGCGCCCGCGTTAGCTTTAAGCCACGCTTTAGCCTTAGCGTGCATATCGGCTTCGTCGCTCGCCAATTCGTGCAGCAAGCCTTTTTCTAGGGCTTGAGCCGCTTTTAGGCGTTTACCCTGGCTGATAAGACCAATCGCTTCTTGCATACCCAGTAAGTAGGTCATGCGCACCACACCACCAGCACCCGGCATCAAGCCAATCATGGCTTCTGGCAGACCGACCTGCACACCATTAATCGCAACGCGATAATGACAGGCTAGGGCAATTTCAAAACCGCCACCCAGCGCTGGCCCATTCAGGCCAACGGCAACAGGAACACCAAGGGTTTCCAAGGTACGCAATGGCGCTTTCGTCGCCATTAGACCTTCGTACATTTCGGTTTTCTTCGCTTCGCTGGGTTTTAAATCCATTTCCAGCATTTCATTAATATCACCACCAGCAAAAAACTGGCTGGGTTTGCCACTGCGCACATAAATGCCGACGACGGCGCCCTCCGCGACCATTTCCTGCAATTGCGCAACAGCAGTACGCATGGCTTCATCGTACTCGCGGCCCATGGTGTTAACCGATTTACCGGGCTGATCGAAAATCAGTTCAACAATGCCGTCACTGTCTTTTTCTAAACGAATATATCCCATTAACTTAATCTCTTTTCCCGTGAAGAACCGCCAGCGCTATCGTGCTCGCAGCCCTGCAAATACAATGGTCAGCGCGCTTTACACGCGCTCAATGATAGTTGCGATACCAATCCCGCCACCGGCACAGAGGGTAACCACGCCGCGCTTAAGATTGCGGCGCTCAAGCTCATCGAGTAGCGTGCCGAGAATCATCGCGCCCGTGGCACCAATAGGGTGACCCATCGCAATAGCGCCGCCATTCACATTGATTTTCTCGTCAGGAATGCCCAGCACTTGCTGGTAGCGAAGCACCACGGAGGCAAAGGCCTCGTTTAATTCAAATAAATCAATATCATCAACCGTGAGGCCGGCTTTTTGCAGGGCTTTCTGGGTAGCTGGCGCGGGACCAGTCAACATAATCGTCGGTTCAGTTCCTACTAAGGCACAACTCAGAATACGAGCGCGGGGCTTAAGATTTTGTTCTTTGCCTGCGCGTTCACTACCGACTAAAACCAAGCCTGCACCGTCGACAATTCCCGATGAATTACCAGGTGTATGGACACACTCGATGTTTTCCAATTGGGGATATTTAAGCCTCGCAACGCCGCCGTGACCATAGTCATTAAACATTTGGAACGCGGGTTTAAGCTTTGCCAGTGCCGCCATTGAGGTATCGGCCCGAATAAACTCATCGTGATCGAGAATCGTCACGCCGTTGAAGTCTTTTACTGGAATAATCGATTTGAAATAACCCTGCTCTCGAGCATGGGCAGCGCGCTGCTGGGACATGACCGCATAGCGGTCAACGTCTTCGCGGCTAAAGCCGTCCATGGTGGCGATCATATCTGCACCCAGGCCTTGGGAAATGAAATAGCTTTTCATGGCCACCCAGGGGTCGCCAGTCGCGCCACCGCTGGCACCAATACCGAGGCGGGACATAGATTCTACCCCGCCCGCAGCTACCAAATCTTCATAACCAGCCGCGACCTTGGCCGCCGCGAGATTCACTGCATCTAAACCACCTGCACAGTAACGGTGTAACTGCGCGCCGGTAGTACTGTCGTCCCAGCTAGAATACACCAGCGCCGCTTTTGCAATATTCTGGCCCTGCTCTTTTACAGGCTCACCGCAGGCCAAGATCAGGTCTTCGACCTTGCTGGTATCGAGATCGTGGCGAGATTTGAGCGCCTCGAGCAGGTTAGTAACCAAATCAATGGGTTTTACTTCATAAAGCGCGCCGCCGCGCTTACCTTTGCCGCGGGGGGTGCGAATCGCATCATAAATAAATGCTTCTGCCATGGTTTGTCCTACCGAACTGAGAGTGAATTCACGGTGACACTGCTGTGCACACGGTGGCCACAATGTACTGCGCACTCAGTTAGAGACAATGACATTTTCGGTCAAAGTACTGACAGATATTATAAAAATATTTAAATATCAGAATGTTACAAGTTATAGACCATAAACTAACTATGGCTTTCACGCTCATATACGCGGTATTCACCGGGGGTCATCGCAGTCCATTTCTTAAAACAGCGGTGAAATGCGGAGGGATCAGTAAAGCCCATTAAGGCCGCAACGGCGTTAATAGATAACTCGGAATTACCGAGATAAGCCATGGCTGCGTCGCGGCGACACTCGTCCTTGAGCTGTTGAAACGTGGTGCCTTCTTTCTTCAATCGTCGCCGCAACGTCGGTGCGGACATATTCAGCGCCGCGGTAATACGCTCAAAACTGGGGAACCCCTGAGAGAAGTCATGGCCAATCATGGCCCGCACCCGCGCCACCAAACTTCCATCGTCGCGACTGCCGCTCATTACCATAAGCGGATATGGCGCTGCCCGCAAAAAGTCTTTCAAGGTGCGTTCATTGTGTACCAGCGGGTAGCCAAGGTAGCGCGTATCAAAAACAAACTCATCCCGTAACTGGCCATAGTAAACAGGACAGCCAAACAACTCTTGGTACTTAGCTACTCGCGCCTTACCTACAGGAGCCTGACCGGCAAAACGCACTTCCTTCAACTCAATATTGCTGCCCACCAACCAACAGAAGAAACGATGCCAAATCGACAAACCGTAAAGATCAGCGACGTCCACCTGAGGGCCTGAAAAGCCCTTTTTAACACTTCCGTAACCCACGATTGCGCTGTCTTTGCGGGTGTCGAGGTAGATTTGCGCATCGGCATCATAAAATGTGCGAAAGAACTCGCAAGCCCGTTTTATTGCACTGCCCAAATTTTCGCAGCTTATCAGGCAATAACACATCATTCTGAAGGCGCCAGGCGTCAGGTTTTTACCCAGCATGAAGCCAAAGGCCTCGTCTTGTACCAAACTCATCACTTGCTGATAGAGCTTGCTGTATTGCATAGCGGAAATAGTTGCCTGATAGCCCGGCGAGCGCTTGTTTAGCGGATTAAAGGCAATCCCAGCAAGATTAAGAATACTCTGGTGTTCGTAACCACGCTCCGCCGCTAAATTCAATAATGAGCAAGCAAAGCGGGTTGGCACTGCTTCAAGATCCATTGTTCAACGCCCTTGACCTACTTCCCAAAAAAAACCGCATTAGCCGTAACACCCCAGTATAATCTCTGCTAAGTTGAATAAAACCGCGCCACACTCGGAAATCGCCTAGGTAATCCGCCCCATGACTGCACAGCGTTTTGATCTCTTTCTCACCGGTGAACTTGCTCCGGGCCATCCGCGGGGTTCTGCCCTGCAACAGCTAGCAAAGCTGTTTAAACGGCCTGTAGATCAAGTTGAAAAACTAGTCGCCGGAAAACCCAATCGCATCCGCAAAGACCTCGATGCCAGCGAAATCCAACGCTACCAACAGGTTTTCGCAAAAATTGGGCTCATCTCTGTTGCCAAGCCAAGCAGTATTGACGACCAGACAACAAACCCAACGCCCGTCGCTAGCGCCCAGACCAATCTGAGTTTAAGCCCTGAGGGCACCCCTGTGCTGCGCGATGAGGAGCGCGATGTGAGCACTGGCGCTGCTCCCGACACCAGCCACATTAGCCTGGCAAACAGCGGCGAAACCCTGAGCGATCAGCATGAGGCACCCCCGCTGCCGCTCCCCGACACCGAGCACATCAGCCTAGGGGCCACCGGAGACGACCTTTTACCGCCCAAGCCTCCTGAAATTGAAATTGACATCGAGGCTCTCACTGCCGACCTCAGCCTCAGCGAAGCCGGCACTCCGTTATTGCCCGACAAGCCCGAAGTAGCGCACAAAGTACCTGATACCAGCCACCTAAAGCTCAAGTAATAAGACGACAGAAATTTAACTAAGCTGCTCTGGCCGGGGGAAACGCAAGATAATTCGCAGCCCCGGCTTATTATCTTTAAGGTCTATATAGCCGTCGTGAAGTTTTACCACCGCTTGCACTAAACTGAGCCCCAGGCCATTGCCCGGGTGCCGGCTGCGGCTGTGCTCAACACGAAAGAAGCGCTGAAACACTTTTTCACGATCTTCCTCCGGAATCCCAATACCGCTATCGGCAACTTCGATACGCAGAACATTTTTCTCGACCGCGAGATTTACTTGTACCTTGCCGCCTTCAGGAGTGTATTTAATGGCGTTATCGACCAAGTTTGCCACCGCCTGAAACAGTAAATTACGATCGCCATGAAAATTGCCGACCTTGGCCAACCCAGTGTGAAACACCTGATTTTTTTCCGCCGCCAAAGGCTCATATAATTCAATAACATCAGAAACCAAGGTGCACAAATCAACACTGGCGAAGCCCGAGCGCCGATTCCCCGACTCTACTTGCGCGATCCGTAATAAGGCACTGAAAGTTCCCAATAAACCATCAGCCTCTTCGATAAGTGCCTCGACCTCTTCACGATTGCCCGGATCGGCACAATTTTCATGCAAACTGCTTAGTTTATTGCGCAGTCGCGTCAATGGCGTCCGTAAATCATGGGCGATATTGTCCGAAACTTGCCGGACCCCGGTCATGAGGGTCTCTATTCGGTCCAGCATCTGGTTCACGCTCTCAGACAAGCGCAGATAGTCACCGGTGCTACTATCAATATCGATACGTTCAGTAAGATCGCCAGACATAATGCGGCGCAGAGTAACATTGATACGATCAACCCGTTGCAAACTCAATGCCGCCACGATAGTGCCACCGATGGTGCCCAGTAGTATCGTCGCGACCATACTCCGAGTCAGCGCACCGGCTACCAGTTTGGTGCTATTCAGTACATCGGCATAATGGCGCGCGACCAAAACATGTTCGCCACCGGGTAATTGCTTTGACCTAGCAATAAACTCAGTGCCAACTGAATCTGCGTCGTCGAGCATAGATTCAAAATTAAACCCTAGCCAGCCGTCGCGATACTCTTCACTATCAGGCCACTCTTCAAGATTACCCGCAATTTTATTGAGGTGTTCGTCACCAACGAAATAGAAAAACCGGATCAACCGGTCTGGCCCGCTGTGGACTTGCACAAAACTCGCCACTGCGGCCTCGCCACCCTCCTGGTAGGCCTGGCTCAACGCCCCTAACTCTTCAGTGACCGAGTGGTGCACTTCGGCAAAAAAATCGTAAGCGATAAACGCATAGATCAGCGCTAGCACCATAAAAACGGCAAGGCTCAGCCACGCAACGTAGCTAACCAAAAACCGAAAGGTGAAGCTGGTAAATATTTTACTGAGAATCATCCAACATATATCCAGCACCGCGCACGGTATTTAACAGAGGCTTGTCAAAACCCTTATCGATTTTCTGACGCAGGCGGCTGATATGCACATCAATGACATTGGTTTGTGGATCAAAATGGTAATCCCAAACGTTTTCCAAGAGCATGGTGCGCGTCACGACCTGACCGGCGTGGCGCATCAAATATTCCAATAATTTATATTCTCTAGGCTGCAGATTGAAGGGCTGGCCTGAACGCGTCACTTTGTGGGCCAGCAAATCCATTTCTAAATCAGCAACCTTAAGGCGCGTTACCGCAGAACCCGCTTCTTGCCTGCGCAGCATCACTTCGATACGGGCCAATAACTCAGCAAAAGCAAAGGGCTTGACCAAGTAATCATCCCCACCCGCTTTTAAGCCCTTTACCCGGTCATCTACTTCGCCCAAGGCACTGAGGATAAGCGCGGGGGTACTGTCATTGGCAGCGCGTAGGGTCTGAATAATCGTCAGGCCATCGACGTGGGGTAACATCCGGTCGACAATAAGGGCGTCATATTGCTCTGTAGTCGCCTGCACCAGCCCAGTTTTACCATCGGCGGCATGCTCAACTTGATAACCGCTCTCTCGTAAACCCTTCACTATGTACTCAGCCACACTGGCATCATCTTCTATCAATAAAACCCGCATCTAGCTTATTTCCTTTCCGATTTTATTATGTATCCGCACTAGATTGGCCCTGACCTTCGGCCTCCACCTAGGGCTATTGCGCCTAGACCGCAGTCCGCAAGGTAGATCTACTTATTCACCCATAGTATGCGGGGGAGTAAGCTAATTTCCAACAGTTACAGAACTGGCAATGGAGACTAACAGCAATGAATAATATAAAAAATGGCTGCCAAGCGATTAACTGTCTCTTAATTTGGTTTAAGCACCTCGCGCTCATTACCCTGGCATTTCTTTCTGGTAATTGCCTTGCTCAGCACTGGGGTGCCCCACTCCCAAATGATATAACACTTCCCCATGGTCAGAAACTTGGTTATCAGCCAACGCTTAGTTTTTGTATTGAGCGCGACAACGCCACCGGCAATTTCCATGCATTCAATGCCAACCAAGCCCGCTTCAACCAAATCTGGATGGACCAAGACAATGCCAAACAGGGCAAAGACGCCATTCGCGCCCTTGTCAAAATGGGCATTAAACACTTGTACAAATCCTTTCATGAGCGCAGCAGCGGCGCCAAGCGCTTTCTACCCAATGAAGACGGCAGCATCGCCATTCCACGCTTTAGTCAGTATGAAACCGATTACAGCGTGCGTGTGCGCAGTGATTCTTTAACCCTCGGCGTCGCAATGACATTCTAGTCGCGGCGAGCTGAAACAAGCCGTCGCAATCCATAGCCATATTCCAACTGAGTACATGACAGGCCGCTATTTCGCCGCCAATCTTGAGTTAAATCAATAAATACGCCACTGCCACCTAAACCCGTGGCAATTCCCTATTGCCGAGGCTTTAATAAAAATGTGGCAGGGAATTTTATCTTTACCCTGCTGCAAAACCGGTGGTTGTGAAGATTAGGTTGAGGAGCCTGGTCAGCACGTTAATACCGCCAAAAAAAGCCCAGCTACGCTGGCTTTTGCACCGGGAGAATGCAATGAAACACTGTACGCTTTTCCGCATCAATCCGATCGTTGCGGCCATTACCTTGTCGAGTATGAGCGCCTCAAATATTGGTGCACAACCCTTCAAACTGGTCAGCTGCAATATGACGGCATCCGCAATATTGGGCGCCGCCGGGCCCGCCACCCCGCTTGTCTATACCTCAGGCAATTGCCAAACACAGCGCTGGGGGCCACCGCCGGAGCATGACATAACACTGCCGCACCACCAAAAGCTGGGTTATCAACCAAGTCTCAGTTTTTACATCGAGCGCGACGCAGCAACAGGCAACTTCCAGGCCGTCAACGCCAATCACGCGCGCTTTAACCGCGTGTGGATGGATCAAGACAATGCCAAGCAGGGCAAAGACGCCGTAAGCGCACTTGTTAAAATGGCCGCGAAACGCCTGTACAAATCCTTCCACGAACGCAGCAGCGGCGCGAAACGCTTTCTTCCCGACGAAGAAGGGAGTATCGCTGCCCCCAATTTCAGTAAATTCGACACGGATTATAAAGTACATGTTCGTGGCGATTCTCTTTCACTGGGCGTCGCGCTTGCCTTTTAAGCAGGCAAGCACAGTTTGCTCTGCTACAATACGGCGGTTTCTGACTTGGACTGCCCTGAATGACTGCTGACCTACCAGCCCCAGGCGTATTTCGCCGCCTCGCCGCGATTGTTTACGACTGCTTTCTGTTATTTGCGATTTTATTTGTGGCTACGTTAATTCCCGCCCTATTGTTTAGCCCTGACATTATGGGTAATGAGGCCGCCAATAATAGTGTTGTGCACGAGCTAAATTCACCGCTTGAAGGCGGCATATACCGAGCCTACCTCTTGAGTTTCATTATTGTTTTCTATGGCTGGTTCTGGCGCAAAAATGGCCAGACCCTCGGCATGCAGGCATGGCGCATAAAACTAGAAAGCCACGATGGTAGCAAGCCTAGCTGGGGACAATGCCTCATTCGGCTGCTAGTCGCTATACCAGCACTTGGCTTTGCCGGGCTGGGCTACTGGTGGATTTGGCTGGATCGCGACGGCCTTGCTTGGCATGATCGCGCATCTAAAACCCGACTGCGCTCCGTACCGAAAACCGCCAAAAATAATCGCAATGGCTAAGCCCGGCGCGTGAGCATGTAGATACCCGCCAAAAAGCACACCGCAATGGGCAACAAACTCGCGTAAATTGGGTCGAAACCGTAGACCATACTCGACGGCCCAAGGATATCTTGTGCGGTCCGAAATACGATACCGACCATCACCCCAACAAAGACGCGAAAGCCCATCGTGACGTTGCGCAAGGGGCCAAAGATAAAGGAAATAGCGACCAGCACCATGCCAATAATAGTCAGCGGTTGCAGCAATTTATTCCAAAAGGCCAACTCGTAATCGCCGGCATTTAAACCCTGTTTTTTCAGGTAATGCGCATAACGCCACAAGCCGCTAATAGATAAGTCCTGAGGGTCCAAAACCAAAATATTCAGCAACTCCGGTGACAGCCCAGTCTGCCAATCCAATTGGCTGAAATGTTGCTTTTTAGCACCCTTGTCGTTGAAATCAACAACATTCGCGTCTTCAAGGGTCCAACGACCATCAATGAAGTATGCGCGCTCAGCAAAGGTGTTTTGCTCTAAACGCCGATCATCATCAAAACTGAAAATACTGACACCAAATAACACGCCATTGGGCTGCACCGCGTTAAAGTGCATAAACTGCTTCCCTTCTCGATGCCACATGCCATGCCGAGAATGCATACTCGCGCTTTTCTGCAAGGCCACTGCGCGCTGACTTTCTGCTATTTGCTGGGACACTGGCGCCACAAATTCCGCCACGCACAGACCCAACAAGGTCAACATAATGGTGGGCTTTAACACGGCCAATACCAGCTGCCAAGTAGACACACCGGCAGAGCGCATAACAATCAATTCGCTGCTACTGGCTAAAGCGCCAAGCCCTGAGAGGCAGCCAACAAGGGCTGCAAAAGGCAGGTAGTCATAGAAACTACCCGGCGCAATCATCGCCACGTACTTCAAAACCGAGAAAAAAGTGTAATCTCCGCGAATCTCTTTTAGCCCGTCAACCAGCTCAGATAATAGATCTAAACCAACTATAACCAGTAAAACGAGGATAATGGCGCCAGCAACCGTGCGGCCAATATAGCGATTTAATTTACGCACGCCGACGTCTCCAACTCAGTACCCAATGGCGATGCATACTGTCACGATAAAGCAACAATAAACCCAAAATGAGGAATACCCCGTGCACCGCCCACATTCCTGGAAACACCGGCCACTGGCCTTTAGCAATGGCATCACGCACCGCGTTGAGACAAACCAGATACACCATATAAATCATAAATGCGGGAAACATTTTACCAAAGCGCCCACGCCGGTGGTCAGTTTTACTTAAAGACACCGCGATCAACGCTGCTATAGGGACTAATAAACCCAGTGATACCCGCCACTGAATGGCAGCAACATCCTCTAGCGCTGGTGAGCCCCAAAGTGCTGAGGTGTCCTTACCGTCTAATTCCTGGCGATAGGTCTTTTCTTCGGGGTCGCGTAACAATTGGTCAAGACGATTAAAACTGGTGACCTGGTAATCCATATAGCCAGACTGACCAACGTAGCGAACACCACTGTCCAATACCAAGTAACGCTGAGCGCTGGCCTCATCGACTTGGAAACGGCCCTGGGCAGCGGTAACCAGTGACACCAGAGGCCGACCATCCGCCTGCACGGGCTCGGGCTGAGCAATAAAAACCCCGGACATTGTCTGATCATCGCGATTGGCCTTCTCAATATAGGTCACTCGCCCGCTGGCTTTATCCAAGCGAAAACGCCCCTCCACTGCGGCTTTAACACCAATCTCTGACTGGCTATCCGACAGCAAATTAACATAGGCTTGAATGCCAGACGGGGTCAGAATCAAGCTAATATACGCAACAATAGCGGCTGTAAAAGTGGCGGGAATCATAGTGTAAATCAATAAGCGGCGACGGCTCATGCCACAGGCGCTCATCACCGTCATTTCACTGTCGACATATAGACGGCCATATGAGAGTAAAATACCGATAAACAAGCCCAATGGCAGCACGACCTCTAAGAAATTGGGCAAGCGATAAAGCATAACTAACAACAGCACGTCCGGGGCAAAGTCTCCCGAGGCCACTTGGCCTAGGTATTTAACAAAGCGCCCACTCATAATAATAACCAGCAAGGTCAAGGTCACGGCAAACACCGTCTTCAGCATCTCGCTGGCAAGGTACCTAAATAAAATCAAACAGCCATCTCTCCACCGTCCCACTCACTGACAATTGCCCAATACGCACCTTGTCTTTACACCTATAAGTATTTCACGCGCAGATGATACCCTTTACACTAAGCCCAGAACACTGCCTTTACGCCGCACGGTTGCCAATACTCGCGACCGGCCCATAATAATGGCGTGCATTTTCACTAATTCAGCCTACTGCCAGCGAGAGTTTCCATGCAAATTAGCCTTAAGCCTTGTAAAGATGTTAGCACCGTTAATACCGACTGCCTGATCCTAGTCACTGACGCAAAGCTCAGCTCTGAGCTGGCAAAAGCGGTAGACTCCGCCAGCGGCGGTGTTATCAGTCAGTTGCTAAAACGCGGCGACTTTAAAGCAAAGCTTGGGGAAACACTGTATTTACCAAGTATTGCGGGCCTCAAAGCCCGACGCTTATTAGTCGTCGGCAAAGGCGACGGTAAGCTTGACGACAATGATTTTGACAAAATCATACAAGCGACTTTCAGCGCACCAGCCGCGGCAGATTGCAAAGACAGCTGCTACTTACTCGACAATATCAGCGTTGTTGACCGCAAAGTTAACTGGCAGTATCAGCGCATTGCGCAACTATTAGTCAGCTCAAGCTATCGCTATACCGCCACTGTCAGCAAGCCCAAGCCGCCACTGTCAATTCGCCGCGTATGTTTACAAGGCGCCAATACCGAGGCCAACCGTAAAGCAATACAAGTGGGCAGCAGTATTGGCAAAGGCATCAACACCGCCTGCGAACTTGGTGACCTTCCCGGCAATATCTGCACCCCAGAATACATCGCCAGCGAAGCCCGCAGCCTTGGCCGTAAATTCCAGTCAATTACGGTGAGCGTACTTGACGAGAAAAAAATGAAACAACTGGGCATGGGTGCCCTGCTTTCAGTCAGCGCTGG
>NZ_JBFJWS010000022.1:0-27422 GCF_041623545.1 Zhongshania sp. | reverse complement strand
TATAGAGGATACTCTGCAACAGGCGAATGATTTGTGGAGTGTAATGTGCACTCAATCATCATCTTAGCAATACTTACACAACTTACACGAGAAATGGTCACAAACTGTTATGGCTGTACTTGAAATCCTCGAATTTCCCGATCCGAGACTGCGAACTGTCGCAAAACCGGTAAAAAACGTCGATGAGCGCATCCGCAAATTGATCGACGATATGTTTGAAACCATGTACGAAGCCCCCGGCATTGGCCTTGCCGCTAGCCAAGTGAACGTACACGAACAAATTGTGGTCATCGACACCAGTGAAGACCGCAGCGAACCCTTGGTCTTTATCAACCCCGAAATCACTGTATTGGACCACGAAACCTACCAATACGACGAGGGCTGTTTATCAGTACCGGGTTTTTATGAAACTGTCGAGCGCCCCCAGCATATTCGCGTCAAAGCGCTAGATCGCAATGGCGAGGCCTTTGAAATGGCACCAGAGGGCTTACTCGCGGTGTGTATTCAACACGAAAAAGACCACCTCTTAGGCAAACTCTTTGTCGATTATATCTCACCTCTCAAGCGTAACCGCATCCGCGGCAAAATGGTGAAGCTGCAGAAGCAAAAGGCGGCGGACAAAACATGAGTACACCGTCTCTGCGGCTGGTGTTTGCCGGTACCCCTGAGTTCGCTGCCCGCCACCTGCAAGCGCTAATCGACGACGGCCACCACCAAATAGTGGCGGCCTATACCCAGCCAGACCGCCCCGCCGGACGAGGCAAAAAAACCCTGCCCAGCGCCGTCAAGCAATGCGCGACAGCAGCGGGTATACCAGTGTTTCAACCCGCCAATTTTCGCGAAGCTGATGACCGCGAGCTACTTGCCAGCCACAATGCCGACCTTATGATCGTGGTTGCCTATGGCTTACTACTACCCCAGAGCGTTCTCGATATACCCCGGCTAGGTTGCGTCAATGTTCACGGTTCGCTATTGCCCCGCTGGCGCGGCGCAGCGCCGATTCAACGGGCAATTGAAGCTGGCGACACCGAGACTGGCGTCACTATTATGCAAATGGATGCCGGTCTCGATACTGGCGCAATGCTCAGTAAAATCAGCTGCGCTATTGGCCCCCAGGACAGTGCAGCCGATTTACTGACGCGCTTGGCCGATATCGGCGGCCCCGGCCTAATCGACAGCGTCGCAGCACTCGCGGAAGGCCGGGCTAAACCTGAAGAGCAAGACGACGAGCTCAGTAATTACGCCGCTAAAATCAGCAAAAGCGAGGCAGAACTAAACTGGCACTTAGATGCCCAGAGTCTAGACCGCAAAATACGCGCATTTAATCCATTTCCCATTTGCTACACCCGCTTTGCGACGAGCCGTGTTGATGAGCGCATAAAAATCTGGCGCGCCCAGCCAGAAGCGAGTTCTACGCCAAATCACAAGGCCGGTGCCATTATTGGCGCGGATAAAACCGGTATCCTTGTCGCTTGCGGCCAAGGCAGTCTCCGTATTCTTGAGCTGCAAATGCCAGGCGGCAAAATTCTCGCCGCCAGAGATGTGCTTAATTCCCGCGCCGAGCAATTCGCCCCGGGTACTATTTTCGCCAGCCAAGGCGCCATATGAAATGTCCTAGAGTTGCGGCAGCGCGCTGCCTCGCCAGCATTGCCCAAGAGGGCAGCTCGCTGTCTCGACAACTACCCCTCGGTGAACAAGATCTCGACCCAGCTCAACGCTCTCTTTATCGCGAGTTGTGCTACGGAACACTGCGTTATTACTGGCGCTTAGACGCAGGCCTTAAGCCACTGTTTAGCAAAGGACTTAAGCCCAAAGACAGCGATGTAAAGATGCTGATTTTAATCGGCGCCTACCAACTTTTTTACACTCGTATTCCGCCTCACGCCGCGATAAATAGCGCCGTTGAAGGTTGTCGCAGCCTTGGCAAAAAATGGGCGTCCGGCATGGCGAACGCCATACTGCGCCGCTGCCAGCGAGAGCAAGAGACCTTATTTACGAATTTAAAGCCCGCTGCCGAGGCAGCCTTTCCGGCATGGCTATATCAAGCAATTGAGCAGGCGTGGCCGGATAAAATCGCTGAGATAATGGCTGCCAGTAATGCCCACCCGCCGTTTTGCCTACGTCTCAATCCTCGGCATCAAGATCGCGATGCATACTTAAGCCGACTGGCTGAGCTCGATATGGCGGCGAGTGCATGTGATTTCGCACCCTACGGTATACGCCTAGAGCAAGCCTGTAGCGTCGATAAATTGCCCGGCTTTTTTGAGGGCCATATCAGCGTCCAGGACGAAGCCGCTCAGCTCTGTACGGAATTGCTCGATCTCAAGCCAGGGCAGCGCGTATTAGACGCCTGCGCCGCTCCCGGCGGTAAAACCGGCGCCATACTCGAAGCCCAAGCCGCCTTAAGCGAAGTTGTGGCACTGGATATTGACGAACAGCGCCTGCAGCGCATAAGTGAGAATTTAAAGCGCCTGGAACTTAGTGCAAGCCTAGTCGCCGCGGATGCCGCAGATCTTGATAGCTGGTGGGATGGTCGCCACTTTGATCGAATTTTGCTCGACGCACCTTGTTCTGCGGTCGGCGTTATTCGTCGCAACCCCGACATCAAGCTCAACCGAGTGGTCAGTGATATTGCACCACTCTGCCGCTTACAAGCTAACTTGCTCGATAATTTATGGCGCTGCCTAGCGCCCGGCGGCTTGTTTGTTTACGCCACCTGCTCATTGCTTCCCGATGAGAATGAAGCACAAATTAGCGCGTTTCTCAGTCGCGAAGCCAGCGCCGAACTGCTTCCCCTAGACGTTGCTTGGGGACAGGATCGCGGCGGTTGCCGGCAATTATTTCCGCAAGAACAGGGGCACGACGGTTTTTTCTACGCGCTAATGCGGAAAAAACTGTAAGCACGGCTATTGAGTGCCACACTACAAGAACACACAATTAGTGAATAACAGCGACAGCGCAGGCGATAGCGAACGATGAAAATCATAATACTGGGTGCAGGGCAGGTTGGCGGTACCTTGGCAGCGAATTTGGCCAGCGAACACAACGACATTACCGTGGTCGACAAAGACCCCGATCGCCTCCGCGAGCTGCAAGATCGGCTCGATATCGGCACGGTGACCGGCCAAGCCTCCCACCCAGATGTACTTGAGCGTGCTGGCGCCGCCGACGCAGATTTATTGATTGCCGTGACCAATAGCGACGAAATCAATATGATTGCCTGCCAAATCGCCTACACGCTGTTTCGCACACCGACAAAAATATCGCGGATTCGCTCCAACGCCTACACCAGCGTAGAAAAACTATTTGGCAATGAAGCGATTCCCATTGACGTCTTTATCAGTCCCGAAGAGCTTGTCACTCAGTACATCAAACGCTTATTGCAATATCCCGGTTCCTTGCAAGTATTGGATTTTGCCGATGGCCTCGTCCAACTCGTTGCCGTAAAAGCCTACTATGGTGGCCCGATGGTAGGGAATGAGCTTGCCGCAATTCGTGAGCACATGCCCACTGTCGACACTCGGGTCGCCGCCATTTTTCGCCGTGGCACCGCAATAATGCCCAGCGGCGACACGGTGGTAGAAGCAGGCGATGAAGTGTTTTTTATTGCCGCAAAAAAGAACATTATGCCGGTGATGAGCGAACTTCGTCGCCTAGATACACCGTATAAACGATTGGTTATTGCCGGTGGCGGCAACATCGGCGAGCGCTTAGCACGAGCCGTAGAGAGCCGCTACCACGTTAAAATTATCGAGCGCAGCTACGATCGCTGCAGAGCACTGTCAGAGCAATTATCTAAGGCCATCGTGCTACACGGTAGCGCCTCTGATCACGATTTACTCGCCCAAGAAAACATTGAAGAAACCGATGTCTTTCTCGCCCTAACCAACGATGACGAGGCGAATATCATGTCGTCTCTGCTGGCGAAGCGCATGGGCGCCAAAAAGGTTATTACCCTTATCACCAATCCGGCCTATGTCGATTTGGTACAAGGCGGCGATATCGATATCGCCATTTCACCGCAACAAATTACCATCGGCAGCCTGCTCACTCACGTGCGCCGTGGCGATATATATAATGTCCACGCGCTGCGCAGGGGTGCGGCAGAAGCCCTAGAAATCATCGCCCACGGCGATAGCCGCTCGTCTAAGGTCGTCGGCCGTCGCCTGGATGAAATTGTACTACCCGAAGGGGTGAGTATAGGCGCCCTAGTTCGCGGCGAGGAAGTGCTTATCGCCCACAGTCATTTAATGGTTGAACCAGAGGACCACTTAATTTTATTCCTAGTCGATAAAAGCAAAATAAAATTGGTCGAAAAACTATTCCAAGTCGGCTTCAGCTTTTTCTGATGACTAGTTTCGCCGCCAGAGACGCACCATGCACCTAAGTATTATTTGCCGAATTATCGGCATGCTGTTAATGATTTTCAGCCTGACGATGGCCGTTCCGGCCTTGTTATCTATTGTCTTTGATGACGGTGCTTTAACGGCATTTGTGTGGGCCTTTACCCTCACCTTTTGCTGCGGCTTGCTGTTGTGGGTTAGCAATTTAAAGCAGCGACAAGAGCTGAGTATTCGCGACGGCTTTTTAGTGGTATCACTTTTCTGGACAGTTCTCGGTCTATTCGGTGCACTGCCATTTTACTTAGCGGACAGCCCCGGTCTCTCAGTCAGTGAATCAGTATTCGAATCTATTTCAGGACTTACCACCACTGGCGCTACCGTTATCACTGGCCTCGACGAGCTGCCAATTTCTATTTTATTTTACCGCCAGTTTTTACAGTGGCTTGGCGGCATTGGCATCATCGTGATTGCGGTTGCCATATTGCCAATACTGGGCATTGGTGGCATGCAGTTGTATCGCGCAGAAACGCCGGGTCCGGTCAAAGATAACAAGCTTACGCCGCGGATTACCGGTACAGCCAAAGTCCTGTTCTTGATGTACTTAGCGCTAACCGGCGTGTGTGCGCTAGCGTATTGGCTGGCCGGCATGAGTATTTTTGATGCGATTAGCCATTCATTTTCCACTGTCGCGATAGGCGGATTTTCTACCCACGACGCCAGTATGGGCTATTTTAACAGTCCTCTTATTTTAATGATTTGCAGTGCCTTTATGCTCTTTGCGGGCATGAGTTTTACTATTCATTTTCATGTCTGGCGGGGCCGTTCGGTAAAGCAATATTTTCGCGATTCCGAAACCAAATTTTATTTATCGGTGATCGGTATTGCCGCGCTCACTATTTCTATTTATTTGTTTATTAGCGGCACCTATTCCTTAGGCGGAAGTGTTGTACACGGTATTTTTCATACTGTGTCGGTGGCAACCACCGCCGGTTTTGGCGCTGAAGATTTTTCAATCTGGCCGAGCTTTTTACCCGTCGCCGTCATTATGTTGTCATTTATGGGTGGCTGCGCGGGTTCCACCGGTGGCGGTATGAAAGCCGTCAGAGTTATGTTGGTCGCCAAGCAAGGCATTCGCGAAATGAACCAACTTATTCACCCCAATGCTGTCATCCCCTTAAAGATAGGAGCTCATCGCGTTGAAGCTAAAGTCGTGAGCGCCGTGTGGAGTTTTGTTGGGGTATATATGATTTCCTTTATCATAATCACCTTGGCGATGATGGCCTGTGGCCTAGACTCCCTCACCGCGTTTTCTGCTACCGCAGCGGCGATTAACAATATGGGCCCCGGTCTCGGGGAAGTCGCATCAAGCTATCGCAGTGTAAGCGATACCGGTAAATGGATTCTCTGCTACGCCATGTTGCTGGGCCGCTTAGAGATCTTCACGCTATTGGTATTATTGATGCCCGCATTCTGGCGGCGCTAAACGATGACCGTAGATCGTGACCCCGTGAGCAGTAAAGCAAAATGGAATCTCCGCCACGAGCAGCGCGAAATGCCTGGGCCCGCTTGTCGAGTTCTTCGAGCACACCGAGATTTGCTACCCGCTAATGGGCTAGCGCTAGATCTTGCCTGCGGCTTAGGTGGCAATGCCATTTTACTGGCGCAAGCGGGCCTCAAATGCGAAGCAATGGATATTTCTGATGTCGCGGTTTCTCGTCTAAATACCTTTGCAGGCCGAGAAAATTTAGCCATTTCCGCATGCCTCGCCGATGTGGAGGCCCATGGCTTTTCTCTGGCACCAAAGCAATACGATGTCATAGTGGTTAGCTATTTCCTACATCGCCCCTTGTTTCCCGCGATTGTCAGCGCGTTAAAATTAGGGGGCCTATTATTTTATCAAACCTTCGTTCAAAACGATGCTGGCGCCCAATCTGGCCCTAAAACACTGAGCTTTTACCTGCGAGAAAGGGAGCTGCTGTCACAGTTTAGGGATTTGGAAATACGGTATTATGACGAACGCGCAAATGACAATGGCGGAAAAGCCAGCTTCGAGGCCGAGCTGGTAGCGCAAAAAACAAACGCGATAGTATCACTAGGATAGACGATCGTTTTTTAATACAACTAGGTGGATCATGGGATATCTCGCTCTGGTAATTAGCTTGCTGATTTCCGTCGCACTGGCGGCGGCGAGCTATTTTGGCCTGAAAACAGACTACCAACCCGCAATATTAGCCTTTGCAATATTAACCGCCTGCACGCTAATTCTAAGCTTTGCTTTTTGCGTATGTCTTGAGGTATCGCGTCGACGCGCGCAGGAACTTAAATCAGAAAGCGAAAAACTTTTAGCCCTTTTAGAGCACGGCTCCTCGGCTATGCTTCTGCTTAATGCCAATTTAGAAGCCGAATATATTAACCATCGTCATCCCACCTTGGAAAAACGTCGTTTAGAAAAATCACAAAATTCCATCGACATGAAACAATGGGAAGAGCATGTCGGTCCCGAAACCCGACTGCGAATTCAAGAGGCGATAAGTGACAGGAAAATATGGCGAGGTGAATTGCGTTTTGGTGACTCTGAGCAAGCTGATTATTTATCAACGACCATTTCGCCAATTTTCGACGACGACGGCAAGCTCAAACGAATAGTGGTTTGCTGCGAAGACATTTCGAAACACAAGGCGATCGCTGATCGCCTATTTATTCGCGAACACTACAATATACTTACCGGCCTCCCGAACCGACAATTTGCGCTGCGCAGCTTAAACACGGTGATAGAAAAAAGTGCCTTGCGAAGCAATGAGTTTATTCTGCTTCATATCGATTTAGATCGTATTCGCTATATCAATGAATCCTTGGGGCATCACGTAGTCGACAAGATTTTTATTGAAACAGCCGAGCGTCTGCGCCGCTGTGTTCGCGACGAACATATTCTTGCTCATCTTGGCGCGGACGAATTTTTAATCATTCTCGATAAGAGCAGTTGCCATGATGAAGCCAGTATTTTGGCGGAGAGCTTGCTTGATCGATGTCGTGCACCTTTTTACATAGAACAGCACGAAGTTACTATTTCGGCGAGCATTGGCCTCAGCCAATATCCTACAGATGGTAATGACGGCAATACCTTAATGCGACGCGCTGAAGCCGCAATGTTCGACGCCAAAAGCCAAGGCGGCGATCGCTTCAGCTTTTACGATGAAAGCATGAGTAGTCAGGCTGACCGACGCTTAGAAATGGAAAACCAACTACGTCACGCCATTGCCCGCGATGAATTTCAACTTCATTACCAGCCCGTCATCAGTCTTCGTAATAATCAGCTCGTCGGCGTTGAAGTACTACTGCGCTGGCAAAATGACGAACTCGGCAATCCCGGCCCCGATGAATTTATTCAAGTAGCAGAGCACAGCGGGCAGATTATCGCTATTGGTAATTGGGTGCTTGAGCAAGCTTGCCAGCAGATTGTGGCTTGGTCTCGCGCAGGCTTACCGGCGCTGAGTCTTGCGGTTAATATTTCCAGCAAGCAGTTTATCGACGGTGATATCTTGGCAAGTGTGAGTCGTGCCCTGAACCAAAGTGGCTTGCCCGCCGCTCAACTCGAGCTGGAAATCACCGAAGGCTTACTGCTTAACGATACCCCGGCTATTCGCGATATTTTCAAGGAGCTCAAGACCCTTGGCGTGCATTTGTCCCTTGACGATTTTGGTACTGGCTACGCATCATTGAGCTACCTCAAACGTTACCCGTTCGACACCCTGAAAATTGATCGCAGCTTTGTCCATGATATCGATGGCTGCGAAGATAGCATCACTCTAACTAATGCAATAATCGCCATGGCCCACAGCTTTGGTATGCGGGTGATCGCGGAGGGCGTTGAAAACCTGAATCAGCGTCGTATCCTTCGGGAGCGCCACTGCGATATGGTGCAGGGTTTCCTTTATTCACCCGCTTTACCCGCCATGGAGTTTGTGAATTGGGCAAATCGATATAGCGAAATGCAGCATAGTAAGCATATATAACAGCGACTAACTTCCATCCTAAAGCCTTGGGCTTGCATTAAAAGCTGTATTTATATACAGTACAAGCCTATTAAGAAATACCGTTCAACAAGCAGACGAGGTGGAGTATGGCGGTTGTATCGAAGTGGATGTGTGATAGGGACAATAGTATGTTTGACAACAAAAAAGACGCTGACGCCTATGACAAAATGCTCGAGTTGGCCGAAGGTTTCACGGCTTTATTACAAGAGCACATACCCGGGGTTGATGAGACCCAAGCAGAAGAGTTTGGTATCTTCCTGTCTAAAAACAAGGAAGCAGTTATGCAGGCCTGTAAGGGCAGGGTAGAAGCACTAGCTGAAATTGACAGCGAAGCTGCTGCGCCGAGCAATGTTAGCCCGCTGGCAGCCCAAGCTTAAGCCTTCCGGCGGTAGACGCGCGGCGATGCTAG
Source organism: Zhongshania sp. (assembly GCF_041623545.1). Lineage (GTDB taxonomy): Bacteria > Pseudomonadota > Gammaproteobacteria > Pseudomonadales > Spongiibacteraceae > Spongiibacter. The sequence continues at coordinate 18,636 of NZ_JBFJWS010000022.1, read as the reverse complement.
TCACAGCGCGTTTACCGCTTATTTTGCGCGACTGTCTTTAATTAGCTCATACGCTGCCTGTATCTCTTGCGCCTTTTCCGTCGCGATCTTCATCATATCTTCCGGTACACCCTTGGCAATCAATTTATCTGGATGGTGCTGGCTCATTAGCTTGCGGTAGGCCCTTTTAATTTCAGCGTCAGTCATTGCTTCGGTGACACCAATAGCCTTGTAGGCCGCCTGCAGCTCACCGGCGCTACTGCGCGCTGACTGCTGGCCACCGCTACTACGACCATGAAACTGGCGCTGGGCCATGGCCATATCAAGTAAGCGCTGAAAATCTCGAGCTGATACGCCCACATAGGCCGCTACTCGGAATAAGATGTCCTTTTCTTCAGCATCAACCTCGCCATCTGCCAAGGCCATTGTCAATAATGCTTCTAAAAGCATTTGGCGTAACAAAGGCTGGGACTTGGCCACCAGCATAAAGTCAGAGATCTGGGGCTCTAACTCAAAGCTATCAGCACTACCTTCTTTAAAGCGGCTGATAGCCTCCTGGCGCCGGGCACCGGTCAAACCAAATTGCGCAATAATTGCCTCGGCTTGGGCGACCTCCGACTCACAGACCCGACCATCGGCCTTGGCGACATGGCCCATAACTCGAAATACGGTTTCAAATAACACACCCTGAATCCGCTCGCGCTCAGCACCATAATTAAACCCCATGGCCTGCTTTAGACCGCGATCAAACATTAGCCCGACCCCAAAGCCCAATAACGCAAAGAGTGGGCCACCCATTAAAAAGCCCAAAAATGCGCCGATAAATTTAGCCATTACCATCATTCCTATTAAATCTGAGGGTCGATCATAACAAGTCGTCATAGCCGTCGGCTAGAATCATCCTTAGGCTTAGCCCACAGCCCTGCAACTCTGTATAATTCCTGTCTTTGTTTATTCTATGGGGAAGACCGTGAGCAAGGCAGACGTCAGCACCTTTCAAGGGCTAATCTTGGCATTGCAACAATACTGGGCCGGGCACGGCTGCGTGTTACTGCAGCCACTGGACATGGAGGTTGGTGCCGGCACCTTCCACCCCGCTACTTTTTTACGGGCAATTGGCCCTGAAACTTGGAACGCGGCCTATGTTCAGCCCTGTCGGCGGCCGACCGACGGCCGCTACGGCACCAATCCCAATCGTCTGCAGCACTATTATCAGTTCCAAGTCATTATGAAACCATCGCCAGCCAATATTCAGGATCTGTATTTAGACTCCCTGAAAATGCTTGGCATTGACCCCGAAGTTCATGATATTCGCTTTGTCGAAGACAATTGGGAATCCCCAACTCTCGGCGCCTGGGGTTTGGGCTGGGAGGTTTGGCTTAACGGCATGGAAGTTACCCAGTTCACCTATTTCCAACAAGTTGGTGGACTAGAGTGCTACCCAGTTAGCGGCGAGATTACCTACGGCTTAGAGCGCATCGCCATGTACCTGCAGGGTGTAGATAGTATTTATGATTTGGTGTGGACCAAGGGCCCCGATGGCGATGTCACCTACGGGGACGTCTTCCACCAAAATGAAGTAGAAATGTCGCATTTTAATTTTGAGGAGGCAAACGTCGAGCAATTATTTGCCCAGTTCGATCACTGCGAGGGCGAAAGCGAACGTCTGATCGAAAAAGGTTTGCCCCTGCCAGCCTATGAAATGGTGATGAAGGCCTCCCATGCCTTTAACCTTCTGGATGCACGCCACGCGATATCTGTGACCGAAAGACAGCGTTTTATTTTACGAGTACGCAGCTTGGCCCGTGCAGTAGCTCAGGCGTATTTCGATGCCCGCCTAAAACTTGGCTTCCCCCTTGCGCCCAAACACCTGCGCGATGAAGTACTGGCCGCTGCACAGGAGAACAAGCAATGAGCGCACGCGATTTACTAATAGAAATAGGCACAGAAGAGCTTCCCCCAAAAGCGTTAAAAACTTTGTCGGCCGCCTTCACTGCAAGTATCTCCAGTCAGCTCATCAGCAAAGAGCTCACCTTCACAGAAATCAAAAGTTTCGCGACCCCGCGTCGCTTGGCGGTACTTGTTGGCAAGCTAACTGAGCGGGCACCTGATCGGGAAATAGAAGTTTGGGGGCCACCCGCCAAAGTGGCTTTTGACACCGAGGGTAAGCCAACCAACGCGGCAATTGCCTTCGCGAAAAAAAATCAGCTCAATATTGATGAGTTGCAAAATCATATAGCCAACGATGGTAAACAAGACAAGCTTTGCTTACGCAGTCTTGTCAGTGGCGCCGAAAGCAAAGCTGTGCTCGGCGAATTAATTAATAATGCTTTAGCCAGTTTACCAATTGCTAAGCGTATGCGCTGGGGCGCTTCGCGTGCCGAATTTGTTAGACCTATTCAGTGGCTGTGTATTATCTATGGTGAAGAGGCAATCGCCGAAACGATTTTTGATTTGCGCTCTGACAAGTTCAGCCGCGGACATCGCTTCCATTGTAATGAGAACTTAACCATAAGCAGCGCCGGTTCCTACGAAACTATTTTACGTGAGCAAGGCAAAGTCATTGCTGACTATGAAATCCGCCAACAAGATATTCGCCAACAAGTCATAGCCTTGGGCGAAAGTTTAGGCGGCACGGCGGTCATAGACCCGGCGCTTTTAGATGAAGTCACTGCCCTTGTTGAATGGCCTGTAGCGCTCGCTGGTAGCTTTGAAGAACGTTTTTTGAAAGTGCCGCCTGAAGCCTTGATTTCCTCCATGAAAGAGCATCAAAAATATTTTCACGTCGTAGATTCTAACGGCAAGCTTATGCCGAACTTTATCACCGTCGCGAATATTGAAAGTCGCGAGCCGCAAAAGGTTATCGACGGTAATGAGCGTGTTATTCGGCCCCGCTTAAGCGACGCAGCATTTTTCTTTGAAACTGATTGTAAAGTTAGCTTAGAAAATCGCCGCGAAAAATTACGCACGATTGTTTTCCAAGCGAAATTGGGAACCATTTTTGATAAGACAGAACGTGTAGCGGCGTTAAGCCAGGCTATTGCCGGGCTATTAAATACCGATCCCGCTAGCGCTGTTCGGGCAGCCACACTTTGCAAGAGTGATCTCGTCACGGAGATGGTTCTAGAGTTTGACGATATGCAGGGTATTGCAGGCTATTACTACGCTCAAAATGATGGTGAGGCTGAAGACGTCGCACTAGCAATGAATGAACAGTATATGCCGCGCTTCGCTGGGGATGTTCTGCCAACGACTCTTACCGGTACGATTGTCGCCCTTGCAGATAGGCTCGACACTATTTGTGGTATTTTCGCTATTGGTCAAATACCCACAGGTTCAAAAGACCCATTTGCATTGCGCCGAGCGTCGCTTGGGGTATTAAGATTGATCACGGAAAATGGCCACGATCTAGATTTACAGCAATTAATCGCCTTGGCCATTGCTCAGCATAAATCCATTAGCGCGAACGACCAGCTCCACGAGACGGTGCTTAATTATATTTTGGAGCGACTGAAAGCGGGCTACGAGGATAATGGCATTTCTGCGGAAGTATTCATGGCGGTCAACGCGAAAGCGCTAACCAAGCCACTGGATATAGATCAACGCGTGAATGCTGTGCAGGCATTCACCAAACTACCGGAAGCTGCCGCGCTTGCCGCAGCAAACAAGCGCGTGTCGAATATTTTGGCGAAAGCGGAAGGAACGATACCAGCAAGCGTAAATTCCACGTTGCTAATAGAGGCTGCCGAGCAAACCCTTGCCCAGCAGCTTAATGCCCAACAAGCTATTGTCACACCGATGTTTGCAGCAGCGCGTTTTGAGGAGGGTTTAAAGTCGCTAGCAGGCCTACAGTCAGCTGTAGACGATTTCTTTGATACTGTTATGGTAAACGCAGATGACCCAGCCCTTAGGAACAACCGTCTAGCGCTGCTAACGCAGCTACAGGGTTTGTTTCTTGAAGTGGCAGACATTTCCCAGCTAGTTGCCGCTAAGTAAACAGCATACGCCATCTACTTTTAAACGCTTTAGGTGGCGTCGCATTAAAATAGGTGTATTTCAGTTTACGGACAGGATTATTGATGACGCTTTTTGCAAAATCACTCTGCGCGGTTCGTTCGGCGCTGTTTTTTATCGGCTTTGGCTTTGTCACTATATTTATTAGCCTTAGCGGCATAATTTTCACTTGGTTTTTACCCTTTCACATACGCGGGCGCTATTTTGTTTTAGGTAATGCCGCGATTATTTTTTTACTTAGGGTCTGTTGCGGGGTAAAAACGGAAGTTCGGGGAACATTACCCAAGGATCGGCCATTTGTTGCCATGGCCAAACATCAAAGCCAATGGGAAACCTTTTATTTACAGTGGAGCCTCTTTCCGGTTGCCACTGTCGTAAAACGGGAGCTTTTGAATATACCGTTTTTTGGTTGGGCACTGCGCTTTATGAATGCCATTGGTATAGATCGTAGCAATCCCCGTGCAGCGATGAAACAGCTGAACGATAAAGGCTTGGCACGTTTACGAAACAACTATAGCCTACTGATTTTTCCAGAAGGCACCCGAACCTTACCTGGTGTGAGGGGACGCTATGCCCGCAGTGGCGCAAGTATTGCCATTGCTGCTGGGGTAGCAGTAGTTCCCATCGCTCACAATGGCGGCGTTATTTGGCCCGCTAAAAGCATGCTCATCCGTCCCGGCACCGTAACCCTCGTTATCGGGGATGCGATTGCCAGCACCGATAGAGAAAGCCGAGAGCTTACGCTAGAAGTAGAAAACTGGATTGAAGACCAATGTGCGCAAATGTCTTAACCAACAGCTCCGTCCATTTTCTAGCGCGAATACGGCCACGCACGCAATAATAAGACGAACCCGCGCAATAAATCCGAGGCATAACAGAAGAAGAGGGAAGTTCTGGCGGGAAAGACCCAGCCTCTTATAAGGCTGGGCAATCTTTTTCTATTTAGATATCGAGGTTTGCAACTTTAAGTGCATTAGTCTCAATAAATTCACGACGAGGCTCAACATGATCACCCATTAAAGTGGTGAAAATTTGATCAGCGGCCACCGCATCTTCAATTGTCACTCGCAACATACGCCGCGCCTCGGGGTCCATAGTCGTTTCCCACAACTGCTCTGGATTCATTTCACCCAAGCCTTTATAGCGCTGAACATTCAGACCACGTTCTGCCTGCGCCATTAGCCAAGTAATTACCTCATCAAACTCGGTGACCTCAAGGCGTTTTTCACCGCGCTGAATATACGCGCCGTCTTCAAGCAAGCCATTGATACTGTCACCGAGGCTTAATATTGCCTGATAATCGGCAGACTTAAAGAAATCGCGCCCGAAAAGATAGTGATCACTTACTCCGTGGGAAATAATATCCACGCCCGGCAAGAATATATGCAGCTCAGGGTCTTCCATTATGCGAACATCATAACGGTGCTGCTGGTCTTTTTGTTCTAGTTCGACAGTAACCTCAGCCAATGCCTCACACCATTTTGCGACTATAGCGCGATCTGCCAAGTCTTCCACTGCCAAACGAGGAAGATAGGTAAGCTCCCGCAAGATACCGGCTGGGTACAAACGTGATAGGCGATTGATAATTCCGTCAATTTTTCGATATTGCGTTATTAACTCTTCCAAACCTGCACCATTAATCGGTGCAGCCTCTGGGTTTACATACAGAGCTGCTCCCTCAAGCGCATTTTGAGTTAAATAATTCGCGAATGCTGGCTCATCTTTTAAGTATTGGTGCTGCTTTCCACGCCCAATTTTAAATAATGGTGGCTGAGCAATAAATATATGACCATTCTCAATTAACGACGGCATCTGCCTAAAGAAGAAGGTCAGGAGGAGGGTGCGAATGTGCGAACCATCGACGTCAGCATCCGTCATAATAATAATACTGTGGTACCGTAGTTTCTCGAGATTAAATTCGTCTTTACCAATACCGCAGCCAAGCGCGGTGACAATAGTCCCGACTTCGACAGAGGAAATCATTTTATCAAAACGCGCTTTTTCAACGTTTAAGATTTTACCCTTAAGCGGCAGTATAGCTTGGGTGCGACGGTCGCGACCTTGCTTAGCGGAGCCACCAGCAGAATCACCCTCGACTAGGTAAAGTTCAGAAAGCGCTGGGTCTTTTTCCTGACAATCAGCTAGCTTACCCGGCAGGCCTGCAATGTCGAGTGCGCCTTTACGGCGGGTCATTTCCCGAGCTTTACGCGCTGCTTCGCGCGCCCGCGCGGCGTCCATCATTTTCTGTACAATCAGCTTCGCTTCATTAGGGCTTTCCATTAGAAAGTCGCCAAATTTCGCGGTCATTGCCTGCTCAACAATGGTCTTAACTTCGCTAGAAACCAGCTTATCTTTAGTTTGTGAGGAGAATTTTGGGTCTGGTACTTTAACCGACACCACGGCGGTAAGACCTTCACGGGCATCATCCCCCGTTGTGGCAATCTTGGCCTTTTTTGCCAAACCTTCTCGCTCGATATAGGTATTTAAATTTCGGGTTAAGCCTGCCCGGAAACCAGCTAAATGCGTACCGCCATCACGCTGGGGAATGTTGTTGGTAAAGCAATAAAGGTTTTCTTGGAAGCCATCATTCCACTGTAATGCGACCTCTACAACAACACCTTCTTGCTCGGCGGTGAAGTGAAATACTTTATTAACCGGTGTTTTATTGGTGTTTAAGTACTCTACAAAAGCGCTTAACCCGCCTTCATAACAAAAGCTTTCGGTCTTTCCATCACGCTCATCAAGTAACTCTATTTTAATTCCCGAGTTAAGAAAGGCGAGCTCACGTATACGCTTTGCCAAAATATCAAAATGGAATTCAATATTCGTAAAGGTGGCGGCAGAAGGCTTGAAGCGAATTTCGGTGCCTGTTCGCTCAGTGTCACCAATCACTTTCAATGGTTCTTGGGGTACACCGTGCTTATATAGCTGTTCATGCACTTTCCCGCCACGACGAATTGTTAACATCAACTCTTCAGAAAGTGCGTTTACAACAGAAACACCTACACCATGTAAACCACCGGACACTTTATAAGTATTGTCGTCGAACTTACCGCCTGCGTGAAGCACGGTCATTATGACTTCGGCAGCGGTGACGCCCTCATCATGCATTTCCGTGGGTATTCCTCGTCCATCATCAGACACTGAGATAGATTCGTCAGCGTGGATAACAACCTTAATTTTACTGCAGTGGCCCGCGAGCGCTTCGTCGATAGAGTTATCAACAACCTCAAACACCATATGATGTAAGCCTGATCCATCATCTGTATCCCCGATATACATACCAGGGCGTTTCCTTACCGCATCTAGGCCTTTAAGCACTTTGATACTCGAAGAATCGTAAGCTTTATTCTCAGTCATTTATAAAACCTCATACGCCTGCCAACAGGCGAGAACTTATTGTTGTGCTGCAGCAAAGACTGCCTATTCCAATTCCAATTCCAAGTCGCAAGCTCGACACACACATCGTAACTACCTGCAATTTCAGGCAGATAATCAACAGTGCCGGTAGAGCTTTATACTCCTAGCGCCATTACATCACCGTACTGACAAAACCATGTTCCACGTGAAACCTTTTTAAGGTTTTGCTTCCACACCAATCATTGTGCAAGTCAGAGGCCTTTAGAGCCGTAGCAAAGACCTGAACATCTAAATCAACGAGCTCAGAAAATACCGCTCTACAACGTGCTTCATCAAGCTCGGCAGCTAAGTCGTCAATCAAAAATACTGTTGGAATCCCTTGTGCTAACAGTACTTTTGATTGTGCCAACTTTAATGCGCAAACAATGGTTTTTATTTGACCACGAGAGAGAACTTCACCTGCCCGTAGTCGACCACATTTTAAATCGACATCAGCCCTATGTGGCCCGTGTCGAGTAAAACCCGCTCTTATATCCTGCTCTTGCTCTGATTGAAGAAACTCCCCATACGCTACGGTATCGAAGTCCTTCCAGCCGCCATAAAATTCAAAACTCAGCGCTGGTACCGCGCCCGCCGCCTCGCCTGTACTAGAAACGCTATTGAGCAATAATTTACGGTAAACCCCATCAAAAGCAGTCGCGAGCTCTTCGAAATGCTGTCTTCTCGCAGCGGTTATAAGCCCTGCTGTCGAGGCCAACTCAGCATCCCAGGGCGCCAGCACCGAAGCCCCTATATTACCACGTCTGAGCAGAGAATTACGCTGTTGTAGCGCCTTCCGGTACCGCGGCCACAACTCGAAGAAGCCAGAATGTTTCACGTGGAACACTCCCCAATCTAGAAATTGACGTCTTACACCGGGACTTCCTTCCAATAATTCAAAACTCGCAGGGTTTATAACTTGCACTGGCAGTACGCCAGCCAACTGGCCCACTGAACCAAGCTTTTCCCCATTCACTTTAACAAGCACGAGATCACGACGAGAACGCCTTACCCCTATAGATGATACGTTCTCGGCCGAGTTAGCACATGAGAGCCCACCCGTATCGCCGTGCTTTATAGTGCCTAACTCACCGCGCACGGTTAACGCATCTTGATCAAATGAGATAACTGTCTGCATTTTTCTTGATCTAAAAGACCGCGTGAGCGCCAAGGTATGGACCGATTCCAAAATGCTCGTCTTCCCACTCCCGTTAAGGCCGTGAATAAAATTAAAATCGCTCAGATCCAGCAAGCTAGTCGACTTTAGATTTCGAAAATTATGAATGTTGAGTTTACGTATACGCACTTAAATCAACACCGCATGGATCCAGGGAATTCGGGGGAGGGCGAAGGGGCTAATAACAAGCCCCTTTTTGATAAGCCGGTTAATAAAAACCAGACAACTAGTAATAGCAAACTTGGCTCAAGATTAAAGCCGCATTGGCATAACAACGTACTGACAATCACTTCCATCTGATTCCTCGACCAATGCCGAGCTATTAGCATCAGAAAGAGAGAATTTCGCTGTTTCGCCGTGAATAGCAGACAACACATCAAGTAAATAGCTTACGTTAAAGCCAATTTCTAAATTCTCACCCTGGTAGTCTACCGCGACAGTTTCTTCGGCTTCTTCCTGCTCTGGGTTATTGGCAACAATCCGTAATTCGCCGCTGCTTAATAACATACGAATACCGCGGTATTTTTCATTCGAAAGTATAGCCGTTCGCGCAAACGCCTGACGTAAATCCGCCCGCGAACCCAAAACGACCTTAGTGCTACCACGCGGCAATACCCGCTCATAATCTGGAAACTTACCGTCGATGAGCTTGGAGGTGAAAGTAAAGTCTGTCGTAATAACGCGAATATGATTACTGCCGACAATTACTTCCGCTTCTTCATCTTCATTTATCAACAAGCGCGCTAGCTCTACTACACCTTTCCTAGGTACGATGACTTGTGCACCTTGCTCAACGTTGATATCACCCACATAGGTGGCCATAGCCAAACGGTGACCATCAGTAGCAACTAAACGCAGCTGACCATTAGTAAGCTCAAAGAGCATACCGTTTAGGTAATAACGAACGTCCTGCTGCGCCATCGCAAAACTAGTACGCTCTATTAGCCGTTTGAGCTCGCCTTGTTTAAGTTTGAATACCTGACCGCCTTTCGCTTGTTCTACGCTAGGGAAGTCGTTGGCGGGTAGGGTAGACAACTGAAAACGACTGCGGCCCGACTTTATAATCAATTTTTGCTCATCTAGCTGCAGACTAATATCGGAGCCATCTGGGAGTGCTTTACAAATATCCACTAATTTCTTAGCTGGAATCGTAATTTCCCCCAGACTTTGTATTGCGCCTTCAGGCAACTGCACCCGACCGATAAGCTCCACTTCGAGATCTGTACCGGTTAGCGCTAACTCTTGACCAGCTAACACCAACTGGACATTAGCCAAAATAGGCAGTGTTTGTCGACGCTCAACCACACCCGCCACTAAGTTTAAGGGTTTAATCAACGCTTCCCGCGAAATCGAAAATTTCATGCTTTCGGTTCCTGTTCCTTATCGTAAATCTCAAGGTTGGTGGCCTTAAAACTATTCCCACCAATAACACCCGACCATTGTATTACTTTATTATATATAGCTAGATTAAGACATCAGCTTGTAAGCAAGCGGATCAAATTTTGATAATCTTCTCGCATATCACCGTCAGTCTCGCGTAATTCCTTTATTTTTCTGCACGCATGCAAGACCGTTGTGTGATCCCGGCCGCCAAAACCTTCGCCGATTTCCGGCAGGCTGTGGTTGGTTAATTCTTTGGACAAGGCCATAGCAACCTGCCTCGGGCGAGCTACCGACCGACTTCGGCGCTTCGACATCAGGTCAGCCATTTTAATTTTGTAATACTCAGCAACGGTTCTTTGGATATTATCCAAACTTACCTGCTTATCTTGAAGCGCCAATAAATCCTTTAAGGACTCCTTTATCAACGGAATATCTATTGGCTTTGCCATAAAGCGAGAGCTGGCGATAACGCGCTTAAGCACGCCCTCAAGCTCGCGAACATTCGAACGTACACGCTGAGCGATAAAAAAAGCTGCGTCAGAAGGGAGGTCTGTTTTATCCTGCTCTGCCTTCTTCATTAAGATCGCAACCCGGGTTTCTAACTCAGGTGGCTCAACGGCAACAGTAAGCCCCCAACCAAAGCGCGACTTCAAGCGTTCCTCTAAGCCCTTAATCTCTTTTGGGTAGCGGTCGCAGGTTAATATCATTTGCTGACCACCTTCCAACAAGGCATTAAAGGTGTGAAAGAACTCCTCCTGCGACCGATCTTTGCCAGAAAAAAACTGAATATCATCAATCAACAACGCGTCTACCGAGCGGTAATAGCGTTTAAATTCATTTATCGCATTTAATTGCAGGGCTTTTACCATATCAGCCACAAAACGCTCCGAATGCAGATAAACAACCTTTGCATTTGGGTTTTGTTGCATTAGCGAGTTACCCACCGCATGCATCAAATGGGTTTTACCTAAACCAACACCACCATACAAGAATAGTGGGTTATAACCCCGGCCCGGATTGCTCGCTACTTGGCTAGCAGCGGCCCTCGCCAACTGATTGGACTTACCTTCTACAAAAGTATCGAAGGTATACCCCTCCATCAATGAGCTTTGATGACGAATTCCACCCTCAACTTCAACCTGGCGCTGACCCGTTATAATCTGGGGAGAGGTAATAATTGCAGGAGTAGAGGGTTTAGCAAGCACTGGCTCTGGGTAGGACGGGGGAAGATTGGTCCCATTTTGGGGTGATCCCTGCGCGTGCGTTCCGGCACTCTGGTGATTTAACGGCTGACTCGACAGCGGACGCGAGCCAGTGTTACGAACCGGCGGCGCATTCCGTGAGGGAGGCGATTGACGATCGACAACGCCTAACTCTACCGCCATTTTACGATCTGACGGCGATAATTCGGCAACAAGCTCTATAATACGCGCAAAGAATCGGTCGTTTACCCAGTCTCGAACGAAGCGATTCGGCGCAGAGAGTGAAATCAGATCCCCAGCAAGCTCTACCTGAAGCGGTCTAATCCAGGTGTTAAATTGCTGAGCTGGCAACTCGTCTTGCAAATGCGCAATACATTTCTGCCAAGTAGCTTCTGACAACACGGTTCTCCAAAACAATAAACGAAGTAAAAAACTTGAAATAACACCAAACAGCAGGGCAATTAGCAGAAAGTCACAATAGGGACTGGGACGTACTAAAACGCTAATTACGCCGTTTTTATGATTAAGTATTCTACCCTCCAATAACAAAGTTATCCACACAATAAGTAAAATATAATTTCCTCGAATCCAAAAAACTTCTTTTTTTTCAACATGATAAGAAAGACAAGGGACACCAACACCGGAAATCCTAAACTTCACGCAGACTGTGGATAACTAGATTGAACAACTGTGGATAAGCTATTAGTAAGTTGTGCCAATTTACCCAGACGCAAATTAAGTGATAGTAATAGCCCCCTGCACCACAAATGATTGCTATTAAACCCAATGTCCACTAAAATTCGCGATCCGATTTTTCGCTGTATTGGATTTACGAAACCAAACAGCGCCGACTGAATAGGTCGGCTAATTTAGTCAAGGTCCGAGATCATGAGCAAAAGAACATTCCAACCAAGCAATCTGAAAAAAGCCCGCAGCCACGGTTTCCGTGCACGCATGGCAACTAAGAACGGCCGTAAACTGATCAACCGTCGCCGCGCCAAAGGCCGCAGTGTACTGTCAGCTTAAACCTTAGATTTGTAATATCACTGGCAAAGCAGTGAGTTTTCAATTTGAAAAAACACTGCGTCTGCTAAATGCCAGCGAATACCAAGCGGTGTTCGATGAGTCACGCCTGAAAGTTTCTTCCGCTGAAATTTTATTTTTAGCTCGGAAAAACGATCTAGATCGACCTCGCTTGGGTTTAGTGATAGCCAAGAAAAATGTGCGCCTGTCCGTTCAGCGCAACAGAGTAAAGCGCAACATCAGAGAAACCTTCAGACACTATCAACACAATCTAAAGGGTATTGATGTTATCGTGCTTGCTCGGCGTGGCCTTGATCAACTAGATAATGCGCAAATGCAAGAAATCTGTAGTCAGCTTTGGCAGCAATTAGAAAAACGAGCTGAAAAACGCTTCCGTCAGCGAGAGGGTTAAATACTATGCAGCGGTTGCTTATCGCCTGCATTTCGTTCTACCGCCTGTTTATCAGTCCTCTGATGGCTCCGCATTGCCGTTTTTATCCCAGCTGTTCCAGCTACGCTATAGAAGCTATTAAACACCACGGTGCACTACGTGGCAGCTATTTAGGCGTTAAACGCATACTCCGCTGTCACCCCTTTAGCAGCGGCGGCTACGATCCTGTACCATCCTGCCACTGTCACCCAAACGAACTCAACCTTTCAAGGCATTCAAGCAATGATTGATATTCAGCGCTATCTCCTTATCGCCGCCATCGCTGCACTCTCTTTTATGTTATTGATCGAGTGGAAAAACTTTGAAGGGCCTGAGACTATTATCGCGAGCGCCACCGCAGCCAAGGGTGTCGCGTCTCCCGTTACCGCCAATAGCAGTGACAGCGACTTACCGATACTGAGTCAAGACAACAGCAGTGCTCTACCAGCCGCAACCACGACTAGCAGCGGCTACTTATCAGTCAATACCGATGTCTTAAATATAAAAATCAATCTTCACGGTGGCGATATTGTCTACGCGGGCTTACCGGCCTACACAACAGACCTCGAATCCGACGAACCCTTCGTAATTCTCGAAAGTAACGAAAAGCGCGACTACATCGCCCAAAGCGGTTTAATTGGCCAAAATGCGACCGACACATCCAAAGGACGCCCGCAATTTACTGCTACTACTGATGTTTACGAACTGAGCGACGGCAACGACACCATTAATGTCGATCTACACTATCAATACAGCGACCAAGTAAAAATTATTAAACGCTTTCACTTCACCCGCGGTGAATACTTGATCAAAATTGAGTATTTAATCGACAACCAAAGTGATGCCCCATTCCAGGCCAGTTTCTTTGGCCAGTTGAAACGGGGGAACAGCAGCGACCCTAGCGTTGACGGCGAGGGCGGTATGTTTGCCATGAAACCCTTTATGGGCGTGGCTTATGCCGACAACGAAGACAAATACAGCAAGTTGGCTTTCGAAAAAATGAAAGACAAGCCGCTAAAAACAGCGGTAGATGGTGGCTGGATCGGTATTATCCAACATTATTTTTTAAGTGCTTGGATACCGAACCCAGATAGCGTCAATGAACTCAGCACCATTGTTACCAAACAGGGTGTTAATATCGCCCGCGTTACTAGCGCCCCCGTTACCGTTGCGCCCCACAGCCAGGGAAGCGTTGCCAGCTCGTTTTACACTGGACCGAAAGACCAGTATCGCTTACAAGAAATCTCGCCCGGTTTAGAATTGACTGTCGACTACGGTTTTCTTTGGTGGATTGCGCAACCTTTATTCTGGCTCCTCACCAAAATTCACGGCGTACTTGGCAACTGGGGCTTCGCGATCATTGGCCTAACAATGTTGGTAAAAGCAGCCTTTTTCCAACTCAACGCCAAAGCATTTACATCAATGGCCAATATGCGCAAAGTACAGCCCAAGCTGGTTGAGCTCAAAGAGCGTTATGCCGACGACCGCCAAAAACAGTCTCAAGCGATGATGGAACTGTATAAAACAGAGAAAATTAACCCGCTTGGTGGCTGTTTACCAATGCTTGTGCAAATGCCAGTCTTTATGGCCTTGTATTGGGTACTAATGGAAAGTATTGAGTTGCGTCACGCCCCCTTTATCCTATGGATTGAGGATTTATCCGCAATGGACCCTTACTTTATACTGCCTTTAATAATGGGCGTATCGATGTTCATCCAGCAGCGTCTGAATCCGCCACCGCCAGATCCAATGCAAGCTAAAATCATGCAGTGGATGCCTGTGGTTTTCACCTTCTTCTTCCTATTTTTCCCTGCCGGTTTAGTCCTGTACTGGGTGGTGAATAACACGCTGTCAATTATTCAACAGTACTTTATCACCAAGCGTATAGAGAAGAGTGGGCTACCGACCCGCTGATGTAGCCATGCTCACCAGCTACCAAGACACCATTGCAGCAATCGCCACGCCGCCCGGAAAGGGTGGCGTAGGCATCGTCAGGGTATCAGGTCCAAAGGCTCAAGAAATCGGCCACAGACTTCTTGGCAAACAGGACTTAAAGGCGCGCTACGCACACTACGGTAGCTTTTACGAGGCAAGTGAGGCGGGACCTCGCAGCCTAGATCAGGGTATTGCGCTGTATTTCCCTGGACCGAACTCCTTCACCGGTGAAGATGTCCTCGAACTACAAGGCCACGGTGGCCCCGTTATACTTGACTGCTTATTGCGCGAAGTCATCAAAGCCGGCGCTAGAATGGCGCGACCGGGTGAATTTTCTGAGCGAGCATTCCTCAATAATAAAATCGACCTCGCCCAAGCCGAAGCAATTGCCGATCTTATCGACAGTGCCTCGGAACAAGCCGCTCGCCAGGCTCTACGCTCTTTAGAAGGCGAGTTCAGCAAAGAAATAAACAAACTCGTCGAGGCCATTACCCAGCTGCGCATTTACGTTGAAGCCGCTATCGACTTCCCTGAAGAGGAAATCGATTTTATCAGCGATGGTCGAGTCGCCAACGACCTGAACCACATAAAACAAAATCTCGAACAGGTTTTTTCCTCAGCCAAGCAAGGCAGTATTCTCCGCGAAGGTATGACCGTCGTCATCGCCGGTAAGCCTAACGCCGGAAAATCCAGTCTCTTAAATGCACTCGCTGGTCGAGAGTCAGCCATTGTCACAAATATCGCCGGCACCACCCGAGATGTACTAAGAGAGAACATTCTCATCGACGGCATGCCTCTACATATTATCGATACGGCAGGGCTGAGAGACAGCGACGATATTGTCGAGCAAGAAGGCATCAAACGAGCATGGGCTGAAATAGCTAAAGCCGACCGTATTTTATTAGTAATTGATAGCCAGCACGCCCTGCCGGAAGACCAAGAGCTACCCAGCGAGCTCCGTCCATTTATTGACCAAGACAAGCTCAGTATTATCTACAATAAATGTGACCTTTCCGGCCACCGCATTGAAATCGATGACCGCGAGATCACCCGCATTTACCTTTCAGCTAAACACGCCGAAGGTATCGAGCTACTCCGCGACCATTTAAAATCCTGCGTCGGATACCATGACGGCGATACTCCCTATATCGCCCGGCGGCGCCATATCGAAGCGCTTATTAGCGGCCGCGAGCATATAAATAACGGTGAACAGCAACTATTGCACTACAACGCCGGAGAATTGCTCGCCGAAGAGTTACGATTAGCCCAGCAAGCACTCGCCGAAATTACTGGGGAATTTAGCTCCGACGACCTTCTCGGAAAAATATTTTCCAGCTTTTGTATTGGAAAATAAGCACTATAAGCCATTCTAGCAATAGTCAAAATCCCACAATTAACGCTACACTGAATACTATCTAAAAAAAACAAGGATAGCTGATGTACCGTGCCTTTAGTATTAACATTATCCCGCTCGGCATAATCATTCTTAGTATTTCAACACCGCTAAAAGCGAGCTTTCTCGAAAATGAAGACTTGCCCATCGTGCTAACACCAGCACGACTGAAACAAAATCGTACCGATGTACCGGCAAGCGTGAGCGTTATAGACCGCGCTATGATCAACGCATCCGGTTTACGGGAAATTCCTGAATTATTTAGGCTTATCCCCGGAACCTCCGTTGGCGCCCGCGACGGCTGGAATTATGTTGTTAGCTATCATGGCAGCAACTATCGTGATTCACGAAGAATGCAAGTATTAATCGATGGCCGATCCGTCTACCAAGCCGGCCTCGCGACAGTAGATTGGAATGATATCCCCATCACTATCGAAGATATCGAACGTATTGAAGTGGTACGCGGCCCATCAACGGCGAGTTATGGCGCTAATGCCTTTCTTGGTGTAATCAACATCATCACGCGTCACCCAAGTGACATTGATTATATTGAGGCTAGCGCAAAGCGGGGTTCAGAACGAACCGAAGATTATCGAATCAGTCACGCCGACGAATACTTAGGTGGCCACTATCGACTAACTATTGCAAGTCGTCACGACGATGGCTTTGATGTCAAAAAGAATGGCACCGATCGTTTAGACAGTAAAACTGTACAACTCATCAACACTCGGTACGAACGCCAATTCAAAAACACCGGCCTCGGTTTAAGCTTAGGATACAAAGAAGGTCGAGTGAGCGACGACTATTCAGATATTGATGTTACTTCACCCGACACCGAGGTCGATGATTATTATTTTTCGTCAAAAATAGAAAATGAACTATCAATTTTCCACCACATTAAAATTCAATATGATTTTTCAGGGCAGCAACAAGTACACCGCTGGACCGCAAAAATTCCGCCTTTCTATACTAATTTAAGCGATAATCCAGCCCCCTTTATACTTGTCGATGCCAACGAGGATCAGCAAGTCAATCGTCATGATCTTGATTTTCAAGACACCTATATTTGGAATGACAGCCTAACCAGTGTTGCGGGCGTTCATCTTAAGCAATCTCGGGTTAGCTCAGAAACCTATTATGGCGGAACCGTTAAAAGTAATAATTATCAATTTTTCTATAATTTCGAAAAAAAAATATCTGACAAATTTACCGTTAACAGCGGCGGATCCTATGAGTACCAGGAAGACATAGGAAAAAATTTCTCGCCTCGCTTAGCTTTTCATTACCACCTAAACAAAAATAATAGTTTCAGGTTTATTTATTCTGAGGCGATAAGAACACCAGACTTACTAGAAACGTCTGCAAACTGGACCTATACCGGTCGTAATGTGAGACCCACAAATGGCGGCCCCGATATCGCCGTATTGCTGCAGTCAGCAAAGGGCAACCCAGCACTTAAGCCGGAACTAATCCAATCCAGAGAAATCGGCTATTACGGGAATTTTAACAACAAGCACTTACAATGGGATGTGAAAATTTTCAGCGACCACTTGAAACAACTAATGTCCAATTCAATATCCCTCGACAGATTTGACCCAGTCAATGACAGTTATCTCAAGCAACAGGGAATAGAAACCGAAATAGACTATAGGCCAAATCATCAATGGCTTTTTCACGCTAGCTACGCATATATTGAAGACGATTCGAATACTGATACTGAGACGACGTTTACGCCTCGAAACTCCGCCAGTCTTTTGCTGAGTTTCCAATACAAACCCGACACTCAAATTTCACTAACAAAATATTTCGCCAAAGAAATTGGTACATCACAAAATAAGTTTTCAAGAACAGATCTTAATTTAACGAAAACAGTTAACATTAGTTCAGCGGAATTGGAATTACGCTATAGCAGTCAATATCGTCATGATAACGACAGTGAACTTTTACGGGACAATATTTATACCAACAAGCTAAGGCAATATATTTCGATAACATTGCGTTACTGACAAGTACAAGGGCCAAGGATACGTCTCTTGAAAAATATCATATATGGAATAGTATTTTTTATTTTAATAATTTCACAGGTTTTTGCCGAAATGCAAAGACCTGTGATTGACCTAATATTGCCTACAGAAAACCCAGAACTAGAATACATCTCAAAAAAGCTATCTGAAATCGACTTGTTTTCGGTAAAAACCTACATAAAAAATATACCTTCTGAAAATCAACGAGGAAATATATTAATAATCGTATCGGATAAATTACTGCCTCTTCTTAAAGAAGATTTTTACCAGGCGAAATTTGGATTATATGTTAACTCTATTAGCTTCAATAAAATCAAAGAAAACAAATCAGCTGCGTTATTTTCTGATCAATCACTGCATAGACAACTTCTACTATTAACTGAAATATTTAAGAAAAAAATTATTGTTAGCGTACCGTACTTTAATGATGAGTATGAACATTTAATCAGAGAGGAGGAAAAAATTTTTAAAAATGTAAAATTTTTTATTATTAAAACAGAAAAAAATAATTTACGTACAATAAATAAAGCAATACAAAATAGCGATGTATTACTCGCTACTCCGGAACCGAGCATATACAACCACCAAACAGTAAGAGGTGTTTTACTAAGTAGTTATCGCCACCAAACTCCTGTAATCGGGCCTAACGAAGGCTTTGTTACCGCCGGAGCGTTAGC
>NZ_JBFJWS010000021.1:0-28546 GCF_041623545.1 Zhongshania sp. | reverse complement strand
TCTCCGTTTACATTGAATTGGACCGATACAAAGGCGATTCCCTCTCGGCCTTGGTAGATACTTTGGGCTTTACACAGAATGAAATAAATAAGTAGTTGCCGAAGTTTACTTAGGGGAATTCGACGCTTTTGTAGCGGTTTAGGTAGGTTTTGAGGTGAAAACGGTATTGTGAAGCAGTTTGATACAAAATTAATACGACAAAAGGCGATGGATTACCTTGCCCGTCGAGAGCATTCTCGCCGCGAACTTGAAGTAAAGCTAGTTCGTAAATTCCCTGACAGTAATGAGCTTGGCAGCGTTTTAGATACACTTGCGGCTGAAGGCTTGCAGTCTGACCGGCGTTTTACCGGTTCGTTTATCCGCCTGCGAGTGCAAGGTGGCTTTGGGCCCCAACGAATTCGCGCAGAACTGCGGCAGCGTGGCATAAGTGATGCGTTAATTATCGAGCAATTCGCTGAGCAAGATGTGGATTGGTTCGCGGCGGCACACGCGCTATTTCAGAAAAAATACGCGGGAATGGTTTTCGACGACCCTCGGCAGCGATCGAAATGTATTCGATATTTACAATACAAAGGTTACGACCTAGAGCATATTAATGCCCTGTTCTGATTGGCGAAATTATTGCTGCATACTATTTGCGGCGCCGTTAAATTAATTTTTTGTGGGATTGAATGTAATGAGACAACTCTTCGCGACGCTGTTTGCCCTTGCTTTTGCTGGGGGCTTTGGCATTAATGTAGCTACAGCACAGGTAGCGGGCATTAATGACGCGCGGTTTGCCGTGTTAATAGAAAAGTTGGCGCTATCGACGGCTCAGCAAGAAAAAGTGAGTGCGATATTGGCAAGTTACGCCGAGAATGCGGCGAATGTGCGTGAGGGCTTGGTTAAGGTACAGCAAAATATTCAAAGCGCCAATTTGGCTCGACTCGATGCGGATGATGTGCTGCGGATAAGCCGCGAAGCCGGCCGCTTATCCGCCGCACACACGGCGAGCTTGCTCAACACCCAGCGCGGTTTTTACGCCTTGCTCACCGTTGAGCAAAGGCGCAAATACAATGAAATGCGTTCAGAAGCGGTGGCTCAGCAGGCCGGCGGCTTACCGAATAAATAAGTTTTACAACTGCTCAATAATAAACTGCTGCTCGGCCAGCCAGTCGCTTAGCTCACTGGCTTTAGCAGCATTACTTAGCACCGCGACACTGGCACCACCACTGCTGAGATAACGTCCACAAACCCTGACTAAATCAGCGCCGGTCACCGCTAAAACGCGCTGACGGAAACGTCGGCGCTGGTCCAAACTGCGGCCAAAGATATTGCTGTGGTGATCTTGCTTGGCCTCACCCGCCGGTGAGCCTGGTTTATCAATACTGCTCACCACACCTAGAATTGCTTCTTCTAAGCCTTGCGCGGACACGGCGGTGTTCAGCATCCAGTCAATGGACTTGTCAAAATCGTCCAAGGTGTCCTGCAAACGTGGGTCCCGGTAGGAGTAAAACCGGAACGCAGCAATATTGGAGTCCTGGGAGGCGCCGCCGCCGTATGCACCACCTTGTTCGCGGATGACCCTGTGTAAAAAGCCATTTCGCATATACGTAGCCAGTACCGTCAATACGGGTGCGTCGGGATGGTCAGAGGGCACCGTAGGGTAGGCCTTAGCGCAGAAGTTGACCTGTGAATTGGCAACCCAGAATTCCTTTTTCACCTCTCGTATAGCGGGTTGGCTAAAATGGCTTTTGGGCAAGTCATTGAAATCTTGCCAGTGCGGCGCGAGTTCCTTACACAGTGGGCTGAGCCGGTCGTCTTCGGCGATGATTAAGAGTTGGCGTTCAGCCTTGAGCATTTTGCTGTGTATCGCGGCCAGCTTCTGGGTAAGTTTGTTTAGCTCGTCAGGCGCAGCAATTCGTTCGCTCAGGCTTTTAAGCTGACGGATGCCGCTTAAGCCGCCAAGGGCTTGGTTTATTTTGGCAATAGGGCTCATGCCGGCACTGGCGGCAGTCATCGCGAGGCTGTGACCGTTGCCGGTGATACTGGACTCGCGGCGTGCTTTGAGCTGGGCGACGAGGTCTTGGATGCGCTCGGACTCGTCAAAACGCAAGGTTTCTAGAGTGTCGCGCATTAACTGAGCTTGCGCACTGGCATTGCGAAGCAGTGCCTTGGAGGACAGCACTAAATAAGCTTTTAGTTGTTGCTCGTCAGCAATATCGCCGCGCATGCTGGTGTAGGCACTGATGCCACCGCAAACCTGAGCTTGGCGTGCCTGTACCTGCAGGTAATCTTGATCGCCGAGACCAAGCTCAGTGAGCACCTGAGTGTAGATCGCGAGCAGGGATAACTCTTCATCATCTAATTCTGGAAGGGCAATGAGCAATTGTTGGTATACCAAGCCATTCGTGCCGCGACCGTAGCGGGTATAAGGCAAACTACCGAATTGGCCTTGTTCGCTATGCAAGGCAGGCATGTCTAGGGGCACATCGGCCAAGGTCACTTTGGGAAGAATACTGTCGTCTTCTTCGAGAGCTTGACGCTCGATTAAAGCCGCTGCTTGGTCGACAATTGCCTGCTTTTCCTCAGCGCTTAAGCTAGCTTTAATATTCGCTAAGCGCTGCTTTTCAGCTTGCTCGATTCGTTGCTGAATATTTTCGTCGGGGCTCATTATTAAGGTGACGCGATGGGGGTTGTCTAATAGCGACTGTGCCAATTGCTTAATGTAGTCCGGTTCGGCGGCGCGCTTGCGCAAGGCCTGTAAAGCTGGGTCTAAATTGAGTAGTTCAATTGGCTTGCCGCGATGGGTGGCACTGCCGAGGGCAGTTAGTATAAGTTGCAGGCCATAGGGGTAGCCGTCACCGCCGATTTCGCGTTGTTGTAATTCTAATTGGTGGAGAACGGCGTCAACGTCGTCTTTGGCAATGCCATTTTCGGCCACATCCCGCAAGGTCTCTAAAATGAGGGCCTCAACGTCGTCAACCATCTCTGGGCTACTGCCTTCAAGTCCGCAGGCAAAGACCATTTCCCGCATAGAGTCTTCGAGCCCGCACATCGGCGAGGGGGAACTGCCCAAAGTACTTGTTTCTAATGCCCGTAGTAAGGGGCTGGCGCTATTGTCGAGCAAGACGCCGGCAAGGAGTTGTGCTTCTAATAAAGTCTCTAATTGGGTGCTTTTCCCCATTAACCAAGAAACGACGATGTGTGTTTTGTTGCCTTTGTTTTCTGCAGCGGGAAGCGGGTAGCTTTCGTGTACGCGTATGGGGGCGTGGTAGCGCTTCTCGTCGCCGACTTCGATGTGGCTATCGATGGCTTCAAAACGCGCTAAGCCTAACTCCTCAAAGCGGGCTTGGTGCTCGGCGGCGGGTATGTCGCCAAAGGTCATGAATATCGCGTTGCTGGGATGGTAATGGCTTTGATAGAAAGATTTGAGCTGCTCGTAGCTGAGATCGGGAATGGCCTCTGGCTCACCGCCGCTATTATAGTGATAGGTGGTACTGGGGAATAAGTATTTGCATAGGGTGTGCCAGAGCTGACTGGAGATTGAGCTCATGGCACCTTTCATCTCATTGAAGACCACGCCCTTAAATTCCAATTCTGAATCGGGATTGCCGGCTTCTTTGAATTCCACGCGATGCCCTTCCTGGGCGAAATCCAGTGGGTGGAGACGGGAAAAAAACACCGCGTCCATATACACCTGCAACAGGTTCTCAAAGTCTTTGCGATTACTGCTGGCAAAGGGGTAGGCGGTCCAATCTGAGCTGGTAAAGGCGTTCATGAAGCTATTAAGTGAACGCCGGATCATCATGAAGAACGGGTCGCGAACGGGGTATTTTTCACTGCCGCAAAGGGCGGTGTGCTCGAGAATATGGGCAACACCAGTGGAATCTTTAGGCACGGTGCGCAGCGCCACTAAAAACACGTTTTCCGGATTGTCGCTGGCGATATGGTAGTGACTTGCGCCAGTTTTGATGTGCTTGTACTCCGCGATGCTTACGCCAAGTGCAGGTATCTCTTCGCTGCTGATTAAGGTGAAGCTCGGGAATGCGGGAGGAGTAGTGCTGCTAGCGGTGGTGACAGGTGCTGCTTGAGTCATGCTGTATCCAAGTGTCAATGTATGGGGATCAAGGGGTATTCTAGCCGGTGGCAAAGGGCTTGCCTATGACTTATCGCGAAGCGGCTTGTTGGGTGGTATTGAGTTTGCCTAGGTCAAATTTAATACGGTAAATCTTTGGCCAGAGCTTACCGGTGACTAACCAGCTATCGTCATCGGCATCGTAGGCAATACCATTGAGCACGGCTTCCGGATCGAGTGTGGTCGACTGCGCGGCATCAAGTGCAAGCGCACTGAGATCGACCTTTCCCAGTACCTCACCGCTGTGGGCATGAATAATGAGTAAATGGGGTTGGTGCCACTGATTGGCAACAATGTAATCGCCTAGGCATTCAAGTTCATTGAGCTGATCCACTGCTTGGCCCTCATCACTGACAGCCACTGTGTGGCTTAGCTTGTGGGTATTTGGGTCAAACCATTGGAGCAGGTCGCTGCCGTTGCTCATTACCAAATAATCGCCACGTTCCTTATTAATACTTGCGCATAGCCCCCAGCCTTGGCCCTCGTATGTAAAGACACTGAGTAAATTAAAGTGGTGAGGGTCGAGGATCAGTCCCTTACCCGACCGCCACGTGAGCATATACAGTTTGCCTCGGTATAAGGTTAAGCCTTCGGCAAAGAGATTGCTGGGCAGCACGGTGCCGCTAATACTGTCTTCTGGTTTGGGGGGAAAGCTTCGGGAAACGATTTTAGAGTGGCCGTACAAGCCGCTGCTTTCATAGAGCCGGCCTTGATAGAGTTCAAGCCCCTGGGTAAATAGCGCGGGTTGGTGGGGATAGCTGGCAATGACGGTGTAGTCGATCGTATTGCCAAATGCGCTGCTAGTAATGTAAAGCAAGCTCAATAGACTGAGTAAGCGTAGCGTTGGCAGAGCTAATACGTGGCGAAGCAGCGGAGCGATTTTGGTCATGGCGATATCATCGACAGGGTAGTGTATCCATCATACAGGCTACGCGCGCTTTCGCTAGGGCTTAGCAGACTGCGCGGCTAAGCCTGTGAGCGAATGAGCTTGCGAATAATAAAGCGGGCTGGGGAGAGTGCTTCACATTGCTCCCTAGGCAGTGGACGGATTTCATCGGCAATATAGCTCGCCAGTAATTCTGCGCAGAGCGGCGTCGAGGTTAAGCCGCGGGAACCGTGGGCGACGTTAACATAAAGATTGGGGTGGTTTGTGGCGGCGACCGGAATTTTGCGGCGTGCGTCGGTTGTTAATCCCCGGTAATTCTTTTTGAACTCGTCAAGCTGCGGAACCGCGCCGATGATCGGCATATAGTCGGTGCTGGCGCAGCGCAGCGCAGCGCGACCGCCAGTCGGCCTTGCGCCTGGTTTAAGTAAATCGCTCGCGAGATTATTTAGTTGGCCGAGGTTCCAATCGTGATCGGCAACAGTCAACTCACAGTCTTTGTTATGAAGATCAAAGCTGGCACCGACACAGAATTGGCCGTTTACTGGGGGGGCCAAGTAGCCGTCATGGCATATTACACAGCGAGGCGACTGGCTTAGGGCGTCTGCGGCTAAATAGCTTAATTGACCGCGAATGGCTTTAATCGGTAAATACGCAGTTTGCGCAAAGTGCTTGGCGTCGTTGCTATTGGCGATGACCACGGTGTCCGCCTGCAAGACGCACCGCTGTTGCGCATCCAATATCTGCCAGTCACCTTCATGGTGAGTCAGTTGCAGTGCGGTGGTGTTGTTAACCAGCGTAATATTGGGGTGGCTGAGCATTGCTTGGCAAACGCTTGGCGGTGATAGCCAGCCCGCGCCGGGATAGAAGAAAGCCTGGCCAGTCAGCGATATAGCAGACTGCTCATACAGCTCGTCGTCGCTGAGGAACTGCAACCACGTTTGGTCATTGAGTAGCGCCTTTAGTTTGTGAAACTGTTTTATTTCCCGCTCGGACTTTACCAGTTGCAGTACACCACAGAGCTCACCGGTGATCAGCTCTCGGTCTAAAAGATCTTTGTAGTGGCTGAGGGCAAACAAAAAGCTGCTGAGATTAAACTTATTTAGGTCGCCGGGCGTGGCAGAAAGCTTGGTATATAAGATGCCTTGCGGGTTACCTGATGCGCCGCTGGCGGGCGTATGACGCTCAATAAGTGTCACTCTATAGCCGCGTTGGGCAAGGGCGTTGGCCGTACTGCAGCCGGCAAGGCCTGCGCCAATGACCGCAATATGTTTTACCGGTAGTTGTGGTGCCGGTAAATGCCAAGGCACAGGCACCGGGGCCGGTAGCGGGGCGTCGGCGCTAACCCCACGGGTGACCGTACCCCGCAACATTTCTCGTTTGCGACCGTGGCCTTTGACTGTTTCAACGCTAAATCCCTGAGCGAGCAATCCGCGCCTTACAAAGCCAGCGGCGGTGAAGGTCGCAAAGCTGGCCCCCGGCTTGCTTAATTCACCCATACAGGTGAAAAGGGATTCGCGCCACATATCGGGATTGATGGCTGGGGAAAAGCCGTCTAAAAACCAGGCGTCCGCACAATGCCTAGCTCTGATATCGGCATTGAGTGCGGAATTGGGCGCGTCCAATAGGGCGGGAATACACTCCAATACATCGCCAAACAGTAAATCCAAGCAAACTTGTGCACTATTCAACAATCTACGATGCTGCCCGAGTAACAGCGGCGGATAATTGTACTGTAGTATAGCTGCCAGAGACGCGAGTTCGGGCCAGTTGCGATGAGCTCGGCGCAAGTCCTCAGCGGTAAGCGGGTGTTTTTCTACCGAGATGTAGTGAAGCTGCCAGCGTTGGGGCGCAGTTTGCTGCCAAAGCTGCCAGGCCAGTAAAAAATTTAGGCCGGTGCCAAAACCTGTTTCAATAATTGTGAATTTTCCAGTCGTTTCTCTGTCCAGCGCTTGCCAGCGTTCGGCGAGCTTATTGTGAGAGAGAAAGACATGGCGGCTTTCGTCAATGCCGCTTTCCTGGGAATAATAAATGTCGCCGTAATTTGCGGCGCGTGGCGCGCCATCTGAGTCCCAGAGGAGCTCCGCGCTGTGCAGTGAATAGGGACTATTTTCATGTTTGGTGGTCATTGTACAGTGAGTATCAGGACTAGCAGGGATTGTATTGTAACAGTGAAAATGACCAAAACCTCGGTGTATAAATTTTGTTGATTTGGAAAGTGTGGTGCAAGGCCCTTGCCGTCGGTGCGGTCATCTTATTGGCGAGCCAAAGTTGGGCGCAGGCGGTTGATGCCGATAAGGCGAAAGTGACGCTGGCGTTAGCCACGGAACCACCAACGCTGAATAGTGCGGTCGCGACCGACACAATCGCGAGTTTTATTTTGGCGCATTTAATGGAGGGCCTGCTGGTTTATGGCCCTGACGGCGAACTCGCTCCAGGCGTTGCTTTACGCTGGCAATTAGACGCTGACGGCGCCCGTTTTTGGTTGCGCGACGATGCGCGCTGGAGCGACGGCAAGCCGGTGACCGCCCATGATTTTGTATTTGCTTGGCGTCATGCTTTAGATCCTAAAACCGCATCTCAGTACGCCTTTATTTTTTACCCCATTAAAAATGCGGAGGCAGTGAATCGGGGTGAGTTAGGTGTTGCTGAACTCGGGGTCACCGCCATATCGGATACCGAGCTCAAAGTTGAGTTTGCTAGTCCCTGTCCTTATTTTCTTAGTTTGACTGCGTTTATGACCTTTTTGCCACTGCGGGAAGACATGTTGGCGCAATGGGGTGGCCGCTACGCCGCCGACGCCGACAAACTCACTGTAAATGGGCCGTATTTGCTAAACAAGTGGGTGCATGGCGCTCATTTGCAATTGCGAAAAAACCCGCAATATTGGCACGCGGAGTCGGTGCGGATTAATGAAATTGATATGCCCTACATCACGGCGGACCCCAGTGCGCAGTTTAATTTATTTCGCGACCAGCAAATCGCCATGGCGCCACTAGACACCGGCCTATTGGCTGAGGCGGTAAAGCGGGGCTTTGATATTGAGTATTTTCACACTGGCTCACTGTATTTTTTGGAGTTTAACTTCCGTGAAGGCCGCATTACCGCAAACCGTTCCTTTCGCAAAGCCATTCAAAGACTGATTGACCCGGCATTATTAGTAAATAAAATTATCGGCTTGCCGGGTATTCAGCCCGCGTATTCCTTGTTTCCAGTGACAGTTAAGGGGTTAAAAAAGAGTTTCCGCGACGAGTATCCTGTACTGCGGGTAGATCCGGATATCGCCGCAGCGCGGGCGTATATTCGCCAAGCCAAAGCGGAGTTGGGTATTAGCGAAATACCGCCGCTTATGTTGCTGGCTGGCGATAGTCCAAGAGCCTTACAAGAGGCCGAGTACTACCAGTATTTATTCAAGAATGGACTTGGCATTGAGCTGCGTATTGATCAACAAGTTTTTAAACAGCGCCTAGAAAAAATGCGTCGTGGTGACTTTGATTTGGTGTCCGCTGCATGGGGGCCGGATTACGATGATATTATGACTTTTGCGGATTTATTCGCCTCTTGGAATGATAACAACCGCGGGCGCTATGATAATCCCGTTTATGATCGCTGGATTCGCTTAGCGCAAAATAGTAATGATCCCCGCAGCCGGTTTAGTGCGATGGCGCAAATTCAGCGAATCGTAGTTGATGATGTTCCTATACTGCCGACCTATGAAAACGGTGCCCTATATGTACAAAACCCGCAGCTGCGAGGGGTGCGGCGTTCTATTTTTGGTGGTGACCCACTATTTCGCTACGCATGGATCGAGCGCTAAACCATGCTGACATTTATTGCCAAGCGACTTCTATCCGGCGCGGTGACAATTTGGTTTATCGCCACTGCAACGTTTTTTGCTATGCACGCCGTACCCGGTGACCCCTTAACGCAAGAAAAGGCGATGTCACCTACGGTCAGGGCGCAGCTAGAGGCGCGTTACGGATTAGATAAGCCCTTAATTGAGCAGTACCAATTGTTCCTCAGTAATATGCTACAGGGGGATTTTGGTATTTCCTTTACCCAAGAAAACCGTAAAGTTAACGATATTATTAGTAAGCATTTCCCAATATCCGCCATTTTGGGAATTACTGCGGTGTTGATTGCCTTGGTCGGTGGTGTTGCGGCAGGTACCGTGGCGGCCTATTACCGGAATCGCTGGCCTGACCGTTTGGTCATGATTGGTGTTATTGCCGCGATATCAGTGCCGAGTTTTGTCATTGCAGGGTTGGCGCAGCTCATTATTGTGGCAATGAATAACGCGGCCGGTAAAACCTTATTACCGGTGGCGGGTTGGGGAAGTGTGAATCATATTTGGGTGCCAGCCTTGGTCTTGGGCTTGGGTACTATGGCTTACTTAAGCCGTATTATGCGGGCTTCGATGCTCGAAGTGTTGAGCGCAGACTTTAATACCGCAGCCAAAGCCAAGGGTGTCCATGGCTGGAGTTTGTTTTGGCGCCATCAATTACGCAATGCCGTATTGCCGGTGGTCACCGAATTAGGTCCCACAATTGCAGGGGTCACCACCGGGGGGTTTGTGGTGGAACTGATTTTTGCAATTCCTGGGCTAGGCCGGTATTTCGTGCAGGCCGTGCAGCAGTTAGATTACACCGTCATCATGGGCACCACCGTATTTTACGGCGCATTTTTGGTGCTTGTGGTGGTCGTGGTGGATATTAGCTATGGGATTATTGACCCCCGAATACGGCTTCATGGCGGGGGTGGCCGCTAATGAATATATCGGTATTTCGCTTCGCTAAACGAAGCTGGGCGACAGAAGATCTAGAGCAAATAACGCCTTTGCCGCTGCCAAAAATGGCGACCCCAGCGGTAGTGATGTCGGCACTGGTGGTCATCGCCTTGCTACTTTTTGTCAGTGTCGGGCCGATGGTGTGGCGTCAAGATCCGTCCTTGCAGTGGCTGTCGCAAATTTCGGCTGGACCAAGTGGTCCCCATGCAGCGCGCTTAATCAGCGAGAGTGGAGCGTGGCAGCCGCCTGCAGCTGAAGCGCCGCAGACCTTAATTGTTCACGACGCTAATACCGAGTTTGTTCGTCTGCAATGGCCGAAATTAGACGGTATAAAGCGCTACCGAATTTATCGTAGCTCGGCCCACAAGGCAGGTTTAGGACTAGCGATCGCGGAAACGGACAATGCTTATTACCAAGACCAACTGCAACTCAGTTATCAGATTTATCGCTACACCATTGCTGATGCGGAGACCGGTTTGTTGTTACTGGCACGGGAAGTCCGACCTGAGGCAGCCATATCTTTGTTTGAGGCCCAGTTGCAGGGGCTTGTGCCGGTTGGGCTGACGGAAGGCAGTCAGGGGCAGTGGGTAGAATTGCCCGGGCACCCGCTGGGCACGGATGCCTTGGGCCGGGATATTTTAGCGAGATTGATGGCCGGCGGCAGAACCTCGCTCTTTGTTGGTGTTGTTGCACCGCTGCTCTACATCAGTTTTGGCTGTATATTTGGCGCGATTGCGGGCTTGGCTGGGGGCTGGATTGACCAAGTTGCGATGCGCTTTGTCGATTTTGTGGTGGCCCTGCCATTTTTGCTGTTTATGATTTTGTTTCGTGTCGCCTTTGGTATCGGCCCTGGTGAAAACGGCATCATGCCGCTAATTGTTGCCATGCTCATGCTGAGTTGGCCTGGCAGTGCGCGGTTAATTCGCGGGCAGGTACTGGCCCTGCGTGGTCAAGCATTTGTTGAAGCTGCAAAACTTGCGGGGGTCAGCACCAGCCGGACAATACTCCGGCATATGCTTCCTAATGTGCTGCCGATGATACTGGTCGCCTTTAGTTTTGCTATTCCGCAAGCGATTTTCACCGAAGCCTTTTTGTCTTTCATTGGTATGGGTGTATCGCCGCCAACCACGTCCTGGGGGGCGCTGTGCAATGACGGTATAAAAACCTTGTTATCCCACCCTCGGCAATTGTTATTGCCGGCTTTCTTTATCAGCGTATCGGTGTTGGCCTTTAATTTACTTGGCGATGCCTTGCGGGATGCCACCGATCGCCGGGCGGGGGTGGCAAAAGCATGAATTTACTCGATTTGGACAATTTGCAGGTGAGTATTGGCCCCGTGCACGCCGTGCGCGATGTGTCACTGCGTTTGGCGCCGGGCGAGTGCCGGGCCTTAGTGGGGGAGTCTGGCTGTGGCAAATCGGTAACCGCCATGAGTTTATTAAATTTAATGCCCGCTGCGGCGCAGACCAACGCCGTGCGCTGGGATTTTGCGGGCCAGGATATGCGTCAGCTCAGTGAGCGGGATTGGCGGCGCTTGCGGGGGAATGAGATCGCGATGATCTTTCAAAACCCAATGACTGCATTGGACCCCACTCAGACCATCGGCAGCCAAATTGCAGAACCACTGCGGATTCATAAGGGCTTGTCGAAACGCGAGGCGAGTATGAGGGCGATTGCGCTACTGGAGCGCCTTGCCATCGCGAACCCGGCCCAGCGGGCGGCACAATACCCCTTTGAATTCTCTGGCGGGATGCTGCAGCGCGCAATGATCGCCATGGCCGTGGTTTGCGAGCCACAATTACTGATTGCCGACGAGCCAACGACTGCACTCGATGTTACCGTGCAAGCTGAAGTGTTGAGTATTTTGCGTGAGCTGCGTGAATCCAGCGGCACCGCCATGTTGTTTATTACTCACGACCTAGGCGTGGTTGCTGAAATTGCCGACTCGGTGTCGGTCATGTATGCCGGGCAAACCATTGAAACGGGTAGTTTGCGCGAGGTTTTCAACACCGAAGCCCACCCTTATACCCAAGCGCTAAAACGGGCGGTGCCGAATATGGCGCACCCGCAGCGTTTGCAAGCCATCGCCGGAACGCCGCCGGATTTGCGCCATCCTCCAATGGGCTGCGGTTTTGCGGCGCGCTGCTCTGAACGTATGGCGATTTGCGACCAGCTGCCACCCAATTTTTCCTGTAAAGCGGGTACCGAACACCTGGCGCGGTGCTGGCTCTGGCACCCTGAACACCCGGCGCGCTGGCGGGAGGCGGAGCAATGAGCAGCGCAATTGTTCAGATGCAGGAGTTACGCTGTCATTTTGGTAGCGGCGACGCTTTGTTGGCCGCGGTCGATGGCGTCAATCTTGAAATAGAAGCGGGGGAAGTCTTGGGCTTGGTCGGTGAGAGCGGCTCAGGCAAATCGACCTTGGGGCGGATCATTGCGGGTTTACAGCCGCGCTCGGCAGGTGAGTTGATCATTGGTGGCGAGGCGATGCCTCGCCACTATAATCGGCGCCAATTTAAAACGATGTCCACCCAAATTCAAATGGTGTTCCAAGATAGCTATGCCAGTCTAAATCCCCGCATGACAATATTGGCTAGCCTGCAAGAGCCGCTGTGGAGTCAGGGGGTGGACGCCGCGGCGGCGAGGGCCAAGGCCTGCTATTGGCTGGAGCGAGTGGGTTTACCCCAGTCCGCAGGGGAGCGCTACCCGCATGAGCTCTCCGGCGGCCAGCGGCAGCGTATTGGTATCGCACGGGCATTTATCGCCGAGCCAAAGTTAGTTATATGTGACGAGCCAGTCTCTGCACTAGATGTGTCAGTGCAGGCGCAAATCATTAATTTACTGCAAGAGCTGCAAACCGAGCACAATACCGCTATGTTGTTTATTGCTCATGATCTAGCGGTGGTGCGTTTTTTGGCAACCCGTACAGCGGTAATGTACCTTGGTGAAATTGTTGAACTGGGCGCAACACCACCGTTATTCGAAGGGCCGCGGCACCCCTACACGGCGAAGTTGTTAGCGGCGCACCTAGATGGGGTCATCAAAGAACGGAAATTTGCGCCGGCAATACGGGGCCAGTCGGCAGGACACAAAGCTCCGCTGGCATCAGATAGTGGCTGCCGGTTTGCACCGCGCTGCGCTATGGCGGAACCAGCGTGCAGCGCAAACCCGCCATGGTTGCGGCCCACCAAAGTAGCGACTATGGCAGCCTGCCATCGCTTGGCGGATGTGGAAATTTTAAAGCTAAGAAAGTAATGTCATGGCCGCGAGGCCAATAACCATACAATACGGATCGATAAATAATGAAAGTACAAATGGATGCAGCGAGTGTGCTGGCAATAGCGGCAAGCTTATTTAAAAGCGGTTTGCTGGATGCAGGGCGCACAGAAGCAAAACGTTATTTCCGCGAGCTAGAGGCGGGGCGGGAATTGATTTTGACCGATATGACCATGCCTGATAAGTCAGCGCTGCGGGTCAAGCTGCAATTATTGCCTCAGGAGTTTCGCGGCAATTTGAATTTCAGTGCATTTAAGGAGCAGCTGCTATATCTGACCGCAGAGTTGGCGAAAGTAATCAATGCCAAAGCAGAACCACTGGTAATGAGCGACGACGGCGGTAATCAGCTACTCTTTAATATTCCGGCGCTGACCTATATCGATGGGGTATTAAATGCATTGGTTTTGGGGGCCGACCTGCGACGCCCCGGGGCGCTGGTATTGCAACTGATGTTTATCGATCCGGAGCAATATCGATCTGCAGAAGTCAAAACAGCGACCAGCTAGTGTTGACAGTGAATACAAATGTCGATAGCTTGCCTAGCTGAATATCAGTGGTCGGCTTGCCTGAGTTTTTTGGGTGCGGCGCCAATAACAACAAGCACTATTTTAGGGGGCGACTTTGTCAGCAGAAATGGAAAGTATTGCAGCAGTTATTAAAGCAGCGCGTGCGAAAGTGGGCATGCCAGACAATGTGGATTTAACACAGCATGCAAATTTGGGGGCTATGTTTAACCACTGCGTCAGCAAATTTGGTAATTTGCCCGCGATGTCCTGTATGGGCGAAACCATTACTTATAGCGATCTAGATAAGCTTTCAGCTCAATTTGCGACATATTTACAGAAAAATACTAATTTGCGCCCCGGTGACCGCATTGCACTGCAAATGCCTAATATCTTGCAATACCCGGTCGCGTTGTTTGGCGCTATTCGCGCTGGTTTAATTGTGGTCAACACCAACCCACTTTACAGTCAGCGCGAGTTAAAGCACCAGCTGAATGACTCCGGTGCAAAAGCATTGGTTGTACTCGCCAATGTCGCGGAAGCGGCGGCTGCAGTGGTAGATGAGACCCCCGTCGAATTCGTCATTGTGACTGAAATTGGCGATCTGCACCCAACTGCAAAACGGATACTCATTAATAACGTCGTTAAGCACGTTAAAAAAATGGTGCCCAAGTTCAAATTTAAGAACGCAGTTAAATATCGCAGTGTTTTGGCCAAGGGGAAGAGTGGTGAATTTACCCAAGCGAACCCTGATGCTGAAGACGTTGCATTACTGCAATACACCGGCGGTACTACCGGGGTATCTAAAGGTGCGATGATCAGCCATCGCAATTTAATGGCGAATATTCTGCAGAGTAAAAATCTGTTTGAAAGCTTTGGCCTGAAGGAAGGCGAAGAAACCTTTCTGTCGCCCTTGCCGCTATACCATATTTACTCCTTTATGCTGTCTTTCTGCGTGATGTTACAGGGTAACCATGGCGTCTTAATCGCCAACCCGCGTGACCTTGGCAGTGTAATAAAAGAAATGAAGCGCTATCGCTGGAGCGGTATGAGCGGGATTAATACCCTGTTTGTACAGTTGTGCAATAACGAGGAATTCCGAGCGCTGGACTTTTCCTCGGTTAAAGCCACTATGTCAGGCGGTATGGCCTTAACAGCCGGTGCAGCAAAAGAGTGGATGGACGTCACTGGCGCTGAGGTTTACGAAGGCTACGGTCTAACTGAAACATCACCAGTGGTCTCCATTAACCCGGGTGGTAATAATCAAATTGGTACGATTGGCGTTGCCTTGCCTGGTACTGAGATTCGCATCGTTGTTGACGGCGTTGACAAGGGTGTCGGTGAACGTGGTGAACTATGTGTTCGTGGCCCGCAGGTGATGATGGGCTATTGGCAGCGTCCAGACGAAACTGAAAAAACCATTATTGATGGTTGGCTGCACACGGGTGACGTCGCTGTTGTGCAAGAAGATGGTTACATGCGCATTGTCGACCGTATGAAGGACATGATCATTGTCTCCGGTTTTAATGTTTACCCCAATGAGATTGAAGACGTTTTGAGCGGCCACCCCAATATTGCTGAATGTGCGGCAATTGGCGTGCCTGATGAAAAGTCTGGGGAAGCAGTTAAAATCTTTGTAGCTGCCAAAAAAGGCGATATTGACGTCAGTGAGCTAAAAGCATTTTTGCGTGAACGCCTCACCGGCTATAAAATGCCTCGCTATATTGAAGTGCGTGATGAACTGCCTAAAACCAATGTTGGTAAGGTGTTGCGTCGCTCGCTTCGCGACGAGGAGCTCGCCAAGCTCGCCAAGGCTAACAAATAGTCGTTTAGCTGTTATGCATAAGTAAAAGGCGCCAACTGGCGCCTTTTTTGTTTTTAATGGAATGTATGTCTGAAATTCGATCAGAAATGAGTTCGGCCGTCGCCGTTGCGCTAGATCCGCAGGCCTTATTGGGCCAGTTGGATGACTGTTTCTTAGCCGATCGCTTCTCGCTTGGTCGCGCCTGTCGGCAATTGCAGCAACAGGCTGCGACGGGCGCTGACATTAGTCAGAAGCTAACGGCGCTGGGCCAGCGCTTTGCGGCCTCGCAGGCCAGAGTTCTGCAACGGCGGGGGAGCTTGCCGGCAATCGCCTATCCGCCAGATTTGCCCGTAAGTCAGCGGGTCGATGATATTCGCGCTGCTATTAGCGAGCATCAGGTTGTTGTCGTCGCGGGGGAGACTGGCTCGGGGAAGACCACCCAAATCCCCAAAATCTGTTTAGACATGGGCCGTGGCGTTGCTGGCCTCATTGCTCATACTCAGCCGCGCCGTTTGGCGGCGCGGGCGGTGGCTCAGCGCCTGGCGGAGGAACTTGGCACAAGCTTGGGCGAGGGCGTTGCCTTTCAAATTCGTTTTCAGGAAGTCAGCTCGCCGAACAGCCATATCAAATTGATGACCGACGGTATTTTGCTGGCGGCGATTCAGCGCGACCGCTTCTTGAGTGAATACGACACCATCATTATTGATGAGGCCCATGAGCGCAGCTTGAATATTGATTTTCTGCTGGGTTATTTGAAAACCCTGCTGCCTAAGAGGCCCGACTTAAAACTGATAATAACGTCGGCCACGATTGATGTCGCACGTTTTTCCGAGCACTTTAATAATGCGCCGGTAATTGAGGTTTCTGGCCGCAGTTTTCCCGTTGAATATCGCTACCGACCGCAAGAGGAGTTGAGTGCCGATAACGATCTGGGTGAGGCCGTTGAGGCGGTGCTGCGAGAATTGATTGCTGAGGGCGCCCAACGCAGCGGTGATACCTTGGTTTTTCTTAGTGGCGAGCGGGATATTCGTGATGTGACTCGGCATTTGCGTAAAGCAGATTTGCCGGGGGCAGAGGTGCTGCCTCTGTATTCTCGTTTAAGCACGGCTGAGCAACAGCGGATTTTTGATTTGCGGGGGCGGCGTGGTTGGCGGGTGGTTTTGGCAACCAATGTTGCGGAAACCTCGCTAACCGTTCCGGGGATCCGTTATGTGATTGATGGCGGCACGGCCCGTATTAGTCGCTACAGCGTGCGGAGCAAGGTGCAGCGATTGCCGATAGAGCCAATTTCACAAGCTAGCGCCAATCAGCGCGCCGGACGTTGCGGCCGTGTCGCGGCTGGTATTGCCTACCGTCTGTATAGCGAGGCTGACTACTTGGGTCGGCCGGTGTATACCGAACCAGAAATTCAGCGTACCAATCTCGCGGCAGTTATTCTGCAAATGCTCCAGCTCAAGCTGGGGGATATCAGTGCTTTTCCGTTTGTGGATGCCCCCGATAATAAATTTGTTAACGACGGTTTTGCCTTGCTTGCCGAGCTGGGCGCGATAAAAGACGGCAAGCTCAATAAACTCGGTCAGCAATTGGGCCGCTTTCCTGTTGACCCACGTATTGGTCGTTTACTGCTGGCTGCTGCCGATGGCGGATGTTTGCGAGAAATGCTTATTATTGCCAGCGCGCTAAGTATTCAAGACCCTCGCGACCGGCCAGCCGATAAACAGCAAGCTGCCGATGAAAAACACCGCCGCTTTTGGCAGCCAGATTCAGATTTTATGGCCTTTGTTGGTTTGTGGGATTACGCCGAGGAGCAGCGTCAAGCGCTGTCGGCGAGTCAGTGGCGCAAGCTCTGTCAGCGCGAATTTTTATCTTGGACGCGGATGCGGGAGTGGCGCGAGGTTCACCACCAAATCACCTTGATGTGTCGGCAATTAAAATTGCCGGTGAATCGTGAACCCGCGGATTTTGACAGCATTCACCGTGCCTTGCTGCCGGGCTTTTTAGGGCAAATTGCCTGCAAAGATGAAGAGCGGGAATACCTCGGCGCCCGCAATCGGAAATTGCGGATATTTCCTGGTTCCTCTTTGTTTAAAAAAGCGCCGAAATGGATTGTAGCTGCAGAGCTTGCGGAAACTACCCAGCTCTACGCGCGTTGTGTGGCAAAAATCGACCCCGAGTGGGTATTTGGTATTAACGATGAGCTGTTAAAACGCAGTTATTACGAGCCTCACTGGCATAGCCGCAGTGGCCGTGTAATGGCCTATGAGCAAACCATGCTCTATGGCCTGCTGATCCGTGATAAAAAGCGGGTTCACTACGGCCCGATTTCGCCGGTCGAAAGTCGTGAAATTCTAATTCGACAAGCCTTGGTCGAAGGCCGCTATCAAGGCAAAGCCGAGTTCTTTCGCCACAATCGCAAATTGATTGACGAAATCGGCGAGTTGGAAGATAAGGCTCGGCGCCGAGATATTTTGGTATCTGATGATGAGCTGTTCCGCTATTACAATGAACGTATTCCCGACGGCATAATCACGGCTGCGCATTTGGAAAGCTGGTTAAAAAACACAGCGCCGCCACGAACCTTGTTTTTGAGTCGCGGGGAGTTAATGCGCCACGCCGGTAGTGATGTCACTGAGGAGCAATTCCCTGACACCTTGCACTGCGCCGGCATGATTTTGGCGTTGAGTTACCATTTTGAACCTAATCACCCTGCCGATGGTGTTAGTGTCTCCGTGCCATTGGCAAGCTTGACGAAACTGCCAGAAGGACGGCTGGAGTGGCTGGTGCCGGGGCTACTGCGGGATAAGTGTATTGCACTGCTTAAGAACCTGCCAAAAGTGCAGCGTAAGCAGTTAGTGCCAGTACCGGACTTTGTTGACAAGGCGCTGCCCATGCTGTCAGTTGATGATGTGGGTTTACTGCCGAGCTTGGCTGAGGCGTTACGGAAAATCAGCGGTCTGCAGATTGATGTTGCTGAGTGGTCGAGGAACAACCTCGATAATTTCTATCGCATGAATATCCGTGTGCTCGATAATGCCGGAAAATTGTTGGCTCAAAGCCGAGATTTTCGGGCACTTTGTGCAGAACTGGCCGTGCAGGTACAGCAAGGTATCGCCGAAGAACGTGGTAGCGGATTTGAAACCAAAACCCTAACGGACTGGGATTTTGATCGCTTGGAACCCCGTTATGAGTTTAAACAAGGCGGCGCAACGCTTGTTGCCTATCCGTGCTTGCGGGATCAAGGTGAAGGTGTTGAATTAAGCTTGGCGGAAACCGATGCCGATGCTAAACAGGCTAATTTGCGCGGCGTACAACGCTTACTTTTATTGCGGCTTGTTCAGCAGTGTAAGGCTTTGCGAGCGAGTTTATTTCGCAGCAATACAGCACAATTGCAATTATCGGCGGTTGGAGAACAGAAAAAGCGCTGGCTGGAGGACTGTTTGTTGGCTGCAGCGCAGCACAGCTTTGCGCTGAGTGATGATTGTTTACCCCATACTAAAGAAGAATTTGAGCAAGTTTGGGAGCAGGGGCGTGGCGGCTTTGTTGCCGACGCGGAGGCCTGCGCTGAACTATTAAGTCGAATACTGGAAAATTACGCCGATATT
Source organism: Zhongshania sp. (assembly GCF_041623545.1). Classification (GTDB taxonomy): domain Bacteria; phylum Pseudomonadota; class Gammaproteobacteria; order Pseudomonadales; family Spongiibacteraceae; genus Spongiibacter. Next base: position 9,575 of record NZ_JBFJWS010000021.1, on the reverse strand, counting down.
CGGCGCAGCCTTAAAAAACTGAATTCACTCAGTTGGATTCACAGTATCAATGACATAAATGGTCAATTAGCCGCTTTGTTCTTCGAGGGTTTCATAACGGACCTGAGTCGTGAGGAACTTGTGCAATATCCGCGTTATTTACAGGCGATATCACAACGGATAAGCAAATTGGATGGTGCTTACCAGCGTGACCGGCAATCGACCTTGGTACTTGAACCGCTGCAACAGCAGTTTTTAGAGTTTGTGAAGAAACTTCCGGAAAAGCATCGCCGTCACCCGAAGGTGATGGAGTACCGCTGGCAAATGGAAGAGTTGCGGATTTCATTGTTCGCTCAAAACATGGGCACTCGAACGCCGATTTCGGAGAAACGACTGAAAGTTCTCTGGAAAGCCTTGGTGCAAGATGTAACATTATTAAATTGAGTGCGTCTCTATATTACTAAATCGAATGACGTCGATATCGCGTATGAGGTCCATCGCTTAAAACTGCTATGCTCATGGTGCGATGGATTATTGAATCGTTTTCTTTTTAAATGCTGGCTTACATACTTAGACTGGAGAATAACAATGACTCAGAAAACCTTTACTAAAAAGCCGATGGCTGCGGCCTTTGGTGCAGCCATACTCGCTTCTGCGATGAGCCCAGCGATGGCTGGTGAAAACCCCTTTGCCGCGAAAACACTGACGTCTGGTTATGAATTGGCAATGGGCAACGCCGACAAAGCGGCGAAATCTGAAGCGAAGTTCGACGCCGAAAAAGCCAGCGCAGAAGCGCAGTGTGGTGCAGACAAAGCAAAATCCGCGCACGAAGGTAAGTGTGGCGAAGCTAAGTGTGGTGCTGACAAGGCCAAAGCGGCTCACGAGGGCAAGTGCGGTGAAGCCAAATGCGGTGCTGATAAAGCCAAGGCGGCGCACGAAGGCAAGTGTGGCGAAGCCAAATGTGGCGCTGACAAAGCCAAAGCTGCTCACGAAGGTAAGTGCGGCGAAGGTAAGTGCGGTGAGGGCAAGTGTGGGGCTGTTAAAACCAAAGTAGAGGTCAAAGCTGCCATTGAAGGTAAGTGTGGCGAGGGTAAATGCGGCGCTGACAAGATGGCTAAGTAGTAAATGACGGATATACAGCTAGTGGGTAAGGGTGAACCCCGTGGGTGAGGTGCCGAGTGCACTTGCGGGGTTGGGCTTGCGGCGGGGATTGATTCCTGAACTACAAGCCCTTACTCGTGGTGAACTGGATTTCCTTGAGGTTGCGCCGGAAAACTGGCTACATATCGGCGGCCGCTTTGGTCGTTCATTTCGGGAGTTAGCTGAGCGATATCCGGTCTACTTACACGGTTTATCATTGAATATTGGCGGCTTCGCTCCGCTGGATAAAGGTTTGTTAGGCGATATAAAGGAGTTTATCCGGCGGTTTGATTGCCCGCTGTACTCAGAGCACCTGACTTATTGTGGCGACCAAGGCCAGCTCTATGATTTATTGCCGATACCATTCACGGAGGAGGCGGTTTATCACGTTGCGGAGCGGGTTAAGCAGGTTCAAGACACCTTAGGTCAGCGCATTTTGCTTGAAAACGCCTCTTATTATGCGGCGCCTGCGCAAGCGATGTCTGAAAGTGAATTCATCAACGCGGTATTGAGCGAGGCTGACTGCGATTTACTTTTGGATGTGAATAATATTTTTGTTAACAGCGTAAATCACAACTACGACCCCTATCAATTTTTACATTCGCTGCCTTTGGCGCGCGCGCGTTATATTCACATTGCAGGGCATTTCGACGAAGCCGAGGATTTGAGGGTCGATACTCATGGCGCTGATGTCATTGAGTCGGTCTGGGCATTACTCGACGAGGCTTATCGGCTCTGTGGGCCCTTGCCGACGCTCTTGGAACGAGACTTTAACTTCCCTCCAATGGCAGAGTTGTTGTTGGAAGTAAGTCAGATTCGTCGAGCACAAGCTAAAGTTAAGGTTGTTGAGTCCTTTGTCATTGGATGTGATGGCAAATGAAAGGCTTTCAGCAAGTGCAGCAGTGTATGACGGATTTTGTCCGTGACCCAGATGTCAGCCCAGGGCCGGCGGGTATTGAGCCCCGGCGCTTAGCAATTTATAGGGACTTATTCTTTAATAATATAGAGGGCTTTCTCAGCAACGGATTTCCGGTTTGTCGAAGCCTGTATGCTGAAGATGACTGGTATGCCTTGGTACGGGATTTTATGCGTTGCCACTGCTGCCAAAGCCCGTATTTTTTGCGGATAGCAGAGGAATTTCTCAGTTATCTCGAAGATCGACGCAGTGCCGAGCTTGATCCGGTGTTTTTGCGGGAATTGGCGCACTATGAGTGGGTCGAGCTGGCCTTGGATATCGCGGAAGACGAGCTGCCACCGGCGGTTGGTGTCGACGACATTCTTCGTGTCGCTCTCAGTGTTTCCCCGTTGGCTTGGTCCTTGGCTTATCAGTTTCCGGTACATCATCTTAGTGTGGATTTTCAACCTCGTGAGCCTGCGGCTGAGCCAACGTATATTGTGGTTTACCGGAATCGCCTAGATGAGGTTCGGTTTCTTGAAATTAACAGTGTCACGGCCAGGCTGTTGGCTATAGTCGCCCAATCGAGCGGGAAAGTATCTAGTGATGTGCTGGCTGAGATCGCAGGGGAATTAAATGTCGAGTTTTCGGCGGTGGTGACTTTTGGTAGCGAAATATTGCGGCAATTGCTGGATCTGGATATTTTGTTGGTAAATTAGTGGTAATGATCCAATTGGTGCCAATTTCTAGCCTATTAGGTATAGTGATGGCCGGTTTTGGACTTAAAGAGTGATTTGGGTAGATGATTCCAATGCAACGAAAAGTCTGTGCCTTGCTGGTGTTGTTGTCAATGCTGGGAGTAGCAGGGGCGAACGCGGAGAGCGACGGTGATCCCCGCGATCCTTGGGAGGGTTTCAATCGCGGTATATTTGCGTTTAATAATACCGCTGACGAATATTTGGTGCAGCCGATAGCGCGTGGGTACCGCAAGATTACGCCCGCTATTGTTGATCAGGGTATTGCCAATTTCTTTAATAATATTGGCGAAATCAAAAACATGACGAATGATTTATTGCAGGGCAAAGTTGGCGATGTGTTCGTCGATGGCGGTCGCTTTATTATCAATACTACCGTTGGGGTAGTTGGTTTTTTTGATGTGGCTAGTCATATTGGCTTAAAGCGCGAATCTGAAGACTTTGGTCAAACCATGGCGGTGTGGGGCGTTGGGCCTGGACCGTATTTGGTGCTGCCGTTTTTAGGGCCGAGTAATATTCGCGATGGTGCTGGCCAGGGCGTTGACTCTTTAGTGTCAGTGACTGGTGCGATCGATCCAGAGACGGCGCGCTATGGCATGAGCCTGCTGGATTTGCTGCAGGTTCGCGCCAGTTTGTTGGGCACCGAGGGTTTGGTGTCGGGTGATAAATACACTTTTTTCAAAGACGCCTATCTACAGCGTAGAGAGTTCCTGATAAACGATGGCCAGCTTAAAGATGATTTTGGCGATGAAGACTTTGAGTCTTTTGACTTTTAAGATCGTGCCCCTTCAAAAGGCTGTTAATCCTCCACACGATTGCCCCTTGTGTGTGCGGGTGGATGCGGGTAAAAAGGCTGAATGAATAACACCTGTCCTCATCGGATTCTGCTGGTTCAACAGGCGGACGCAATTCAAGCTCAGCTCGTTGTTTCTTTAGAGCGACTCGGCATGGAAGTTGTGGCCATTGCCGATTGTGCCTTAGCGATGCCGAGTTTCCGTGAAGAAGATATCGATATTGTCATGATTGATATCGATTTTCCTGAGGATCGTGGTATTGATCTTCTGGGTAAAATGGCCGCTGATCCACGGGAACTCCCGCTGATAGGTCTTTCTCGTCGTAAAAGCATGGCTGATATTCTTGCCGCTGTGCGCCATGGTGCAACCGATTATTTGATGTTGCCGACCGAAAAATTGGTTGTTATAAGTCATGTTCTTGATCGGGCGCTGGAACGAGGTGCCTTAAAACGCGAAAACTTGGCGTATCGAAATAAGCTCGAAAGCGCTAACCGCGAATTGCTGGAAAGTTTAACCCTACTACAGCAGGATCAGCAGGCTGGTAAGCACGTGCAGCAACTGCTGCTACCAGACACACCTAAGCAAATATCTAATTACCAATTCTGTCACTATATTTTGCCCTCCTTGTACCTTAGTGGTGACTTTGTTGACTATTTTGTGGTGGGTGAAGATCATGCCGTATTTTTTGTTGCCGATGTTTCTGGTCACGGCGCTAGCTCGGCATTCGTTACCGTCTTTCTGAAGAATCTATTTGCGCGTAAGCGTAGCGATTTTTTACATCGAGGCTCAACCGCCATTCTATCTCCTGCGAAAATGCTAGCCATTGCTAATCGTGAACTATTAGAGATGGGTATTGGCAAGCATGTGACGCTGTGTGTGGGTGCGTTCGATTTAAAATGTAATCAATTGTCCTATTCTGTGGCGGGGCATTTGCCGGCGCCGGTACTGGCGGTCGATGGTAGAGCAGAGTTTTTGCCCGAGCACGATATGCCGGTAGGCTTATTTGCGGACGCACAATTTACTGACCATATGATCAGTTTTCCACCGGGGGCTGTGCTGAGCTTGTTCTCTGATGGTATATTAGAGGTCTTGAACAGTGATACCTTGGAAAATAAAGAGCAGCTCTTGCTTGATTTGTTAAAACAGGGTCAAAACTCCTCAACGCAGCTGGCCGAGACCTTTGGTTTATTTGATATAAACGAAGCGCCGGACGATATCGCAATTTTAGTTGTAAGTAGGTTATAGGCGAATGCAGCCTGGTCGAATTTTAGTAGCGGGACAGGACGGTGCCTTTGTAATAAAGCTGGTTGGCGACGTGCGGCTGACCCTTTGTACTACCTTGGATGAGTTCTTCGACGAAATGTTCTCTGTCGAGGGCTTTGCTAGTGTGGTGGTGGATTTATCCGATGCCATTAATGTCGACAGCACTACCTTGGGCTTGCTTGCTAAATTAGCGATCAAGGCTAAAGAAAAATTTGAGTTTGTCCCGCTTATTTTGTCCACCAATCCCGATATTACCCGTGTGCTGCAGAGCATGGGGTTTGACCGAGTGTTCCGTATCCGTCAAGAGCCCTTGTTGGACGATGAGGACCTGGGGGAGTTGCCAGTATTAGATGCCAGTGAAGAGGGCGTTCGCAGTCGCGTCCTTGAAGCCCATCGCACGCTAATGGGCTTAAGTGATAGTAATCACGCGAAGTTTAGAGAATTGGTGTCACTGCTAGAAGGCCAGTGTTTTTAGGCCAGTCGTGTTTTACTCAACGCCGATTACGCTTAATTTAGCCCTGATAAATTCACTATGGGGTAAATAAATCAGATCCGAAATTTTACGAATTAGGTGGTCTTCGTATTTATCTATTCGGCCGTCTTCTAGCGCCACTTCCCATAGTGCCAAGACTAACTGGTATTTCTCTATATTATTGCAGTTGTCATTAATATAACGGGTAAAGGGGTAGAGCGAGGTGCTGTCGTTACCGGTTTCTCGGGCTTTGGCGATAAATGCATTGATATCGCTAAGGCTGACCGAAAAGTGTTGAAGTAGAATATTGCGGATTTTATCGATTTCCGCGGGGTCTTCTTGGAAGTCTGCTTTACTGACCTCCAGCAGCAGTGCGGCAGTGACCAGCTCCAAGGTCATATTGTCGCTATTGCCGGTGTCATCTGCGACCGCGAAAAGTTGCTTCAGTTTTTCAAACATGCCGGTTCCACCCTCGCAGTAGAGTTTCTAATTTAACTTGGTCTGCGGCAAATGCGCGAATTCCTTCCGCTAGTTTTTCGGTGGCCATGGCGTCTTCATTCATCGCCCAGCGGAAGTCGATTTCGTTAATCGAAATTTTGGCCTGAGATGCAAAACTCATTTCGGGTGACAGGCGGCGGGGCAGGTCGCCGTTGTCTTCTTTCAATTCGCTCAACAGGGCTGGGCTAATAGTGAGTCGGTCACAGCCCGCCAATGCTTCAATTTCACCGCAATTGCGAAAGCTTGCGCCCATAACAACGGTTTTGTAGTTGTGTTGTTTGTAATAACTGTAAATCGCGCTAACCGATTGCACGCCGGGGTCTTCATTTGCGTTGGCCGGTTTTGCGCCGTGAGCGACATGCCAGTCCAAAATCCGGCCAACAAAAGGCGAAATTAAGGTGGCGCCGGCTTCTGCGCAGGCTGCTGCCTGAACTAGGCTAAAGAGCAAAGTTAGATTGCACTCAATGCCTTCTTGCTCGAGGACTTTTGCCGCTTCGATGCCTTCCCATGTTGAGGCGATTTTAATCAGCAGGCGGCTTTTATCGATTCCCTTGGTTTGATAAAGCTGAACGATGCGGCGACCTTCGTTAATCATCGCCTCGGTGTTAAATGACAGGCGGGCATCGACTTCAGTCGACACCTTGCCAGGTACGAGTTTAGTAATTTCGGCGCCAATTTCTACCGCTAGCTGGGTGGCTGCGCTTTGTAGTTGTATAGGGTCGTCGGCATCGTGGAGTGTGTTTTTCACAACGTCGTCTATTAAGCCACTGTACTGCGGTAGTGCGGCGGCTTTCAGAATTAATGAGGGATTAGTGGTCGCATCTTGGGGGGCAAAGCGAGCGATGGCTTCTATATCCCCAGTGTCGGCAACGACATCGGTCATTGATTTTAATTGATCGAGTTTACTGCTCATTATTGATTAATCCTTTAATTGCTTAACTACCAGCTGCGCTCAACATAGGCTAGCGCGTCGCTGAGAACTTCTAGGCCTGCGCCGGGGCGGTGAGCGTGTTCGCTGATATGGCGACGAAACAGCTTGCCGCCTGCTTGACCATTAAACAGCCCTAGAATATGTCGGGTCATGTGGTTTAGTCGGGTGCCTTTGACCAGCTCCGCCTCAATATAAGGAAACAAGTCGTGGATGATGTCACGCCGAGTTTTGTTAGTAGCGGCTTGCTGATAAAACTGCTCATCTACCTCCGCCAGTATATAGGGTGTTTGGTAGGCGCTGCGGCCCATCATAATGCCATCGACATATGACAATTGCGAGTTGGCGTCTTCGAGGGTCTGGATGCCGCCGTTGATGATGATCTCCAGGGTTGGGAAGTCCTGTTTTAGTTGGTGAACTAATTCATAATTTAACGGCGGGATTTCTCGGTTTTCCTTGGGGCTTAGGCCCTGCAGCCAGGCTTTACGAGCGTGGACAATAATGGCGTCGGTACCGGCCTCAGCAATGGCCCCCACAAATTCTTGGAGTGGGCCGTAGCCCTCTTGTTCGTCTATGCCGATCCGATGCTTAACGGTGATCGGTATGTCGCCAGCGTCTTTCATCGCCTTTACGCAATCGGCAACTAAGCTCGGACGGGACATCAGGCAGGCGCCAAAAAAGCCGTTTTGTACTCGGTCGGAGGGGCAGCCGCAATTTAAATTCACTTCATCGTAACGCCATTGTTCGGCCATCCGCACTGCAGTCGCCAGATCTGCGGGGTCGCTGCCGCCCAATTGCAGCGCTACAGGGTGTTCAATATCGCTGTAATCTAAATGACGCGCTTGGTCGCCGTGGATTAATGCGCCAGTGGTTATCATTTCCGTATACAGAACGGCATGACGGCTTAGCTGGCGCCAGAAAACCCTGCAATGGCGATCTGACCAATCCAGCATCGGAGCGACGCAGAAGCGGCGGTCGAGAGTTTTTTTGCTCATCTGCGTTGAAATACCTCTGCGGATGGATGAATCTTGGCAGTATCGACACGTATAATGGCCGTAGCATGAGCTTGCTGTCATTATTGGTGGCGCGCTGAAAACCCTATTGTATTCAAATGGTAATAAACACTCCATGACTGTTCGCACTCGTATTGCTCCGTCCCCCACTGGCGACCCACATGTGGGCACTGCTTATATCGCCTTATTCAACTACTGCTTCGCTAAAAGTCAGGGCGGGGAGTTTTTGCTGAGGATCGAAGATACCGATCAACAGCGTTCAACTGCCGCCTCTGAGCAGGCGATTTTTGATTCGTTGCGCTGGCTGGGTTTGGATTGGGACGAGGGTCCGGACGTGGGCGGTCCCCACGGGCCTTATCGGCAGAGTGAGCGTAGTGAAATATATCGCGAACATTGCGAGCAATTAATTGCGGCGGGCCACGCATTTCGTTGCTATCGGACACCGGTCGAGCTAGATACTTTGCGCGAGGCCCGTCGTGAGGCGGGTGGTCATACGGCGCTTAAATACTCCGATTTGAAATTAGACGATGCCGAGAACGCGCGCCGAGAGGCCGCCGGTGAGCCTTACGTCATTCGTATGTTTGTGCCAGAAGATGACGGCCACTGCGAGATCGATGACATGCTGCGAGGTAAAATTGAACTGGAGTGGGGCCAGGTCGACGCCCAAATATTACTGAAGTCTGACGGTTTACCAACCTACCACCTCGCTAATGTGGTTGATGATCATTTGATGGGGATAAGTCATGTGCTGCGCGGCGAGGAGTGGATAAATTCGGCGCCAAAACATAAGTTGTTGTATCAGTATTTTGGCTGGGATATGCCTGTACTGTGTCATTTGCCTCTATTGCGCAACCCTGACAAGAGTAAACTCAGTAAGCGCAAAAACCCGACCAGTATTAATTATTATAAGCGCATGGGTTTTTTACCCGAGGCAATGTTGAATTATTTGGGTCGCATGGGCTGGTCAATGCCAGATGAAAGCGAGAAATTCAGCCTGCAGGAAATGATTGCCCATTTTGATATTAGCCGAGTGAGCTTGGGTGGGCCGATTTTCGATGTGGAAAAGCTGCGCTGGCTCAATGGTTTGTGGCTGCGCGAAGACTGCAATCCAGAGCAGCTCGCCGACCGCCTGCAAGAGTGGGCTTTGAATCGCGATACCCTCATGAAAATCATACCGCATATTCAGTCTCGTATTGAGGTGTTCAGTGATTTGGCACCCTTGGCGGGGTTTTTCCTATCTGGCATGTTGCCCCTTACACCGGCCAGCTTTGCTGTTTCAAGTTTAGATGAGGACGAACTTCTTACCTTATTGCAGTGCGCGGCTTGGCGCCTAGAAGCGCTAAGTGATTGGCAGCGAGATGCAATCTTCGCAGAGATAAAGTCACTGGCAGATGGCTTAGGTATTAAATTAAAAGATTTTATGCCGCCGCTGTTTATTGCTATTGCGGGCACCACCTCGTCAATTTCAGTGGTCGACTCCATGGAAGTACTTGGCCCCGACATGAGTCGGGCGCGTTTGCGCCATGCGGTCGAGGTGCTGGGTGGTGTGGGTAAAAAGCGCCTTAAAAAATTGGAGAAGCGGTATCAGCAAGCGTGTGAAGCGAAGGCGTAAATATCTTGCTGTCTTGTAACCGAGTGGGTGTGGTAAAGAAATTAACGAGATTTTTCATCCACTTGTTGACAAGGTCAAGGGTGATCATTAATATGCGCATCCTCTGCTTTGGGGCTATAGCTCAGCTGGGAGAGCGCTTGCATGGCATGCAAGAGGTCGGCGGTTCGATCCCGCCTAGCTCCACCAAAGTTTTGAAAAACCGCTGAAAAGCGGTTTTTTTTTGCCT
>NZ_JBFJWS010000020.1:0-32342 GCF_041623545.1 Zhongshania sp. | reverse complement strand
ACCGTGGCCGGTGGTTTTGCCGCTGCGCTACAGGGCGTTAAAGGTGAGGGGCTCGGTTTAGCGCAAGCAAAAGGTCTGCAGACAGAAAGTCTTAGTATGGATGAGGACTTCAGTGAGTTGGCCTCGTTGTCCCAGCTTAAAGGTGCTCTTGGTAGTGCGAATGGCGCTGCGCCACGGGCTGCAGTTGCGCTAACCATGAATCAGAGCCTCGTTGACAACCCCGGGTGGGGACAGGCCATGGCGGCGCGTATCGGCATGATGGTTAATAACGGTGTACACACTGCGACTATGCAGCTGCACCCCGCCGAGTTGGGCAGTATTCATATTCAGCTGTCCATGAACGGTGATAATACCTCGGTGCAATTTCAAGCCCAAAACAGTGAAGCCAGTGATCTGATTGAGAAAATGCTGCCGCGTTTAAGCAGTAGTTTTGAACAGCAGGGTTTGCGACTTGATGAGGTTAAGGTGAGTCACAACCCGAATTTGGGGAATGGTGCGTCGGCCAATGGCAGTCAGCAATTTGCTGGGGAGTCAGCGGGCCAGCAAGATTCAGCCGAACGGGCGGGCAACAATGGCTTAGCAAATAATGCCAAGCCTGACGACGAGGCAGTCAATTCCCTCGATTTATCTGCGGTTGCAGGAAGTAAACTCGCGGTAGATTACTACGCCTAAGCAATTTGTTCTCGGTACAGAGAAACTGATTTTTCAGTTTCTTTAAAGGCCTTTTCGAGGCCAATAAATATTTTCTTGGTCTCGGAACTTTCCAGTTATTTAAACCACCAATGGCCAACCTTTTCCAGCTGCGCTGTTATAGCTTGCTGGGAAAAATTTTTTCGGCTTTATTCCCTTGGCAATCTTGAGAAAATCATGGCGCAACCCTTTCTTTATAATTACGACAGCGTGCTCATTACCGGCATTTTATTCCTGCTTATTATTGCAATGAATGAGCTTAGTTTTCGGATTGGGCGTTTTGTGCAGCACAGCACCGACGCCGAGATGAAGACGCTGACGGGTTCAATACAGGGCAGTATTCTCGGCTTGCTGGCCTTGTTGTTGGGCTTTACTTTTAGTATGTCGATGCAGCGTTTTGACGGTCGCAGTGAGGCCTTGATCGCCGAGGCGAATGCGATCGGCACCGCGAGTTTAAGAGTGCAGCTATTGCCGGAGGAGTTCCACGCCGAGGCCAACGCCTTGTTAGGCCGCTATGTTGATATGCGCATTGGTATTGGCAAGATTGATTTAAGCCACGCTGCTCAGCGCAAAAAATACAATCAAGATATCGCTGCGCTGCAAAGCGATTTATGGGCGCTGGCGGTAGCGGCAACCAACGCTGACCCGCGGCCAGTGACATCAGGGGCTTTCGTCAATTCCTTGAATGAAATGATCGACAGCCAGGGTAAGCGCAATGCCTTGCAGCAAATGCGTGTGCCTGAAGTGGTGCTGTGGTTGCTGTTTATTGTGTTTGTCGCCTCTGGCGGGATGTTGGGATATTCCAGTGGTTTAAGTGGCACGCGGGTGGTGGCACCAACGGTGATGGTGTCATTTTTGATCGCGATGATTGTGTTCATTATCATTGATCTTGATCGCCCCAAGCGCGGTTTGATTCAGGTTGATCAGAGTAGTTTATTGGCTTTGCAAGGCGCAGTGCCAATGCCGCCGAGCGGGAGTGGTATGGGTGAGCGTACTGGGGTGGTCAGTTATTAAGGACGAAAAAAAGGGGCTGCAAGCAGCCCCAAAGCAAAACCTGGCTAGGGTGGACTTACTTCAGTAAGTCGCGGCCAATAATTAACTTCATTACTTCGTTGGTGCCAGCATAGATACGCTGTACCCGCGAGTCGGCAAAGGCGCGGGCAACGGGGTATTCCCACATAAAGCCGTAACCACCGTGCAACTGCAGACACTCATCAACGACTTTGCATTGCAGGTCAGTGGTGAGTAGCTTGGCTTTTGCCGCCATAACCGAATCAAACTTGTGTTCAATGTGTAGCTCTAGGCAGCGATCCAAGAATACTCGTGCGGCGCAAACTTGGGTTTCCAATTCCGCAAGCTTGAACTGCGTGTTTTGGAAGGTGGCAACGGTTTTGCCGAAGGCGTTGCGTTCTTTTACGTAGGCAATGGTCTGCTCGAGAATAGCTTCGGCGCAGGACACCGCAAGAATCGCCACGTTCAGGCGTTCTTGGGGCAGGTCTTGCATCATGTATACAAAGCCCATACCTTCTTCGCCGAGTAACTGGTCTTTAGATACGCGGACGTCTTGGAAAAACAGCTCAGAGGTGTCCTGCGCTTTAAGGCCAATCTTCTCTAAGTTTGAACCCTTGCTGAAACCGGGGGTGCCCGCTTCAACCAAAAATAGGCTAATGCCTTTGGCGCCGGCACTTGGGTCGGTTTTGGCAACCACGATCACGAGGTCGGCAAGCTGACCATTGGTGATAAAGGTTTTAGATCCGTTGATGATGTAATCATCGCCGTCTTTAAGTGCGGTAGTTTTAATGCCCTGCAAATCTGAGCCAGCGGCGGGTTCGGTCATGGCAATGGCCATGATGGTTTCGCCAGTAACGCATTTGGGCAGGTATTTTTGCTTTTGAGCTTCACTACCGTAGCGCTCGATATAGGGTACGGCGATGTCTGAGTGCAAACCCCAGCCGATACCAGTTAAGCCTGAGCGGCCGCATTCTTCATCGATAATGGCGTTGTAGCGGAAATCGACGCCAACACCGCCGTATTCTTCAGTCACACTGGGGGAGAGGAAGCCCTGCTCGCCGGCCTTGATCCAAAGCTCGCGATCAACTTGGCCATCTTTTTCCCACTGAGCGTGGTAGGGAGCGGCTTCAGTTTCTAAAAATTTGCGGACAGAGCCGCGAAACAATTCATGCTCTTCTTCGTAAACAGTTCTTGGGATCATCGACATGGGGCTATCCTCCGGTGAATAAGCTGGCTATTATTGCGCCTATGTTAGCAGAGTCAACTTGTAATGCCATAGGAGATTTTCCTTACTGGCGCGGGACTCTGGTGAAGTTGGAATGACTTTAAAGATGACAAGGTGAGGCCAATATGACGATCTGGACACAGACTCCTAGTTTAGCTGAAGCGAACGCGGTGACGAGGAATACCATTGCGGACGTTTTGGGTATCGAGATTACCGAAATCGGCGCTGACTTTGTCAAAGGCACTATGCCGGTCGACAAGCGCACTCATCAGCCCTTTGGCATACTTCACGGTGGTGCATCGGTTGTGCTGGCTGAGTCACTAGGCAGTTTTGCTGCAAACTTGGCCTGTGAGAAGGGTTTTGTTTGCGTGGGCTTAGATATCAACGCTAACCATATTCGCTCGGTAAAAAGCGGCTTGGTGACGGGTGTAGCAAAGGCCGTGCATATTGGCCGCCGTACTCAGGTGTGGGAAATTCGGATTGCCGATGAGGCGGATAAAACCGTGTGTGTCTCACGATTGACGGTGGCGGTAATAGAGGGGTGAAGATGGAGTCTAAGGTCGGGCGTCTGGCGGCGGACGTACAAGCGGCGCAATGATGAAGCTTAGCTCATGCGGAGAAAGCTTAATGCTGGACGGGAGACGCTAAGGGCTAGTCGGACGTCTGATGTCGGCCGTTTGATTTTGCGTCTCCCGTCTCCCATCCAGCGTCTCCGATGCCTGCATTTCCCCATTCGGCTAGCTACTGTAAACTGACGCCCCTTTTTACTTCCGAGGCCCGTGCCATGACTGCAGCACGCTTCCAACGCCTGCGTCAGGTTTTAGAGTTCCGCCAGCCGGATCTCACCATTGTTACTGACAATGTTCATAAAAGCCGCAATCTCTCCGCCATTGTTCGCACTGCCGATGCTGCGGGGATTGGTCGCATGCACTGCGTGATTCCCGATAAAGACTACAAGGCCTTTCGCGGCACGGCGATGGGTTCCCATAGCTGGGTTCAGGTTGAGCGCGAGCAAAATGTGACTACGGCATTAGCACCTTTAAAAGCCCAAGGTTACCAAGTGCTCGCGGCTCATCTTGGCGAAGGTGCGGTTGATTTCCGCCAGCCAGATTACAGCAAGCCCACCGTGATTTTGATGGGGGCTGAAAAACAGGGCGTTAGTCCCGCAGGCTGCGCCCTAGCCGACGCTTTTATCACCATACCCATGATGGGCATGGTGCAATCTTTTAATGTCTCTGTTGCTGCCGGAATTATCTTGGCCGAGGTTCAGCGTCAACGGCAGCTCGCAGGACTTTACAGCAAGCGCCGTCTTGACGACGACAGCTATCAGCGTACTTTATTTGAATGGGCGCAATCTAAAATAGCTGACTACTGCCGCGCCAATGGCCTGGCCTATCCGCCCCTGGACGAGGATGGGGAGCTGCTTGACGGTCTGGACTGGCAGTTGGCGGTAAGGGAAGGGCGGGCGTTGAAGGCGTAGTCGGTGTCGGGTGTCGGAGGTCTGATGTCGGACGTGAAAAGGGCGCTCTGTTAGAATTAACCGCTGACTGAGAAAGCTAAATGCTGGACGGGAGATGGAAAACGCTTAAAAGCATACGCTGCGCGTATTAACTAAAGCGAACGCGGGAATCTGCTTTTGACTTAGCGTCTTCCGTCTGCCGTCCAGCATACAGCACCCAAGCATCAGACTTCCGACGTCAGACGTCCGACCAATCCCCCCACCCGCGTCATCTAATTGGGTGATATAAGCACCCCAGCAAAACTGCCACACTGCCTCAATAATAAAAGGAGGCAGGCAATGGCGGATAATTCAGTCGATGATGTTGTAAGCGGCGAAATTTGGAATCAATTCTGTGATGAGCTAAAAGCGGCGGGGCAGCAGATTTTGCGCGCCGAGGCGCCGGACGACGCGTTTAATCGTGCCGAAGGCTGGCGTTATTTAACGCGCTTAACTCGCATTGGCCTCGATATGTTTATGGAGTGCAGCGACCGGGATTTCCCGACGTTTTATCGACCCTCTCACGAAACCGCGAAAATTGGCGCCGACAACCCGGACAATATTTACTTGCGCGCCGAAATAAATGGCATGCACGATTACCGTATTAGTGGCAGTCGCGGCACGGTGGCGTATTTGGGCTTTATTGCCATTGCCGGGGGCTACGAAGAGGCTGACGGTAATATGCGCTCGGTTGCTTCTCTTGATAGTCATAGCGGACTTGAGGTGAATGCTGATGGCACGGTTGAGGTGATTTTGTCCCGTCATCCCCAGCCGGGCAACTGGTTGAAAATTACAGAAGATACCGTGGCCGTTTTAGCGCGGGAGACATTTTTAGATCGTAACACTGAGGTGTTTGCTGATTTAAGAATTGAGCGCTTGGCGAGCGGCGGGGTAAAACCCGCGCCGTTGCAAGCCTCCCAGCTTGCGGCAAATTTGCGCAATACCGCCGCCTTTGTGAAGGGCACGGCGACGCTATTTGCAGATTGGGCGCAGGGTTTTAAAGATCAGCCGAATACTTTGCCGGCGGCGGATCAAGCGTATTGCCAAAAGCTTGGCGGCGATCCCAATATTTTCTACTACCACGGTTATTTTAATTTGGCCGACGATGAGGCCCTATTGATTGAGGTCGACGAGATTCCCCAATGTGATAACTGGAATTTTCAGTTGAATAATTATTGGATGGAGTCCTTGGAATACCGCTATGTGCAGATCCATCTTAATAAGCATACGGCCCAATACCGCCGCGATGGCGGCGTGAGTATTGTGGTGGGGGCTACAGATCCGGGGTGTGTTAACTGGCTGGACACCACCGGCCACCGCGAAGGCACCATGTCCTTCCGCTGGATTGGCGCAAGCGATCACCCGCACCCCCGTTGCCGAGTTGTTAAATCAAAGGAATTGGCGCAATTACTGACTGCATAATAAGTTTAAAAGGAGAGTCTGGTGAGTATTGAACAAGAGAAGGGCATGGCGATACCTGAGGTCGACTTAAGCGTGGCAGCGCTCCTGCGGGAAGCGAGTGAGGTGACTGGGCTAAATGATTTTGGTGATGAATCCTTTCGCGAGCCATTGACGGTGTTAGTGCGGGCCTTAAACGATGAGGCGAATCTCAATGCTGGTGGTCGTTTTGGCCAGTATCAGCGGATATTGAATATCCTCATTAATCGCCTGCGCGTTGAGGCGTGGATCGCTAAGCACCCAGAAATACTGCGTGAAGAAATTAACGCGCCAGTGGTCATTATTGGTTTACAGCGTACCGGCTCAACCTTTTTTCATCGCATACTCGCGGCAGATAAACGCTTTTATGCGCCGCTGTGGTATGAAGTGCGTAACCCCGCGCCGGAATTGAACTGGGATTTCACGGGCAAGGATAGCCGTATTAGTTCGGCTGAGGCTGAAGTCGCTGCAATGCTTGCGGCCAACCCTGAAATTGCGGCGATTCACCCCATGGACCCGGTGGCGGCGGATGAAGATATTTTATTGTTGGAGCACAGCTTTTACAGCACCGTGCCAGATGCATTCTGCAATGTGCCCAGTTACGGTAAATGGAATGACGAGCACGACAATACGCCTGCCTATCTGTACCTAAAACGCTTGCTGCAATTTTTGCAGTGGCAGAAAAAGCGCAGCGGCCAGCAGGCCGAATGTTGGTTGCTGAAAACGCCCCACCATATCCACCACATCGCGACCTTGCTGAAGGTGTTTCCCGATGCGAAAATTGTGCAAACCCATCGCGATCCACTCCAGACCATTCCCTCTGCGGCGAGTATGAATTACAACCTGTGGATTCTGGGTAGCGATAAGGTTGACGGCAAGGTGGTGGGCGAGCAGTGGGCGGCGAAATACGCGCGGGGCACCTTACACACTTTGCAGACGCGTGACCGTCAGCCGGAGGCGTTCCTGGATGTTTGGTATAAAGACACTGTTGCTGACCCGTTAAGCTCAGTACAGAAAGTGTATGATTTTATTGGTATGGAGCTTACCGCCGAGGCAAAAGTGGCGATGGAAGAGCATCAGGAAGCCAATCGCCGGGATAGTCGCCCCGCCCACGAATACACCTTGGCGCAGTTTGGATTAACCGAAGCGGGTTTGATGGCGCAGTTTGCCGAGTATCGTCGGCGTTTTGTCGATTTAGTCTAATCAGTTTGAAAATGGGGGTTTACTCCCCCATTTTACTGCACAGATCAATCCAGAACTCGACGGCTGCTTTTTTATGGCGTTGCTTGGGTAATGCAAAATAAAACATTCTGGTCATGTCGCGATTGGACAGGGTTAATGGCACGAGGTCACCGTTGCGAAAATCGTTTTGCAATACCACTTTGGACAAGCAGCCAATACCAAGACCGGATTCAACGGCGCTTTTAATGGCCTCGTTGTGCTTAAATTCCCGATAAATTTCAATTTCTGGCAGCAGCCCCGCTAGGGCGCGGTCAAAGGTGTGGCGGGCGCCTGAATCGGGTTCCCGCAATATCCAGCGGGCTGCTTTAATGTCCGCGTCATTGAGTACGCGCTTTTTTGCGAGTGGGTGGGCGGCGCTGCAAAAGACCACCAGCTCGTCCTCTTTCCAGGGAATTAGCTCCAATTCTCGGTGCTGGACTTCGCGTTCGATCATGCCCACGTCAACCTCGTAATTTAGCACCTTGGCGACTACCTCGGGGGTGTTTGCTGTCTCCAGCTGTACGTCGGCTTCGGGGTATTTGTGTAAATAATCTGCTAGGTAGCGCACCACCAGATGATTGCCTATGGTAAAGCTGGCGCCAACGCGGAGGTGGCCGATATCACTGTGGAGCTTGAGGGCGTCGTCAAATTGCTGGCAGTGGGCAAATAGGGTTTCGGCCTCTTTGCGCAGTGTGTGGCCGATGGGGTTGAGTTTGATTTTATTACCTTGGCGGTCGAAGAGGGTGACGCCATAGGCTTTCTCTAAGCTTTGCAGACCAGCGCTGGCGGCTGACTGGGACAAACAGAGCTGTTCGGCGGCCTTAGACACGCTTTGGAATTTGGCGACACTGAGAAAAATCTCTAATTGCCTGATTGTGTATTTCATGGGCTTTGGGCTGCGGTGATTACGGGAGTCAGTATCGATAAAATCGATACTGACTATAATAATAGCCTGTTTTACTTGTGATAAAAATGCTTTTACTATGGGCGCCCTCAGTGTTGAGCGCAGTCCACTTGGTCGGTGCTTAGCAGGTGATAAGCATTCGATTAGCAAATAGATAATCAGCAGCCCAGCGGAGTTGAATAGATGACTGAAGTTAAAGCAACCAATGTACATTGGCATGACGGTGAAGTTAGCCGCGAAGACCGTAATGCACTGCTAAAGCAAAAAGGCGCAACTTTGTGGTTTACCGGCCTTTCTGGCAGCGGTAAAAGCACTGTTGCCGTTGCTTTAGAAAAAGCCCTGATGGAAAAAGGTCATCTTTGCTACCGTTTAGACGGCGACAATATTCGCTTAGGTATTAACAAAAATCTGGGTTTTAGCGCTGAAGACCGCACTGAGAATATTCGCCGCATTGGTGAAATTTCCAAGCTATTTGTCGATACCGGCGTCATCGTATTGTCTAGCTTTGTTAGCCCCTACCGCGCGGACCGCGATATTGTTCGCGAACTGCACGCAGCAGGCGATATGGACTTCATTGAAGTTCATGTTGATGTACCACTGGCAGTAGCTGAAGAGCGCGACCCTAAAGGCTTGTACAAAAAAGCCCGCGCTGGCGAAATCAAAAACTTCACTGGTATCGATGATCCCTACGAAGCGCCACTTAAGCCTGAACTGGTGTTGAATAGCCACGAGCAGAGCTTGGAAGAAGAAGTGGCTGTGCTGCTGGAAATGATGACAGCACGGGGAATAATTTAAAACGAGTCGGGTGTCGGAGGTCAGAAGTCTGACGCACGCACCGCACTCATAATTTCGTCCGACGTCAGACACCTGACGTCCGACTTTTTAATTAACGGAGCATCTATAAATGATCAAACCCCATGGCGCCGAAGAACTTAGCCCTTTATTTGTCTACGATACTGAAAAACACCACGCCCTGAATGCTGAAGCGGAAACGCTGCCGTCACTGTTAATTAGCTCTGCCGCTGCGGCTAACGCGGTTATGCTGGGTGCCGGTTACTTCACGCCACTTAAAGGCTATATGAACCTTGCCGACTCACTGGCCGTGGCAAAGGACTTGTGCACGACTGACGGTTTGTTTTGGCCCGTGCCAATTGTTAACTTGAGCAAAGACGCCCAAGGCATTACTGCCGGTCAGCGTATTGCGCTGCGCGATCCCAATGTCGAAGGCAATCCTGTGCTGGCGATCATGGATGTTGAAGCGGTTGAAGCGGTAAGCGCTGAACAAATCGATTTTATGGCCGAGAATATTTTCGGCACTTTAGATGACAAGCATCCCGGTGTGCAGACCTTTAAGGCGCAGGGCAACACCCTGTTGTCTGGCCCTATTCAGGTGCTGAATTTCTCTTATTTCCAAGCTGATTTCCCCGATACCTTCCGCACTGCGGTAGAGATTCGCAATGAAATCGCAGAGCGTGGCTGGGAGAAGGTTGTTGCCTTCCAGACCCGTAACCCGATGCACCGCGCCCACGAAGAATTGTGCCGCATGGCCATGGAAGATCTGGGTACCGACGGTATCTTAATTCACATGCTTCTGGGTCAACTTAAGCCCGGCGATATTCCAGCGCACGTGCGTGATGCATCTATCCGTAAGATGGTCGAAGTTTACTTCCCCAAAAACACCGTGATGATCACTGGTTACGGCTTTGATATGTTGTACGCAGGCCCACGTGAAGCCGTGCTGCACGCCTTGTTCCGTCAGAACTGCGGCTGTACTCACCTGATTGTAGGTCGTGACCACGCCGGTGTGGGCGATTACTACGGCGGTTTTGATGCCCAGACTATTTTCGACGAGAAAGTACCTGCCGGCGCCATGGATATTGAAATCTACCGCGCTGATCACACTGCGTATTCTAAGAAGTTAGACAAAGTGGTGATGATGCGCGACGCGCCAGACCACAGCAAAGAAGATTTTGTTTTGCTGTCGGGTACCAAGGTGCGTGAAATGCTGGGTAATGGCATTGCGCCACCACCTGAATTTTCTCGTCCAGAAGTGGCGAAGATTCTGATGGATTACTATCAGATTGAAGACGCCAAAGCCTAAGCAGCTTTGCCGCTGGGTATTACCAGCGAGGTGTCATACAAAAAGCCGGTGCATTTATGCGCCGGCTTTTTTTTGTTTTATGGCCCTGAGAATTTGTGGGTGCTGGCGGTATTCCTAGATAGCCTGTTGATCAACGCTGGTGTACTCTTTGGTGCAGAGCCCGGTACCCATTTGCGTGGTACGCCATGGTCGCAATCCTAGCCCTGCGTAAAACCGCAGGAAAATAATAATGGGGATAATAATGGATAGACTTCGATTTTTTGCGCTGTTATCTGCGCTATTGCTCGCTGCTTGTGGTGATCCTAGCGCCACCGCTGATAAAGACCGTAAGGCGATTAGCCCATCGACCATGCTGGCGCCGGATTCTGACTGGCCTAATTATGGCGGGGATGGGCATGAGCAGCATTACAGCGGCCTCGATCAGATTCAGCAGGGCAATATTGCCAACTTGAAACTAGCTTGGTATTACGATTTGGAACCGGGTTTTTCAGTGTCCGCTCCGGTCAAAGGTGGTGACAAGTTGTTTGCCACGACCAGTCACAGCGTTATCCGCGCATTTAATGCGGCTAGTGGTCAGCTGCTGTGGGAGTTTGACCCCAAGACGCGGGAAATTGCGCAAAGCCCTCTGCATATGGGCTGGGGCAATAAGGGCATCGCTTGGGAAAATGGTCGGGTATTTCTCTCGACCACCGACGGGCGAATGATTGCCTTGGACGATCAAAACGGCGAAGTCGTTTGGGAAACTCGGCAGTTTGCCTTGTCGGAAATGCGCTATAGCAACGGCGCGCCGCGGGTGTTTGACGGTAAGGTCATTATTGGTCACGGCGGTGCTGACATCAGTCCGATTCGGGGCTATGCCACGGCTTACGACGCCAAAACTGGCGAAGAACTCTGGCGCTTTTATACCGTCCCCGGTGATCCATCGACACCGGCGGAAAGCAAGGCTGAGGAGGTTATGCGGCCGACGTGGAAAGGCGAATGGTATGGCAAGGGCGGTGGCGGGACTCTGTGGAATGCCTTCAGCTATGACGAAGCGCTTAATCTTATTTATCTCGGCGTCGGCAATGGCTTTCCCTATAACCACAAAATGCGCAGCCCTGGCGGCGGCGACAACCTTTTTCTTGCCTCTATTGTGGCAGTGAATGCGGATACCGGTGAATACGTTTGGCACTACCAAGTTTGCCCCGCCGAACAGTGGGATTGCACCGCGGTGCAAGACATGACAATTGCGACGCTAACGATGGCTGGCAAACCGCGCAAAGTATTAATGCAGGCGCCGAAAAATGGTTTTTTCTACGTGCTTGATGCCGCTACGGGTGAGTTTATTTCGGCGGAGAAATTCGCCAAGGTGACGTGGGCGGAGAAGATCGACCAAAAGACCGGGCGGCCAGTGGAAAATCCGGCTATTCGCTATCAAGGCAAAAAGGGCTTATTTGAAATGTGGCCTGGCCCTCAGGGCGCCCACAGTTGGTTGCCCCAAGCCTTTAGTCCGCGCTCAGGCTTAGTTTACTTGCCGATTATGGAAATGGGTTCACTAATCGGTGCACCAAAAGCGAATGACACTGGTATTGGCGCCGGCATGGGGGTAACCATGATCCCTGATCCGGAACTGCCCGGCAGCCGCCGCAGCTTTTTAAAGGCCTGGAACCCGATTACGCAAAAGGCTGCTTGGAGTATTGAGTTGCCGGGAGACTGGCCCGGCGGGGTGCTGGCGACAGCGGGCGATTTAGTGTTTCAGGGCCGAATCGATGGGTATTTAAAAGCTTACAACGCCAAAACCGGTGCTGAAGTGTGGTCATATAAAACAGTGGCACCGGTAGTCGCGCCGCCGATTTCCTATAGTGTTAATGGCGTGCAGTATATTGCCGTACTTACCGGTAGCGGATCTCAAGGTGGTGGAATTTTGGCGACCGGCAATGCGGCTTACCGCACTGATTATGCCCTGCCACGTCACTTATTGGTTTTTGCACTCAATGGTAGCGCGGAAATACCTGCTTACAAGATGCCAGATTTACTGCCTCCCAAAGATGCTGATTTCAAGCCAGAGCCAGACCGGGTGATGGCTGGTGCTATCGCCTTTGGCAACAATGCCTGCTTAGTCTGTCATGGCATGAATGCCATTGGCGGCGGCGCTGCGCCGGACTTGCGCTATTCGACGATGATTTTGAGCGCAGATGCGTTTAGTGCGGTGGTTAAGCGCGGGGCACTCAAACCAAGAGGTATGCCTGCATCACCGTGGATTTCTGACCAAGATCTAGAAGATATCCGCCATTACCTGCGGATGCGGGCGATGCAGGCGCCGTCGGAAGCCGCGGCATTGAAGGCTGGTCGCAAAGCGCCCGCTGCCCCCGCCGCGGCAATGTCGTCGGGGATGTAGGGCCTGATTTTGGTCAATCCCCTTTGTCGCTCTGGATTACCTTAATCAGGGCGGCGAGAGGTTTATTGGCAATAAAAATTAAAATTGCCTGTAAATGAATCTTTCTGGGGTCGGCTTAGCGTTCGCTTTAGCCGCCGATGCCGCCACGATAGAGCTTGCACACTTTTTTGCGCTTGGGTGCGCGGCCGAAAGTAAATCCCTCCTAGAATCCGAGCGCGTTGACGCCGCGTAAGTGTTCGGGATCTGCAAATGTGCAAGCAAGCTTGTGCGTGCTATTCCATGAGGAAAAGAGGCATTTATGTGTAATCGCTGCTAACATCGAGGCATTAGGCCTTTCCCCGATACCAATAATGCGAGTCTAAGCGAGGGTATGATTATGTCCGCGAGTAAAACCCATTTCCGCACCTGTAATTTATGTGAGGCCATGTGTGGCATTGCCATTAAGGTTGAGGACGGCGTGATTACCTCGATAAAAGGGGATGAAGATGACAGCTTTAGCCGTGGCCATATTTGCCCTAAAGCGATTGCTTTGAAAGATCTTTATGAAGACCCGGACCGTATCCGCCGCCCCCTGCACAAGGTGGATGGTGAATGGCAGGAGCTCAGCTGGGACGATGCCCTAGATAAGGTGGCGGCCCGAATCGCCAGCCTACAAGCCGAGCACGGCAATGACGCAATGGGTGTTTACCTCGGTAACCCGAATGTCCATAACACTGGCTCGATACTGATGAGCGGTGGTTTATTGCGGGCCTTAAAGACCAAAAATAAATTCTCGGCAACGTCGGTAGATCAGCTCCCCCACCATATTGTGTGTTGGAAGATGTTTGGTCATCAGTTGCGAATTCCCGTGCCGGACATTGATAACACCGATCATTTTTTGATGTTTGGCGCGAATCCTTTGGCGTCTAACGGCAGCATAATGAGCGTTGCCGATGTTAAGCAGCGTCTTAAAGATGTGCGTAAACGCGGTAAATTAGTCGTCGTTGATCCCCGCCGAACGGCTACGGCGGAACTCGCCGACGCCCATTATTTTGTTCGACCAGGCAGTGACGTGCTGGTCTTGCTAGCGATGCTCAATGTCTTGTTTAAAGATAATTTAGTCAACACTGGCAGCCTGACAGAGTACTTGGATCAAGACCCCGCCGAATTGGCGGCGAGCTTTGCGGAATTTAATCCTGAAAAAGTTGCACCCTTAACGGGAATGTCCGCTGAGGTTATTCGCACCATGGTGCATGATTTTTGCGCAGCGTCACAACCGGTTATGTATGGCCGTTTAGGGGTGTCGGTGCAGGAATTTGGCACCTTAACTCAGTACCTGATTATGCTTTTTAATATCCTGACGGGGCGGCTCGACAGTGTTGGCGGGCTGATGTTCACCAAACCTGCGGTCGATATTTTGGCGCAGAGTGGGCGCGGTCATATGGGCCGTTTTCACAGCAGGGTGCGGGGCCTGCCCGAGTTTAATGGCGAGTTGCCGGTGGCGACCTTGGCAGAGGAAATTACCACGCCTGGAACTGGCCAGATAAAAGGCATGATGTTAATTGCCGGTAATCCGGTGTTGTCGACCCCGAACGGCGAGCAACTCGACCGCGCGTTTGCTAAATTGGATTTGCTCGTGGCCGTCGATTTTTATATTAATGAAAGCAGTCGCCACGCCGATTTCATTCTGCCACCGGTAAGTCCTCTGGAGCGTGAGCACTACGATGTAACTTTCAATGTGTTGGCCGTGCGCAATAACGCGCGTTACGCTGAGGCATTGTTTCCTCGGCCGGCAGATGGCCGCCATGACTGGGAAATATTGCTTGGCCTGCGGGACCGCTTGCAGCCTGCGCACAGTATTAAGGAAAAACTGGCCCGCAACACAATGCGACGTATGGGGCCCTCTGGAATACTCAATGTCCTATTGCGTAAAGGCCCCTACGGCGGCGGTCGCAATCCATTTGCGGGCCTGAGTTTGAGTAAACTCAAAAAATCTCCCCACGGTGTAGATTTGGGGGCATTAAAGCCCGTCGGGGCGGCGCTGAGCTATCATGGTGATCGCAAGGTGCACCTAGAGTCTGCGTTTTTCTTAAAAGATGTGGCGCGGGTTAACACGCGCTTCTTCAATCGCGACACCGCCGGTGACAAGCTGTTACTCATTGGTCGCCGGGATGTGCGCAGTAATAATTCTTGGTTGCACAATAGCCACCGATTAGTTAAAGGCAAAGACCGCTGTACGGTTTTAATCAACCCCGAGGATGCGCGGCACCTTAACGTTGACGATGGGCAGCAGCTGCGGGTCAGCTCACGGGTGGGTAGTATTGAGCTGGCGGCGGCAATCAGCGACGAGATGATGCCTGGGGTGGTCAGTATTCCGCATGGCTGGGGACATCATCGCAGCGGAACCCAGTGGCTGGAGGCAGAAGCCCACGCTGGGGTCAGTGTGAATGACCTGACCGATGAAATGCATCTCGATGAATTGTCAGGGAACGCGGTATTGAACGGGGTGCCGGTGACATTGCAGGCGCTTGGTGAGTCGGCTTAAGTGCTTGCTTAATGCTAGACGGGAGGCGCTTTTATTCGCTTAGCTCACTAGATGCCTGACCGATTGGTGATGGGCGTGGACGCTTAGCTCGTAAGGTTTTTGGCCTCAGCGTTTCTCGTCTCCCATCAAGCGTTCTTCGGCATCAGGCTTATTTCGCTGGCCGCTGACTCCGAATATACAGCGCTTCCACTTTTTGCCGCGCCCAGGGGGTGCGGCGTAAAAACTTCAAGCTCGACGCCACGCTGGGGTCGTCAGTAAAGCACTTAATTTTGATTCGGCGGCCCAGTTCTTCCCAGCCAAATTGTTGTTCGAGCTGGACGATAATCATTTCTAGCGTCATGCCGTGCATGGGGTCTTTGGCGCTTGGCACTGCCTTTTTGGCGGTCGTCTTGGTATCCGCTTTTTCAGTCATTGCGGTTGGTGTCAGACGCTGGCGAATCGCCACGGTCATCGCTAGTAGTTTCTTCAGCACGTTCTTCAGCTCGTTTAACGCGGATTTTAAAGCCACCAATGATTTTGCCATTGATGTTTTGCATTGCGACCTTGGCCTCGCCGGCTTTTGGCATATTAACGAAGCCAAAACCCTTGGACAGATTGGCGTCTTCATCGCGTACGAGTTGCAGAGATTGTACGGCGCCGTAAGCTTCAAATAGGTCGAGTAACTCGGCTTCGGTGGTGGTGCGGTTGAGGTTGCGAATTAATAATTTCATGGTCCGGCCGTTTTAGTGATATGCCGCGGAGTATAGCGCTTATGGGCTTTAACTGCGCGTTAAAGCCCGCTGGATTGGCTGATAAGTGGCTAATTCACAGGTTTTTTAATTTCTCTTCCATGTCGGCAATATCGCGTATGCGCTGTTTGATGCGAGCTTGCTGAATTTTGTTATCAACGGTGAGTCCGTAGGCGTAGCGCAATTGCATTTTTGCGCGCTCAAATTGCGCTTGCAAAATAAAGTACTCCGCGCGGGCAATATGCACTCCCAGAATATTGCCGGCTAAACCTCGCACCTCAGCCAATTGATACCAGAGGTTGGGGTCGTCGGGGCGGTGTCGTGTTTGCTGGCTAAGTACTTGATCGGCCTCTTCGAAGCGGTTGTCGAGTTGAAAGATCTCTGCGAGCTTTACGGTGTAGGGGTAGTTATTAGGGGCAATTGCCAGCTGATTTTGCAGCAGGGCTATGGCGTCGTTATAGCGTTTTTGTCCTGCTAGAATATCGACCTTGGCGAGTTGATAGGCAATGCGGCCACTGTCGTCTTTAAGCAAGGGGGCGAGTTGTTGGTCTGCTTCCTGCCAGCGATCCAATGCAGTTAAGGCAATGACGACCCCGTAACGGCGGGCTTCACCGTTCACGCCGCTGTCGCTCTGCCAATTTATAAGCAGGTCCTCTGGGTTTTTGCTGTGCTGTAGCGCTGCCCGCATCCGCATTAATTGGAAATTTAAATTGTCGGTATACACCTTCCGCGGGTATTGGCGGGCGCGATTGGCGCTGTCGCTGATCCGACTGTCTGTTAAAGGGTGAGTTAGCAGAAACTCAGGGGGCTTGGAGCGGGCATAGCGCCGATTGGCATTCATATTGACAAACATTGAGGGAATGCCATTCGGGTCCATATTGGCTTTAGAGAGTGTTTCCATCCCTAGGCGGTCAGCCTCTTGTTCGTGTTGGCGGCTAAAGCGCAATTGACTATCCAGCGCGGCGGCCTGGGTGGCGGTTATTGCCGCTATACCGGCATCGGCGCCAGCGGTGGCGGCCAATACGACCCCAGCCAATAAACCCGCAAGTGTGGGTATGGTGCTCTGTCTGGCGTTGTCCATGGAGCGGCTAAAGTGACGTTGACTGAGGTGAGCAATTTCGTGGGCCAGTACGCCGGCTAGCTGAGCTTCGTTGTCGGTATATAAGAAAATGCCGTTGTGCACGCCGACTACGCCGCCGGGCACAGCGAAGGCGTTAATGGTGGCGTTATCGACAATGACGGTTTCTAAGCGACGATCTTTCAGCTCGCTGTGCGAAGCAAGGCGGTAGAGTAGGCCTTCTACATAGTCTTGCATCAGGGGGTCGTTAACTGTTTTTACCCGACTACGGAACATTTTCAACCACATCCTGCCCAAGTCATGCTCTTGTTGGGCTGAGTAGCGTGAGGCGGTGACATCGCCTAAATCGGGTAGGTTGTCGCTGGGGCTGTTGTCGGCAAATACAAGGCTGCCGAAAACAATGAGGCTGATACCGAAGGCGCGTTTTAACACAGAAAATCCTTAGCCACTCTATAGGAGGAACACAATATGAGCCTTGATAATACAAGAGCGTCGCTACTATGACCTCATTATTCATTAAAAGTGCTAGCTTGGGCCATGTTGCTGGGCAGGCTATACTAGCGAAAATTTGAATTTACACATCGAGCTTATGACGCATATTGATATCTATTTAGACGCCTGCGGCTTAGATTGTCCGCTACCCTTGTTAAAAGCAAAGCAGGCGCTTAATCGCATGGCTACTGGCCAAGTCTTGGAGGTATTGGCAACGGATGTCGGTTCCTGGCGGGATTTTGAGGTGTTTGCCAGCCAAAGCGGCCATACTCTGTTGCTCAGCGAAGAGCAGGATGCTTGCTATCGCTATTTGTTTAGAAAGAAATAGGTCTCACACCCCTCGTTACCATTTTTAAAGGATTGCTTCATGCTGGGTATTGTTCGCTCGTGGTTTGATCGGCTATTTGCGGAAGAGGAGACCGTGGTCCTCCTTCTCTTAATTGCCGCCGTGCTGCTAATGATGCTAACCCTAGGGAATGTGCTGGTGCCTATTGTGGCGAGCATTGTTTTAGCCTTTATGATGCAGGGTATTATTGCACGCTTAAGTCGGCGCGGTGCGCCGCAATGGTTGGCGGTCGGCGTAGCTTACCTCGTTTTTGTCAGTGTGTTTTTTGGTGTTTTGGTCGTGCTGCTGCCGTTGGTTTGGCAGCAGTTGATCAATCTGTTTCAGGAGCTGCCGGCGATGCTCCGTAAATTGCAGCATTTATTACTGGTCTTGCCAGAGCGCTCGGAGCTTTTTACCGAACAACAAATTCGCGAATGGATGGCGATTGCCAGCAAGGAGCTGGGGTCGGTAGGCCAGTATTTATTGAGCTTCTCGATAGCACAGCTGCCGAATTTACTTGGCCTGATGATTAATATCGTTTTAATACCGATTCTGGTTTTTTTCTTTTTAAAGGATAAAGTCACTATCTTGTCTTGGTTGGCGGGCTTTTTACCAAGCCACCGCCCGCTACTGAGTGCGGTCTGGTCAGAGATGAATGTGCAGGTTGCTAATTACGTGCGGGGCAAGGCGGTGGAAATCGTTATTGTCGGCGTGGTGTCTTATATTAGCTTTGAAATCATTGGCCTCAATTACCCCGCGCTGCTGGCTCTGCTAGTAGGGCTGTCAGTGGTGATTCCCTATATTGGCGCCGCTGTCGTGACCTTGCCTGTATTACTAGTCGGGTTTATTCAGTGGGGCTGGGGAGGGGAGTTTTTAACCCTATTTATTGTCTACAGCGTGATTCAAGGTTTAGACGGTAATGTGTTGGTGCCTTTGCTGTTTTCTGAGGCGGTCAATATGCACCCTGTTGCCATTATTGTGGCAGTGCTGGTGTTTGGCGGTTTGTGGGGTATTTGGGGGGTATTCTTTGCGATACCCTTGGCGACCTTGGTTAAAGCCATTATATACGCTTGGCCGCGGCCCGTGCGGCGTACTTCAGTTGACGAAGGTGAAACCGTCGCAGATTAAGTAGTGCACTGTGGTAAATTGTTTTAATAAAAAAGGAAGCTTTGTGAATTATTTAAAATCGGCGTTTGTGCTCGTCTTAATGTTCCAACTGTCAGCGTGTACTTGGCTGGAAGGTGTCGGTTTAAATAACTCGGGATATGGCAGTAGTGCTCAGTCGATCGTCAAGCCTCCGAGTGATCAACGCGCATATCGCTACACGGTTTTAGAGAATGGTCTCAAAGTTTTATTAATTTCGGATGCCGGTGCGGATAAGGCCGCGGCCTCACTAGATGTGAATGTCGGCAGTCGCCAAGACCCAGAAAACTACCAGGGCTTGGCCCATTTTTTAGAGCATATGCTATTTCTGGGTACTGAGAAATACCCAGAGGCGGGTGCTTATCAAGCGTTTATTACCGCCCATGGCGGTAGTCACAATGCCTTTACCAGTTTTGAAGATACGAATTACTTTTTTGATATTAGCGCCGACTCCCTAGAGCCAGCGCTAGATCAATTTGCCCAGTTTTTTGTGGCGCCGTTATTTAATGCTGAATATGTCGGCCGCGAAGTTAACGCGGTGAACTCGGAGTACCGAGCGAGGATTAAAGATGACCGTCGTCGCGAATTGGCGGTGTTTAAGTCTCAGCTTAATCCTGCGCATCCCTTTGCAAAATTTTCAGTGGGAAATTTGCAAACGCTGCATAGCGACAACGAGCAGGCGCTGCGGGAGCAGCTATTAGCTTTTTATCAGCAGAATTACTCTGCCGATATCATGACGTTGACGGTAATTGGCCGCGAGTCATTAAATGAGCTTGAGGCGATGGTATTACCCAAGTTTAGTGGCGTAGCCAATCGCCAACGTCAGTTGGACGATATTACTGAACCACTGTTTAAGGCGGGTGATTTACCGCGCTGGATCAATATCCAACCGGTCCAGAATCGGCGCTCACTGTCGGTGAATTTCCCAGTGCCAGATGCGCAGCAGCACTGGCGGAGCAAGCCACTAAATTATATCGGCAATATCTTGGGGCACGAGGGTGAGGGCAGTTTGCTCGCGGTGCTGAAGGCCAAAGGCTGGGCCGACAGTTTAAGTGCCGGTGAGAGCTTGAACTTCCAAGGCGGTGCCATGTTCGGTATTGAGGTCGCGCTAACCGAAGCTGGGCTCAATCATGTCGATGAAATCGTGGCATTGATATACCAAAATATTAAACAGTTGCGAGACGCGGGTATTGAGCGCTGGCGTTTTGTTGAGCAATCCGGTTTGGCAATACAGGGCTTTTTGTTCCGCGCACAGCCGGCAGCAATTAACGAAGTGGTGCAATTAGCGATGGCGATGCAGAAATACCCAGCTGCAGAGGTTATGCGCGCGCCTTTTATCATGGACGATTATCAGCCCGAGTTATTAACTGAGTTTCTCGCTGCGATGCGTCCCGAGAATAGCTTTATTACCTTGGTTGCACCTAGCGTAAAGGCAACAACTGAGGTTCCTCGCTATCAAGTGGCTTACAGTAAGCGACCGATTACTGCGGGTGAATTGGCGGCCTGGGCACCGGCCAAATCGAAAGCGTTAAAATTGCCGGTAAAAAATAATTTTGTCGCGAATGACTTTAGTTTAAAAAAGGGCAAAAACGGGAGTACGCCTTTACGAGTCGATAGCACCATGCCGATAGAACTTTGGTTGCATACCGATGATGTCTTTGAACTGCCCAAAGGCAGGACGTACCTGTTGCTATCATCGGCGCAAGCTGCCGGTGATGTCGACGCCTTGGCTAAAACCGAAATGTGGTTGCGCATGGTAAAAGATCAGCTTAATGAGTTGACATACCCTGCTCAGCTGGCGGGCTTGGACTTTAATTTAGATGTTGATTGGCGCGGTATTGAAATTAGCGTAGGTGGTTTTAACCAAAAGCAAGATGAGTTGTTAACAGAAATTCTCGCGGCACTGAAAGCCCCAAAATGGCAAGAGGGTCGCTTTGCACGACTGCAGGCCCAGCGCTTACGGCAGTTTGAAAACGCAGTGAAACAGTCGCCATATCAGCAGTTAATCGCTGAGTTGCCGCGCATGCTGAGTCATGAGCGGCCGGGCTTGCTTGCGCACGAGGAGGCCACTCGCAAACTGACTATGGCGGCGGTGGCGGAGCATGCTCAATCAGTTTTGAAATCTCTACAATTGCGTATGTTACTCGACGGCAATTTTGATAAAAGCGATGCGCTTAACATGGCCAAGCTCGCGGCCAAGGCTATGCCGCCGAGTGAATCGCATACGCCGCCGCTGGAACATATTAGCCATTTGAAGGTGGCGGAGTTGCAACGCAACGTGCCGGCTGAGCACGACGACAGTGCCACGCTGTTTTATTTGCAAAGCGGCGAGGTGGGTAAGCAGGCTAGAGTCGCAATGGGCTTAACGGCACAGATTTTAAGTGCTGATTTTTATCACCAGCTACGTACGCGCAAGCAATTAGGTTACGTCGTTAGCGCCAGCGTCTATCCCCAGCGTGACGTCGGTGGTCTGATCTTTTTAGTGCAGTCTTCGGTTGTCGATTCAGCGACCTTGCAGGCCGAAATTACTCAGTATTTGGATGGCTGGCTAAGCGCAGGTATTGATGAGGCTACTTTTGCGCAGCACAAGGCGAGCTTGCTCAAGCGGCTGGCCGAACAGCCTGAGAACTTATGGGAAGCTGCGGGTCGCCATTGGCAGGATTTGCTGGAGAATTATCCGGAGTTTAATAGCCGCGACTTACTTGTGCAGGCCCTGACAGAGTTGAATTACCAAGACTGGATGTCAATGATGACTCGTGACCTGAGTGCAACTACGCGACGTGGTCTATTATTGTATGCAGCGGGTAAGTGGCCGAGCAGGGAGCCTAAGGGCTTGCGAGTGGACAGTGCGGAGGACTTCAAGGGAAATTTACCGGCTTACTCGTTTAAGTAAGTGGGGGTATGTCATTGTTTTTGATGGGTTCGTCATATTTTATTCATATAATAAATAACAGTATTTTGTTGATTTATGGCGATTAAGCTGCAAAAATCTCTTGCTCTTAATCGTTGTAAACCGGCGTTTGAGAAGCAAATAAATCCTATTATTCGGGTATTCGCTGGCTCAAAAGGCCGACGTTTAGCCCAGCCGGGCCAGGTGATAACCGTCACCAACGGGCAGATGACAAACACCGTGAGCTGATCGCTCAATGGTGTGCCAGTTGTAAACGGAACACTTCCAAGCACGTCGCTTGCTGGTCTGGACAGCCCACTGTACTTGCTAAGGACTGTGTATGTATCAAGACCCCGATTTGCGCGAAGATTTAGACCCCCAAGAAACCCAAGAATGGCTTGAAGCCCTAGATGGCGTATTAAAAAACGGCGGCCGTGCCCGTACCGCGTTTTTGATGAAACGCTTGGCGAAACACGCTGCGCGCGCTGGCACCCAGTTGCCGTCGGCGATCACCACTTCTTTTCGCAATACCATCGAGCCCCGCGATGAGCGGCGGATGCCCGGCGATTTGTTTATGGAGCGCAAAATTCGCTCGATGATTCGCTGGAATGCCTTGGCAATGGTGATGCGTGCCAACGATAATAATGAAGGTTTGGGTGGTCATATCTCCAGCTTTTCATCGTCGGCAACACTCTATGATGTGGGCTTTAACTACTTCTTCCGCGGCGGAGAAAAGGCCGATTTAATTTATTACCAAGGCCACAGTTCACCGGGCATGTATGCGCGTTCGTATCTCGAAGGGAGAATTGACGAAGATCAGCTCGATAATTTCCGTCGTGAAGTTGACGGTGCTGGTCTTTCTTCATACCCCCATCCGTGGCTGATGCCTGATTACTGGCAGTTCCCAACGGTGAGTATGGGGCTGGGGCCGATTCAAGCAATTTACCAAGCTCACGTTATGAAGTACCAGCACAGCCGTGGTCTGGTAGACCATGGCGACCGCAAAGTCTGGTGCTTTATGGGCGACGGCGAGAGCGATGAGCCGGAATCATTGGGCTCTATTGCATTGGCGGGTCGAGAGGGTTTGGATAACCTCGTGTTTGTGGTGAACTGTAATTTACAGCGCCTCGATGGCCCCGTGCGCGGAAACGGCAAGATCATTCAAGAGCTGGAAGGGGTTTTCCGCGGCGCCGGTTGGAATGTCGTTAAAGTCATTTGGGGCAGGCACTGGGATCAGTTGCTTGAAAAGGACAAGACTGGTTTGTTGCGCTTGCGCATGAATGAGGTTGTTGACGGCGAGCTACAAAATTACAAAGCCAACGGCGGTGCTTATACCCGTAAGCATTTCTTCGGCAAGTACCCGGAGCTGTTGGAACTGGTCAAAGATTTATCAGACGACGATATCATGTATTTGAATCGCGGTGGCCACGACCCCTATAAAGTCTATGCCGCCTACGCCAAAGCGATGGAGACTAAGGGCCAGCCAACTGTTGTGCTTGCCATGA
Organism: Zhongshania sp.; assembly: GCF_041623545.1. Lineage (GTDB taxonomy): Bacteria > Pseudomonadota > Gammaproteobacteria > Pseudomonadales > Spongiibacteraceae > Spongiibacter. Next base: position 9,193 of record NZ_JBFJWS010000020.1, on the reverse strand, counting down.
CAGTAAAAGGCTACGGCTTGGGCGAGGGCGGTGAAGCCCAGAACGAAACCCACTCGGTTAAAAAGCTCGGCGTTGAAGAACTGAAAAAATTCCGCGATCGCTTTGGGGTGCCGATCAGCGACGAGGACCTAAAAACCGTTCCTTATTACCGACCTGCGCCAGACAGTCCTGAAATGGTGTATATGCGCAAGAGTCGGGAAAAGCTTGGTGGCTTTTTGCCCGCTCGGCAGGCTGATTTTGAGGCTTTGAAAATCCCGACTTTAGACAGCTTTAGCGCTCAGCTTAAAGCCACCGGTAAGCGGGAAATCTCTTCGACGATGGCCTTCGTACGGATGCTGTCGACCTTGGTTAAAGACAAGGAAATCGGTCCGCGGATTGTGCCTATTGTACCCGATGAGGCACGTACCTTTGGTATGGAGGGCATGTTCCGCCAGTTGGGAATTTATTCCTCGCAGGGTCAGCGCTATACCCCCCATGATTCTGATCAGATCATGTATTACAAAGAAGACAAGCAAGGTCAGATTCTGGAAGAGGGGATTACCGAAGCTGGTGCCTTCTCGGCGTGGTTGGCAGCGGCAACCTCGTACAGTAATCATCACTACCCGATGATTCCGTTTTATATTTTCTACTCCATGTTCGGCTTTCAGCGCATTATGGACTTGGCTTGGGCGGCAGGTGACTCTCAGGCGCGGGGCTTCCTTTTGGGGGCAACAGCCGGACGCACCACGCTAAATGGTGAAGGGCTCCAGCACCAAGATGGGCACAGTCATTTAATGGCAAATATGATTCCCAACTGCGTGTCGTACGACCCCACCTACTCCCATGAGCTGGCCGTAATTATTCAAGACGGTATGCGCCGCATGTATCAGGACAAGGAGAATGTCTTCTACTACGTGACGGTGATGAATGAAAACTATGCCCACCCCGACATGCCGGAAGGCAGCGCTGATGGGATTATCAAAGGCCTGTATTGTCTGGCGCCGAGTGCGGTGAAAAAGCCGAAGCTGAAAGTCCAGTTAATGGGCAGTGGCACGATTCTGCGCGAGGTCGAGGCGGCGGCGGCAATATTAAAAGCGGACTATAAAGTCGAAGCCGATGTCTGGAGTGCAACCAGTATTAACTTGTTGCGTCGTGACGGCTTGGATTGTGAACGCTGGAATATGCTGCACCCAGAGAGTGACGCCAAAGTGCCCTATGTGACAGAGCAGCTCCGCGGTCGTCAGGGCCCGGTGATTTGCGCCACCGATTATATAAAGTCATACGGAGAGCAATTGCGTCCCTATATTGAGTCGCGCTATGTGGTGCTTGGCACAGACGGTTATGGTCGCTCGGATACCCGCGCGAAGTTACGCGCGCATTTTGAAGTGGACCGTTATTATATTGCGGTGGCCGCGCTGAAAGCATTGGCTGATGATGGGAAGCTACCACTCAGTGACGTTAGCAAAGCGATTAAGGCCTTTGGTATCGACACTGAAAAGACTAACCCACTGTATCGCTAATTTTTTGAGAAGGATTTTTTTGTGGCTAAAGAACTTGTAAAAATTCCTGACCTCGGTGGCGGCAGTGTCGATGTTATTGAGGTTTGTGTGGCGGTGGGTGATGTGGTCGCGAAAGATGACTCACTGCTGGTCTTAGAGTCAGACAAGGCGTCTATGGAAATCCCTTCGCCGATGGCGGGCAAAGTGCTGAGTATCCGTCTTAAAGAGGGCGCAACGGTAGCCGCTGGCGATGTCATCTTAGAGCTGGAAAGTGAAGGATCTGGGGCTGAGACAGTCGCTGAATCGGTGCCGGCCGAAAACGAAAACGAAAACGAAAACACGGAGGAGTCAGCGCCTGAAGCGGCCGCAGCGCCGACCAAGCCTGCCAGCAGCTCGGCGCGGGAAATGATTTTGGTTCCCGATGTGGGTAGTAGCGAGGGCATTGACGTTATTGAAGTCTGTGTTGCGGTGGGTGATGTGGTTAAGGAGGGGGACTCCCTCGTGGTTTTGGAGTCTGACAAAGCCTCCATGGAGGTGCCATCACCGTATAGTGGCAAAATCACGAAACTCGTCATGAAGGTCGGCGACAGCGCTAAACTAGGTGCCGAAATTGCGGAGATCGAGCGCGAAGTGGATAGCGCTGCAAATGTGAGTGAAGTGGCGAGCTCGGCTGTACCGGTCAACGACGCGCCTAAACCCGCCGCCCCTGCAGCGCAAACTCCCGCACCATCTGCGGCTAAGCCTGCGGCGACCGTGACCAGTCACGCTGATGTGTATGCCGGCCCGGCGGTGCGCAAACTGGCAAGGGAGTTTGGCATAGAGCTGGAACAGCTAACGGGAACCGGTCCCCGTGGCAGGATACTTAAGGAGGATGTTCAGCAATTTGTTAAAGATCTGGCCAAGGGTAAAGGCGGGGTCTCGTCCGGCGCTGGATTGCCATCGATCCCTGAGGTTGATTTTAGCCAGTTTGGTGAGATCGATACCCAGCCATTGAGTAAATTGCACAAGCTCACTGCAGCAAATATGCACCGCAGCTGGGTTAATCTGCCGCATGTAACGCAGTTCGACGAGGTGGACATTAGTGAGCTGGAAGATTTTCGTGCTGGCTTAAAGCGTGAAGCTGAGCAGCGTGGGGTGAAATTGACGCCACTGCCGTTTTTGCTTAAAGCCGCCGCGGCGGCATTGCAAGCGCATCCGAAGTTTAATGCTTCGCTTAGCGCTGACGGCGAGAATATGGTGTACAAGAAATACATTCATATTGGTATTGCAGTCGATACCCCTGCCGGCTTAGTGGTGCCGGTGATCCGCGATGTGGATAAAAAATCACTGTGGGAGCTGGCGGCAGAAACCGCTGAATTGGCGCAAAAAGCCAAGGATCGCAAGTTGAAACCCGCTGATATGCAGGGCGGCTGCTTTACTATTTCGAGCCTTGGCAATATCGGTGGCACAGGGTTTACACCGATTATTAACGCGCCAGAAGTGGCCATTATGGGCGTATCCAAGTTGGCAATTAAGCCTGTGTGGAATGGCAGTGAGTTTGTGCCTAAGAAAATGCTGCCGGTGTCACTGTCTTACGATCACCGCGCAATCAATGGCGTTGACGCTGGCCAGTTTTTTACCTTTATGGGGACTGTGCTGGCGGACATTCGGCGATTGTTGTTATAAGTGCGGATAAAAATGCTGGCTAAATAGTGGCGAAACTCGAGAAACCTTCTTCACTTAGTGGCGAGGGTTTTTTTTGGTCGATAGATTGCAATAGTGCGGCTAAAAGGGCATTAATTTGCTAATAAGTTGGTATGCTGGAGGTGTCGAGCAATCCTCCTTGTCGTCCTGCGACTTGGCTTAGCTATTGCAAGCTAAAGTGTAAATGAGTAGAGAAATGCCAAGAAATTGGATGGTTTTTGCTCTTGGGTGTGGCCCTGCAGTCACTGTGATCGCACCATGATGGCGCGCTTTTGTTAGTGGCTACGTGTAACAATGTATTGGATACGACACGCATGATAGATAAGAAACAGGAAGAATCTGACGGTATAGACTGGAGTCGGTATCCGTCAAAAGATTTTTTTGACGAAATGATTACCAGCAAGGGCAAAGCGCGCTCGGCTAGCCGGAAAATAGTGAAACTCCTTGGTGATCTAAGTTGTGAAGATCTAGAGAGCCGTCGAGTCGCGGCCGAGAGCACGGTCCGTGATATGGGGGTAAGTTTTACCGTTTACTCCGACGGCGAAAATATCGATCGCACCTGGCCCTTTGACTTGATTCCGCGCGTAATTAGCGCCGAAGAGTGGGAGCACACCGCAAGAGGGCTTAAGCAGCGCGTCAAAGCCCTCAATATGTTTATTAACGATGTCTACCACAAACAGCGGATTTTTAAGGATGGCGTGCTGCCTGCCTACCTGATTAAAGACTCGAAAAACTTCCGTCCGGAATGTGTTGGCATTAACCCACCGAAAGGGGTCTGGGCGCATATTTGTGGCTGCGATTTAGTGCGTGATGCCGACGGTAAGTTCTATGTTTTAGAGGATAATCTGCGGGTGCCTTCCGGGGTGGCCTATATGCTGGAAAACCGCGAAGTTAGTAAGCGTGTGCTGCCCGAATTTTTCGAGGCCAATGATATCCTCCCGGTCGACGATTATCCGACTAAACTTTTCAATATGTTGGCCTCGGTGTCGCCGCGGCGGGTGCGACAGCCGGAAATCGTGATTCTCACACCGGGTATTTACAACTCCGCCTATTTTGAACACGCGTATTTAGCCCAGCAGCTCGGTGTCGAGCTTGTTGAAGGCAGCGACCTATTCGTGGATGACGATGACTGCGTTTACATGAAGGCGATTTCTGGCCTAGAGCGGGTCGACGTCATTTATCGGCGTATTGACGATTTATTTTTAGACCCCGAAGTGTTTCATCCGGATTCCATATTAGGTGTGGCTGGGTTAATGCGGGCCTGGCGCGCGGGGAACGTGGCTCTGGTGAATGCACCGGGCGCCGGGGTTGCCGACGATAAGGTGGTCTATGCCTACGTGCCGAAGATGATTGAATATTATCTGGGCGAGGAGGCAATTTTACCCAATGTCGAAACCTATCTGTGCGACGACCCGGAACAACTAAAATATGTTTTGGCGAATATTGAAAAGCTCGTGGTGAAGCCGGCGAATGAGTCTGGCGGCTACGGCATGATGGTGGGGCCACACGCCACCAAAAAAGACCATGCGGAGTTTCGTAAATTGGTGGTGGAAAATCCTCGCAATTACATCGCTCAACCTACGCTAAGATTATCCACGGCACCGGTTCTGACTGGACCCGGTGAAGCGGAGCCGCGCCACCTAGATTTGCGCCCCTTTACCTTGCAGGGCAAAGATCTCGATGTGACGACGGGAGGGCTCACCCGAGTTGCATTAGTAAAAGGTTCTTTGGTCGTCAACTCCTCCCAAGGTGGTGGAAGTAAAGATACGTGGATTGTGGCGGAGCGGGAGGTGAAATCATGATGCTGTCGCGTGTTGCCGAGCGGGTCTATTGGTTTGGCCGCTATATTGAGCGAGTCGAGAGTATGGCGCGCCTCATTCAGGTGTATACCGGTCTGCTCTTTGATTTACCGCCGAATACGGGTATTAGCTGGCATAACTTGGTTATTGCTAGTGGCAGCCACGCTGAATATAACCGGCGGTTTAGCGTGCAGGACGAGAAACGGGTCATAAAGTTCTTGCTGGAGGATCTTAGCAACCCGAGCTCGTTGGCATCATCGCTGCGCATGGTAAGGGAAAATATTCGTACGACCCGGGATATGTTGCCACCAGAGAGTTGGGAGTTGATTAATGAGTTCCAAATTTATGTAAACGAAAACATGGCCCAAGGTCTGGGACGACGATACCGCCATGAGTTTTTGGGGCAAATTGTTAAAACCTGCCAGCAAATTAATGGCCTCATCGCCGATACCATGCGCCGAGACGCGGCATGGCATTTTTTAAATCTTGGGCGCAGCTTAGAGCGGGCTGATATGACCTTAAGAATACTGGAAGCCGGCGCCAGTATGTCTAGCGATTTCATTGAAAACGACACCAATCATGTATTGGACGTGGTCTGGGGTAGTGTATTGGGTACCTTAAATGCGACTATGCCCTACCGGCGCACCATGAAAGTGGCGGTAAACGGCGATGACGCAGCACGCTTTTTATTGGAGGATACCTTATTTCCTCGCTCAGTTGCCTGTGGGCTGCTGAGAATGCGCGAATCGGCTGAATTGCTGCCAGGCAATGAGACAGTAATTGTTGAACTGACAAAATTAGTAGATACGGTGGCAAAGGGTAGCGACTATAATGATGTCTCTAAGGGCTTTCCCGCCTACCTGACGGCTTTGGAAAAGAGTTCTATTGTTGTGCACTCTGCGATTCAGGAGAGCTGGTTTCAACCTAGCTAATTCTGACTCTAAGCGGTGTTAGGGGGATGCCGGAGGGCTGGCTGTTTGCTCGGTTCGGGTACATACGGTATCTTTCCCTCCCAGCTTTTGCTTGTGGCGGCAAAACTGCCATTTTGTGGGTGATTTCGGTTACCAAGTAAAATATAAGCTCTAAACAGCGGGGTGGCGGTGTTCCCAGTTCCTGGGGAATCCCTTTTATTGATCTAGTACTTTGGCATCGCATCCATGTTAACTGACCGTTTTGTATACACACCCCAGCACGACCAATACGACGAGGTCGTGGACCAGGACGGTCAAATTCGTGAACATTGGCATTATCCCATGCGGGTAATGAATGCCATGGGGGTTGACGCCTTACTCGAGCGCCAGCGCACTGCCAAACGTATTCTGCGCGATGACGGGGCTAGCTACAGTCCCGGTGGTCAGCTCAATGTCAGCCACACTTGGAACCTCGATTTACTGCCCTTAATCCTCTCCAGTCAGGAGTGGGAAGGCGTTGAAAACGCCCTGCGCGAGCGCGCCGAATTGCTGAATTTAATACTCAGCGATTTATACGGCGAGCGCAGCCTCATACTCAATAAGGTTATTCCCCCGGCGGTTTTATACAGTCACCCAGGGTTTCTACGCGCCTGCGATGGCATTCGTTTGCCCGGTGAACACCAGCTTATTTTTCATGCCTCAGATTTGGTGCGTTCGGCAACGGGTGAGTGGCTTGTTATTGGCGATCGCACCCAAGCGCCATCGGGAACGGGCTATGCGCTGGAAAACCGCACGGTGTTGCGCCGGGTAATGCCGAGCTTGTTCCGCGACGCCCATGTCCATCGCTTATCTAATTTCTTTTTGCAGTGGCGGCGTAAACTGGCGGAGTTGAGTCAGACCAAAGACGCGCCGCTGGTAGTGTATTTAACCCAGGGTGCGTTTAAAGAGAACTCTTTTGAAGACGCCTATTTGGCAAACTATTTGGGCTACCCTCTAGTTCAGAGCCGCGATTTAACGGTGCGCAAAGGCGGGTTGTGGCTGAAATCCTTGGACGGCTTGCGACGAGTAGACGTCGTTTTGCGCCGTATTGACGACAGCGTTGCCGACCCCGTTGTTTCTCGGCAAAGTTTTGGTCAGGGGATTCCTGGATTAACCGAAGTAGTGCGCGCCGGCGGCGTGGTGATTGCGAATCCGCTTGGCAGTGGGATTTTAGAGAACCCGGTATTGGCCAAGTATATGCCTGCCATTGCCCGCCACTTTTTGGGCCGTGACCTGCGCTTAAACTCAGTGCCCACGTGGTGGTGCGGTGACGCAGCTGATTTAGAGTATGTTAAAGCCCATTTTGATGATCTATTAATTCGTCATACCTGCCGGGCGCCGGGCCGACACAGTGTGTTTGTCGCCGAGCTAAACCCAGAGGAGCGCGTCAGCTTACTCGCCAAAGTTCTAGCGAATCCAGTTGATTATGTCGCACAAAGTGCGGTCCGACCGTCGCAGACACCTGCGCTTGATGGCAAGGTGTTCAGTAGTCGGCCCTTGGTATTGCGGAGTTTTACGGTAGCCAGCGGAAGCTCCTACTCGGTGATGCCCGGCGGGCTTACCCAGATTGGCACGCACACCGATACCCAGCATATCGCGAGTCAGTATGGCGGCGGCAGTAAAGATACGTGGATACTCGCCTCTGAGCCGGAAGTCGAAGATAGTGTTTTTGAACCAGAGAAACTGGCTCGGCAGTCTCAGGCACTTGATCGCAATTTCAGTTTGCCTAGCCGCGTAATTGATAATTTATTTTGGTTTGGCCGTTATGCTGAACGGGCCGAATCGGGCTTGCGTTTGGTGCGGACAGTATTTGAAGAATTAAATAGTATTGAGCCTTTGTCACCAGAAAGCCGCCGAGTACTGCTGTGTTCGGTGACCCATGTAACGGGAACTTACCCCGGCTTTACCGCGAAAACGGCTGATTTTAATGCGCCGGAACATGAACTGCTGGATATTGTGTCTAATCGCTCGCGCCCCGGCAGTATTGCCCATTGTTTGGAGGCAATTTTGCATTCGGCCGATGGCGTTAAAGAATTGCTGTCGAATGATATGTTGCGCTTGGTGAACGATATTCGTGACGGCATGGAATTTCTGAATAAAAACTTAAAGAGCAGTTTGCAGGCTGCGCCAGACGAATTACTTGATCCCTTGATTACCAGTTTGTTGGCCTTATCCGGTCTCAGTCAGGAGAGCATGGTAAGGGGGCGAGCCTGGCGCTTCATGGAAATGGGGCGACGCCTAGAGCGTGCTCAAAAAACAGTCGAACTGCTTACGCGAATGTTAGTGGTGAAGGTGGGTGATGGCCAGAATGTGCCATTGCTTAAACCTGTGCTGGCAAGCTTAGAGTCACGAATTGTCTACAAGCGCTATTATCGCAGTGGCTATCGCCTAGATAAGGGCATGGAGTTATTGCTATTTGATCGTGAAAATCCGCGTTCAGTGATGTTTCAGTTAGAGAGCCTGCGCAGTCATCTAGATGAAGTCCTAGGCCAGAACAAAGGCATTCAACTAACAGAAGACATGCGGTGTATTTTGCGAGCGAGCAATACCTTGCTAATGTCGCGCTTGGATGAGCTGGCGGCAAGGGATGAGGCGAGCGGCGAGCACTTGAAATTGGGTGAAATGCTCAGCCAGCTAGACAGTGATTTAAAGGCTGCTTCCCAGGCTTTGGCAGATCGTTATTTCGATCACGCGGCTGGGCCGCAACCGGTTGAAATGAGCGGCAGGGACGAAACATGAAATACCGAGTCAAGCATTCGACGCGCTATGAATACGCAGATCAAGTGAACCAGGGCTATAACGTCGCTTATCTCATTCCCCGTGAGTGTAATGGTCAGCGGATAAATTTTAGTGATATTCGTATTGTGCCAACGCCGACCAGTAAAATTAAACGGGTCGATTATTTTGGCAATGTGGTGTGCCATTTCACCGTCGAAAAGCCTCACCGAAAGCTCGAAGTTATTGTCGATAGTGAAGTGGAAATTGCGCCCTCAGAACCTCGTTTGCTAAGCGGCGGTATCACCTGCGCAGAAGTCCGTGCGGCGCTCCTCAATGGCAGTAGCACTGAGGACGTAAAGGCCTCAGAGTTTTGCTTCGACTCTCCGATGATTGGGGTCACAGAGGAGCTAAAGACCTTTGCCGCGGACATTTTCAGCCCAGAGCGTCCATTTTTGGCGGCGGTAAACGAACTGAATTCACGCATATTTAATGATTTTAAATATGACCCCGGTTTCTCCACCGTGGCGACACCGTTAAAAGACGTCATGGCTAGTCGCCGTGGGGT
>NZ_JBFJWS010000019.1:0-34884 GCF_041623545.1 Zhongshania sp. | reverse complement strand
TTCATGACTAAGAGCACACCTAAACCCCGCCGCTACCGTGGTGCCAGTGGCGACCAACGCCGCGCGGAACGCCGTCAACAGCTCCTAGACGCCGGTCTCTCTACGATTGGTGAAGTAGGCTACCAAGCCTGTAGTGTGCGCAGTATTTGCGCGGCAGCAGGACTCACCGAGCGCTACTTCTACGAGTCTTTTGCCAATAAAGAAGCGCTCTTAGCGGAGGTTTACCAAGCGCAAACGAACTACTTAAAAAAAACCATGCTAGCCGCGTTTAACCACGCTGAACGCAATAGCCAAGCCTTCGCCCAAGCAGGCCTACACGCTTTTTTTGATACATTGCATCAAAACCCAGCGGTGGCCCGTTTATTATTGTTTGAAATTCTCGGCGTCAGCGACACCATTGACAGGCTCTACTATGAGGCAATGGAAGAGTTTGCGGTGTTAATTCGCTCTCTCGCCAGCTCGCTGGGTTTGGCCGATATTGTTGAGATGCCCGATCAAGATATTATCTATGCAGGCCTTGTTGGCGCAGTCATTCAAATTGCTCGGCGCTGGGCGCTGACCGGCTATAAAGACAGTGTCAACGCGGTCATTAGCAGTAGCTTATTTTTATTTGTCGCCACCGCAAATTACACAGAACAAACAAAAAACCGGTAACACAATGTTTATTCCTGAATAAGCATGGCACCGCAGGTTTCCAGCTCAGCCTTATGCTCCCGCCAGCTGGGCATAGCCACATCCATTAAAGCGTAAAACTGCGGGCTGTGATTAAATTCCCGTAAATGACAAAGCTCATGCACAATCACATAGTCAATGCAGGCTGCACTCGCTTTAATTAAATGGGTATTCAGACATAGCCGCCCCGTACTTGAGCAACTCCCCCAGCGTGAGCGCATGCGCCTTAAGCGCAATTCCGGCACAGTTTCTACCCAGGGCAATTGGGTGGCGAAATAGCTAAGTCGCTGCTGAAAATAACGCTGCGCTTGCTGGCAGTACCACTTTTGCAATAACCGTCTAATAGCATCACTTGATTCAGCTTGAACCCGCAGCTCATCATCGCTGAGGCTCACTTTCTCGGGACTATCGGCGCCGCTGCGCAAAGCATAGCCTTGGCCCATAAATAAATGAGATTCACCATCAACAAAGCGAAATCCCGTGTGGCGCGGCTGCTGCCGTAGCTCGCGACGCCGCGCCACAACCCAGTCGCTATTTCGGAATATCAAACCATCTATTTCTAGCCGCCGCGCGGCAAAGGGCACGCGCACTACCAAGCCGCCCTCGCTATCAAGCTGCAAGCTCATTTTCCGGCGCCGACGCCGACTGCGAATTAAGGTGACATTTAGCGTTTCACCGCCAATATTGACCGTGCGCTGACTGCGCTCCTCACTGGGCCGCCGCAATAAATCCCGACTCAAAGAACTCACTTTAAGATCGCTTGCAAAAATTTGGCCTCACTGGAGGGCTGGAAATTCACAGCGGAAAATTGCACCGCCATCGGGATTGTGCTCATGGCGTATATCACCACCGTGGGCTTGCATAATAGACTGACAAACCGACAAGCCAATACCCATACCACCCTCTTTAGACGTGACAAAAGGGCTAAAGAGTTGCGCTTCGATTTCCGGCGCCAATCCGGCGCCGCGATCTTTAACGCTAAAACACACCATGCCTTCGTGCATATAAGTGGTCACTTCAACGGGATTCTCATTACCGGCATTGGCGGTGGATTCCATGGCATTGCGAATCAAGTTTAAAGCCACCTGCTGTAGCTGCACCTCATCGACATCAATATTGGGCAAATTTTCCGCGCCATGTAAAACCACGGGGATTGCGTTCACTCGGGAGTCAACTTCAGCCAGCGCCAACACATCCGCCAAAACATCGTTCAGCGCCAAGACTTCACGACCACCTGTCGGCTTCTTAACATAGCTGCGCATACGCTGAATAACGGCCGCAGCCCGCTCAGCTTGAATCGCAATTTTGCCCAGCACATCGTTCATTTTTTCCCGCTTGTCTTCGGGAATATCCGCTATTAGCCGCTGCGCGACCCGCGCATAATTTGTTACCGCCGTCAGCGGTTGATTCACTTCGTGGGCAATACCCGCCGCCATCTCACCGCCGGTACTCAGGCGCTCAATATGAGCGAGATGTTGGCGCTGACTATCTAATTCACCGCGCGCCGAGTCCAGCGCAGCCTGACTGGCCAGCCACTCACTGATATCACGTAATACCAGCACTGCCCCACCTTCATTACGCGGCGAACCGCTGAGGGCGACAGAGACAATATCGCCACTGCGCGAGGTTAATTTTGCGCTCTCTTTACGCAAACTCACGCCACCCTCACAAAGCAGGGTTAAAGCCTGATTCAAGCCCACATCGTCTGGAAAGAGCTTTAGCTGCGCAAACAATTCACCTACCGTATCAGCAACCCCACACCCCGTTAGCGCTGCCGCGCGCGCATTCATAGAGGTCACACGGCCCTGAACATCCAAGCCAAAAATACCCTCTTCAACGGCATTCAAAATTCGTTGGTTTTCGTCTTCAAGCTCGCTGTTGCGTCGGGCTAGCGCGCGCTCTAGGCGCTGAATTTTAACGTGAGTGCGAACCCGCGCTAAAACTTCATCGGTCTGAAAGGGTTTGGCGATATAGTCTACGCCACCAATGGCCAAACCATGAACCTTAGACTGGCTATCGGTCAGTGCTGACAAAAAGATAATGGCTATATCAGCGGTATCGGGATCAGCCTTGAGGCGCTCACAGACTTCAAATCCATCCATGCCTGGCATCATCACATCTAACAAGATCAAGGCCGGGTGCGCGCGTTTGGCAGTATACAGTGCTGACTCGCCATCTCTCGCCGCCAGCAGGCGGTATCCGCTACCCTCTAAGGTTTTAAATAATACCTGTAAGTTCGTCGGATTATCATCGACTAACAGAATTTGCTCACCGCTCAGCTCACGCGTCATTCAGACTTGCCTCGCCAGATGCTTGGCGAAGCAAACGCGCCAAATTATCGAAATCAAATTCATTTAAAAACTCTTCGGCTTCTTCGACAAAACCACTGCATTCTGGTTTAGTGCGCCGCAGATGCCCTAGCAATTCCCGCGTTCCCGTCACATCCCCCAAATCCACCGCCATGAGCAGTTCCTGCAAATCTCGATCTGACGGCAAAACCACACTAGAACGCTGGCTTGCTACCGGGGCGGCAATCACCTCAGCAGGAGCCGGCTCTTCGGCAAGCTCGTCACCGCCACAGGTGCTAGCGATGACTTTCATTAAATCGTCCATGCCTATAGGCTTGGGCAAGAAACCATCGCAGCCCACTTCAACAGCCTCAGCCATCATGTCTTCATCGGTGGTTGCCGACGCCATAATAATGGCCACATCGGTCATTCTAAGCTCTTGTTTAATAATCCGCGTTGCCTCCATGCCGTCCATTTCCGGCATCCGCAGATCCATTAACACCAATCGAGCACTGCGCTCCTTTAAGTGTTCGATCACCTCGAGGCCATTTGCTGCCTCACGAATATCGTCGCTGACATCTTCCAACATACCCAGTAAAACATGGCGGTTCACCGCGACATCGTCTGCGACAATAATCGCCGGATTCTTAGCCACCTTCATCAACAGATCCGGTACCGGCGTCTCAGCGGCATCCACCAAATCGTCAGCGCTAACGAGGTCAGTTACCGCGAGCAGTGGTATATCAAAATAGAAACAGCTACCCCGTCCGTACTCACTACTCAAATTTAAGCTGCCACCCATCGCCTCTACGAGGCGGCGACAAATAGCCAAACCCAAGCCCGTACCTTTACCATCTTGCGGGTTCACTTGCCGGAAGGGTTCAAACACATCCCGTAGTTTTTCATCCGGTATACCCATGCCGCTGTCGCGCACAGAGAACAGCAGCTGGCTACGCTCAGCATCAACATTAAGTTTTAGCTCGACCGTGCCCTTAGCGGTAAATTTAACGGCATTATCGAGAAGATTAACCAGGACCTGACGCAGCTTAACCTCATCAGCCTGGACCTGCTGGGGCACGTCGGGGGCGACATTCACAATGAACTCCAAGCCCTTAGACTTGGCGCGATGCCCCACAATATCGCTGACGCTCGATACGATTTCACTCAGGTCATTCGCTCGATAAACAATGTCGATATTGCCACTTTCGATTTTAGCGAGATCCAACACATCGTTAATCAATGTCAACAAATGTTTGCCGCAACTCTCTATCGCCCGCAAATATTCTTGACTGCCGCTGGGCACACCGGCGTCGCGCTGTAGCAATTGCGCATAACCCAAAACTCCATTTAACGGTGTGCGCAACTCATGACTAACGCTCGACAAAAACTGACTCTTCGCGTGCAAAGCGTCCTCTGCGGCAATACGCGCATTGACCAGTTCCTGCTCAATGCGCTTGCGGTCGGTGACATCGGTCATAATGCCCATGGCGCGGATAGGTTTGTCGCTCGCGTCGTTTTCCACCACATCGCCACGGCTGTATATCCAGTGGTCATTGCCCGCGCGATCTTTCACTCGAAATTCAACGCTATTGCCAGTCGCCAAGCCCAGCCAGCTGTCCACCGCGGAGGCGATAATTTGCATATCATCTTCGTTGGCAATATTTTTAAAGGCGCCCACTGGGTATGGCTTGGCTGGCACATCGTAGCCAAGCATACGGAAAAAGCTCTCGCCAACTGTCACCAAGCCAGTCTGTAAGTCTAAATCCCAAAGGTGGTTTTGCGCTGCATCAAGCGCTAGTTGAAAACGGCGCTCGCTGAGCTTTAAAGCGCGCTCGGTTTGAGTGCGCTTTTCCACCATAAAATTAGCTTCTTCTGCCAGCTTTTGAAATTCGGCAAAAGGCAGACGATTGACGTCAATCGCGGTCGAACGCTTACTCGCATCGGCAAAGAATTGCTGGAAAATCGTAAAGCCCGACTCACTCCGGCGCGCCAACCAGCGCGCGGTTAAAGTCGAGAACACCATCAGTGCAAATGCAATAATAACAATGAAGCGCACGTGCTCACGCACCCGGAGCTGCAGTGCAGCGTGCTCTTCCGCCAACTTAACATTCAGCTCATCGAGAAACACCCCGGACCCCAAGGTCCAGCCCCAGGGCTCAAAGCGCCGAATATAGGAAATAACCGGTTTGTTTTCGCCATTTTGATCAAGCCAATTCAATTCGGTAAATAAGCTATTTTCGCCGCCACTGACTTGGGTACTTTTTTGCACTATGTTCGGCATTAAAGCGCCGACACTGGCAGGATCGTAAGCATTGACCAACTGGCGACCGTCACTGTCGACCACGAACATAATCGAGTTATCTGGGTCGATCGGCACCGCCGCAATGCGCTCAACCACCTCACGTTTTAGCCGCCCCACTTCGTCGCGCAAGTAGACACTCGCACCCATATAGAGATCGAGGGGCTTATAGTAGTATACGAAGCTAAAATTCCGCTCGGTCGCCCGGTTTTTAGTGTCGGTAAAGCGGTACTCTAAAAAATCGTAGTTTTTTTCTTTAATCGAGTCGCGAATCTGGCTGGAAAATGCGCTTAGTGCATCGCGGTCTGATATTCGCTGATTGCCGCGAGGATACATTGGCGCCAGCAGTGGCTTGCCAGTGCCGTCAAACAAGAAGAAAAAGCCCTTGTTATCGAGAAAGCTCAGCGAACTCATAGTTGTCCGTAGCCGAGTGAGCTGCTGTGCACGACTTTCGCCGACAAATTCTTTGCGGGTGGTTTCGATCAAGGACAGCCCCACGGCCACCTGTTGCCGTAAGTCGTTGTAGAGCTGCCGATTAAGCTGGGTACGCTTAAACTCGAGATACTCCATGGCCTTATCAACTTCCCGGCGCAAAAGCTCGCGACGAGACTCTATATAGGTATCCCGCCACGCCACACTTTGTAAGGTGTAGCGCTCGTATTCCTTCGCGATCCAGATATAGCCGAGTATCGCCAAAGGAATCGCTGACAATGCGACTAGGCTAAGGAGATATATCTGTACTAAACTGCGCTTAGTTCGCATGCGCAACCCTTGTTGTTGTATAGCAAGCGCGAGTTTGCCTTGCGAGGTAATGAGGCGAAAGCTTATCCAGTCTTAGGGCTGATCGCCAGTATCATTCACCGAAAACATGAATACATTAATTAAGCCCACCAATAGCTTAGGATTTCATGGTAGCCTAAGCATACGATAAAACGGTAACCGCAAGGACGTAATAATGACAGTAGAAGCCACGGTGTACCTCGTTGAAGATGATGACGCGGTAAGAGATTCACTACAAATGGTGCTGGAATCGGTCGGTCACAAGGTGGCCAGCTATTCTCGAGCCGACGCATTTCTAGAAGATTACAGTGATGAAATGGCCGGCTGTATGGTGCTGGATATACGCATGCCGGGTATGAATGGCATGGAGTTACAGCGCCAGCTCAATACTCGCAACTCGATATTGCCCATTATTTTCGTTACGGGCCATGGTGATGTACCCATGGCCGTCGATGCAATGCAGCGCGGCGCAGTCGATTTTGTGCAGAAGCCCTACCGCGAAGAAGAGCTGCTCGGCAAGATTCAGCAGGCGATTACCGCCGACATTGAAAATCGCGCCGATCTTGAGGAAAAACACAAAATCCGCGCCAAGTTGAGCGATTTAACCCCCCGCGAAACCCAGGTTATGGAGTTGATGATCGAGGGCAAGGCAAATAAAGTCATCGCCTACGATCTCGATATCAGTCAGCGTACAGTAGAGATTCACCGCGCCCGGGTAATGGAAAAAATGGGCGTACGCTCACTTGCACACCTTGTGCGCATGGTAATGGCGGCTGAAGAGAATAATAATTAAGCCTTGCCACCGAGCAAGCGATCCATCTCCTTCAATACGGTCAGCAGCCCAGTTACAGGTAACTGCTGACCGCGGAAATACTCCTCCGCCATCGGCGCAATACCGCATGCCGTAGGCAGCCCCACCCTCTGCTCCACTAAAAAATGCATTTTGGGGATAAATACAAACTGCAACCACTGAGCGAAATTCAAGGTATCTACTGAGAAAGGCTGTTCGCTGCGCAGGGCCTCTGGCGCTGGCGCCACTGGGTCCCAGCAGCCAATCTGCCTCATGAAGGCCTCAATATCGATTAACACCGCCGTCACATCATGGTAATGACTCATCACCAGCTACTCGATGTTTTGTCGGTAGGGTGGCATTGACGCCAGCATTTTACGGCCGTAATGACGACTTACCATCCGCCGATCGAGAATAGTGATCCGCCCTTCATCCGCCTCATTACGCAATAAGCGGCCGCTGGCCTGAATTAAGCGCACCGCGGCATCAGGTACCGTAATATCCATAAAGGGATTCCCCTTGTTGCGACTTATCCATTCAGCCAAAGCCTCTTCAACTGGGTCTTCTGGCACCGCGAAGGGAATTTTCGCGATCACCACATGCGTGCAATATTTACCGGGCAAATCGACGCCCTCGGCAAAACTCGCTAAACCAAAGATCACGCTGCCCTTGCCATCATCGAGACACTGGCGATGGCGGGTGAGGATTTCGTGTTTAGGTAAATCGTCCTGCGCGAGAATACGGCCCTGCCAATCGGTCGACAATCCTTCTCGCACCGCGCGCAATTGCTTGCGAGAAGAGAACAGCACTAAGCTTCCCGCGTCCTCATCCAATAAGCTCGGCAGCATCTCGATAATCGCTGCAGTATGGGCCTCGGCATTACCGGCATCGCAATCCATGGCGGGGATATACAACTCTGCCGCCTCGGCGTGCCGAAAGGGGCTGGGCACCACTTCGAAGCTCGCGTCGGTATCTAGGCCTGCGCGCATACTAAAGCGGTCAAAGCTGCCTAGCGCGGTCAATGTAGCCGAGGTCAACACCGCGCCGTAGCAGCGCGACCACAATGCCGACTTTAGCGCATTCGCCGCCAAAATAGGGCTGGCATTTAACTCAACATCAAAGAGCCCCTGGCCTGTCTCTACCAGCGCGAGCCAGCGTGCATTGGGCGGTTTTTCCTTGGTCGCGTCGCTGGCATAGGATCGCCACAGGGCCGCAGCCGATTCGGCCCGAAAGCGCGCCATCGACACCGTGGTTAACCACTGCTCATTGGCTTCGCGATTCCCGCTCAGCTCATTGTTGTCCATGCCGTCTTGCAGGCTATCGATAATTTTTTCAGCGTGCTTAATCACTTCGCTGAAACCCGCTAATAAGCTTTTGGCGTGCTCGGTCAGCACGGCCGGAACAATGCCGTCTGCAAAGCGTAAGCTTTTCACGCCCTGTCGCTCCTGCGCACCATCAAGCAACTCTTCCAACACTGGCCTCAGAGGTATAAGGCCTCGCCGCACTGCGATTAGCTGGCTCAGCAAGCTCTCCAGCTCACCGCGAATACTATTATCCATAGCGGGTAGTGCAATCATGGCGCTGAGCGCCCGTTCAATCTGCTCGATCCAGCGCTCGGTGGCCGCCAGCCGGAAGTTGGCGCTGAAGTGATTAATCACTTTGTCTGGCAGATGGTGGGCTTCGTCAAAAACGTAAATACATTCTTCCGGCGGCGGCAGTATCGCGCCGCCACCGAGCGCAAGGTCGGCGAGCACCAGATCGTGATTGGCAACAATTACATCTGCCTGAGTTAAGGACTCCCGCGCTTTAAAGAAGCTGCATTGCTTCACATGGCTACAGCGCCGCCCAGTGCACTGGGCGTGGTCAGTGGTGACCCGCGCCCACTTGTCGTCGGCAATAACCGTCTTCCAATCATCGCGATCACCGGCCCACTTGCCTGTGCCCATCTGCTTGGCAAAATCGGTATACAGCGCTAGGCTCTCAGCGTCTGGCGCTGCCATGTGTTCGTCTATATACAGAGGTAATACTTTGGCATCGGCGCCGGACAGCAGCTGATCAAGCTTCGATAAACAAATATAGCGGCGGCGGCCCTTAGACAAACTAATTGAGAAGTGCAGCCCACTATTAACGAGCACATCGGGTAAATCCCGATAGATAATTTGTTCCTGCAGGGCCACTGTCGCCGTGGAGATAACCAGCGTTTTATCACAAGCTTTAGCAATGGGCACGGCGGCCAGCGCATAGGCGAGAGTTTTTCCGGTACCGGTACCCGCCTCAATGACGCAGAGATGGTCACCGCCACCGCGCTGCTGCTCTTGATTGCGTTTAATCCCGCCCAAGGTACGCGCGATATGAGCGATCATTAAGCGCTGACCGTAACGAGCCTTAAGTTGCTTTACATCAAGAAACTGACGGTAGGCATCTTGAATAGTCTTTTTTAGCTCATCGGTGAGCACCTATTCCGCCTCTTCAACAATCCGCAGATCCGCGCTACGCAATTGGTTTTTCACTGGATTCGCGTAAATTTGCATCGCCTTTTCGCGATACTCTACGGGCATTTGGCCGAACCGCTTTTCAAAGGCCGCATGATCAGCCTCCTTTAATTCCGGCACTTGCGAAAGACGCTGCCAATTGTCGTCCTGATAAATACGCTGATAGGCGATAATATTGCTAGGATGAAGGCGATATTGACCAATAATAATCTCATCCAGCGTCGCCGCAACTGCAGCGGCGTCACTAAATTCACCCTTTAGCGGCGCGCCAAAGGCGACATGGACATTACCCTTATCCCCAACAATCCCGACAGCTATGCTCTTTAAATCCTCATGCTCGGCTTTTTGGTAAGCACCATCGCGGGCGATATGGACCAATTCTTGGGCCTTAGCAGCATCGAGCGGGTCCCATTCATAAGAGATCGAAACCGGCACAATATTGAGTTTGTTCACATAGTCAGAAAAACTTTCATCGGGTTTATTCTGCGCCATACCAATCATTTTAATAACCGCCGCTTCGGTGGCGTCATTACCGTCTTTGGCGCGACCTTCACGCTGGGCAATCCAAATTGAACTGTGCTCTTCCAATAACGAAAAGCGGATATAACTCGCCAACTGCCGAAAAGCCGCCAGCATCTGCCGAGGCCCACGGGCCGAACGACGCACAATAAAACTCTTATTCAAACGCATTAAATCGGCAGCAAAGGGCTTGGAGAGCAAATTATCGCCAATGGCGATTCGGACGGTATCCCGCTCATGATGGTATAGCGCGTAATTAACAAACGCGGGATCGAGCGCGATATCTCGGTGATTACTGATATATAAATAAGCCTGATTAGAATCAAGGTGCTCTAGGCCAGAAACCTGGAAGCTCGTGGTACTGCCCTCGATCATGGCATCCATATAGCCTTTGACGACCCACTGAAAGCCGGCGACATTGCT
The DNA here is from genome assembly GCF_041623545.1 of Zhongshania sp. GTDB lineage: Bacteria > Pseudomonadota > Gammaproteobacteria > Pseudomonadales > Spongiibacteraceae > Spongiibacter. The sequence continues at coordinate 24,621 of NZ_JBFJWS010000019.1, read as the reverse complement.
GACGCCTTTAGTTTCGCGGGCTAAATACCATCGCAAAAACGGCCTAACCAGCCAAGGCGCCGCCTTGTTTAAACGTGGCAAACGCAAGCTAGCGATAATATTGAGCATTTCGGGGTCAACCAATAGCTTTGCCAATACCGGCGCCACTTCGTCGTCGTGGTAGGGCCGTATTTCAGCGAAGGTATCCATTGCTCGGTGCTCTCACAAATATAAAGGGGCGTACAATAAAGGATTCAGCCTCAGGCGTCATCTCCCCACCGCCGCAAATTGGCAATTTGCCAAATCATCTCATCCAGCAACGCACTTTAAAAAGCAAATTGCAAAACTGTAAATGCCGAGTGCCCGTAACCAACTCGAAAAATAGAAATAAATACCTAAAAATCAACAATTTAGAAATTTAACCCCAACTGGAATGCAAGTTGCTTTTACATATGCAAGTCGCGAAACATCGCCTTTACGATATCCAGCATTAACTTTAAGGGGTCGACCATGCCAACACCAACAAACACAGCATTACTGCTTATTGGTTTTCAAAACGATTACTTTGCCAAAGACGGTATTCTGCATTCAGTCATAGAAGAATCTTCTCGAGTCAGTGGCGTGCTGCAAAATACCTTAGGGCTGCTGGAAGATGCATCACAGGTGTTTGACCTTATCGTGTCGACGCCGATACTGTTTACTGACGGCTATAACGAACTCGATGACCCCGTCGGCATTCTCCGCACCATCAAAGACGTAGGTGCATTCAAGGCTGGTCAATTTGGTTCTCAAACAATACCGGAGTTCAAGGCCTACGAAGACATCATCACCGAAATACCTGGCAAACGGGGCTTGAACGCCTTTTCCAACACGCACTTAGAAGCGCTATTACGCGAAAAGGGCATTGAGCATCTAGTGCTAGCCGGAACCGTTACCTCCATATGCATCGACTCAACTGGCCGCCACGCCGCGGACCTTGGCTTTAAAGTGACGATTCTATCGGACTGTACCTCCAGTCGAACGATATTTGAGCAGGACTTTTACTGTGAAAACGTGTTTCCGCTATATGGTGAAGTCCGCAGTTCATCTACAATCTTGAGAGGATGAATAAAATTAGAGGTCGGGAAATGAGCGCCACTGATAGCGAGCGCGAGCTTTTACTTCAACACCGCATGATTGAAGAGCTCGCCACCAAGCATCGAGAATTCCAAACCCTCACTGATTTACTTGAAGAAATCGTTTTCCGCTGTGATATCAGCGGAACATTAACCCTACTTAACTCCGCGTGGACCCGCAAAACGGGGTGGACTGTAGAGGAATGCCTAGGTCGCCGCTTTATTGACTTCGTAGACAATGGCGACAATATCAACGAACTCAGCGACAATTTTAACGACAGCGATCAAGTCGTTACTGAATTGCGTATTGCAAGTCGCTTTGGCGACATTAAAACCTTTAGTCTTCGGGCCCGCCGTAGCGGCGATACCTGGTACGGCTCGCTCTACGACGTCACGGAATTACACTTAGCGATGGGGGCCTTAGAGGAGAGCCGAGAACAAGCAAGAAAGCTCGCCTTAGTCGCCAGCCGAACCGACAATCTAGTAATCATCTCCGATGCCAAGGGTCGCATAGAGTGGGTAAATGAGAGTTTCACCACCATCACCGGTTACAAGCTCCAAGAGGTTCGAGGCAAATCACCCGGATCATTTTTACAAGGCCCCGACACCGACCCTAGTGCGATTGCGCAAATGCGCGAGGGCCTAGCGCAAGGTAAAGGATTCAACGTAGAAATTCTTAATTTTAATAAAAATGGCACACCCTACTGGCTGGCAATAGACTGCTCCCCAGTGCTAAACGACGACGGTGAACTGGTCAATTTTATTGCCGTAGAGCGGGAAATCACCGAGCGCAAACAAACAGAGCAAGCCCTTCGCGACAGCAAACAACACTATCGGAATATTTTAAACACGGTCAGTGAGCCCATTTTCTACTGTGACACAGGCTTACAAATCCACTTTGCCAACCCGGCGTGGCAAGCGCTCACGGGCTCGGTTTTTAACAGTGAATCACCGCAAAACCTCCATGATTTTATTCACCCAGAGGATATTGAACTATTAAAGCAAACTCGAGACCATATCTGTGCCGGATTACCACCGAATCGACAAGAGTTACGGCTTCGCGACCGCCACCAGAACTGGCGCCGAGTAGAATTACTACTTTCCAGCAATGGCCATTCCAATAGTGGTCATACTCAACACCTCACTGGCGCCCTATTCGATGTAGACGAGCGCTGGCAGCAAACCCAAGCTATTTTACAGTCTAAAGCAAACGCTGAAGAGTTATCCAAATCGCGAACCCGCTTTGTCGCGAATATGTCACACGAAATCCGCACCCCGCTCAATGCTATTCTCGGCATGGGCTCGGTATTACAGGAAACCGATCTCACTGCTGAGCAGCGCGGGTATTTAGACACCCTGTGTAACGGCGGCAAAGCGCTACTTTCCCTCGTGAATGACGTGTTAGATTTATCCAAGCTAGATTCCGACGATATTCAACTTGAGAAAATTGAATTTAATCTTGGTGAATTATGCGAGGAAGCGGTCGATATCATTGCCGCGCGAGTTGAAGAGAAGAACCTCAATCTAACCATGTACTGCACACCGAGTGTCCCACCGGTTGTCATTGGCGACCCCCATCGCATGCGGCAGCTGCTAATCAATTTGCTCGGCAACGCCGTGAAATTTACCGCACAGGGCGGCATCACAATTGCTCTCGACTGGAGGGCAATCAATAACGACTACGGTACATTGAGCCTCGATATTATTGATACTGGCATCGGTATTCCTGAAGACCGAATCGCCAGTTTGTTCAATGCCTTCATTCAAGCCGACACGTCAACAACTCGACGCTATGGCGGTACAGGCCTTGGCCTGGCGATTTGCCAGCAAATTTGCAGCGCAATGGGCGGCGAGATAAGCATCAACAGCACCCTGGGCAAGGGCACAACCTTTAGCTGTCAGCTGCCCCTCAACACGGTAGCATTCACCCCACCAAGCAGTAAAAGCACGCTGCGGGGGATAAACCTCGATGAACGCGGCCAACAAGTGAGCAAGTCCCTAGCGCACTGCATGGCACTTCCCTATCATGCAGAGCATTCTGAAAGCGCCGACAGCTGTCTAAGCCTGATTACTGATGCCGGTAATATATTGACCCTACGCTCTCCTCAGAGCAACGCAGTGCTTACGCCAAATCGGCTATTACGTAAACTTCAGGCCCTCGATAAGCAATCAATTAGACCATCAGTGCCACACACCCATCACCGCGAGTCATCACTGCGCATTTTAATCGCCGAAGATTCAATCCCCAATCAAATGGTGGTTGATGCCATGCTTAAACAGCTGGGCTATAAGCACGTCACTATCGTCGGCAACGGTCAACTCGCCGTCGACGCTGCGCACGACACCCGTTTTGATTTAATTCTTTTGGATATTCACATGCCAGTCATGGACGGCTTAAGCGCAGCGAAAGCCATTCGTTTAAATTTACAAGACGCAACCCCAATGATCGTTGCCGCGTCGGCTGATGTCACCACCGACGCTCGCAAAGAAGCCGGCGATGCCGGCTTTGATGACTGGCTACCTAAGCCTTTTACCCGGGAGCTACTGCTGGCGCTGCTGGAAAAAACCAGCGCGCAGCTAACTGCTTAAAGCCGGCTTACCCCGACTCATAGCAGGCGCTGCGCCAAGCTCAAAATACAAACTTCAAATCAAGTCCGTAGGTCAATGGTGCAATGATTCCCACGTGGTATGTACCCAGCTCGCCACCGGTCAAACCGCCGGGCTGCGAAACCCGCTCGTTGCCGAGCAAGTTTTTACCCCAAAGTGCAAACTCGTAGCTTCCGCTAGGCGTTGTCCATGCCAAACGGCCATTTAGCAAACTGGTATCATCGCCGTAGCCATTCACGCTATTGAACTTATCTTGATGATCTTCATTTGAAGGCTCGATATTTTCCTCGTAAATATAATCGAGATGGAGTAACAGCAGGCCGTAATCAAACTCCGGAGACCAATCCATGGTCACTGTATACTCCTGCGGCGATGTCGCGTTGATCTGATTCGCCTCCTGAAAATCGCCATTAGCATCGTAATAGGATTCGCGGCTGGATTCCTGCTCACGGTAAGTGTAAATCAAGCCAAAGCGCAAATTGTCATTCACCAGCCAATCTGCTGTTAACTCAATCCCCTGAATATCTTCATCAGTGTTAATAACGGTAGGTATTGCGGCGTTGCTACCCGGGGCCTGCGACTCAATCGACTCTTGACGATCATCGATAACCATTTTAAACAAGGCAATTTGAGTGCGTATTTTGTCTTCCAGTAAATCACCCTTCAAACCGACTTCAATATTATTGACCACCTCTGGTGCCAGCGGCACTTCGCGGGAGCCTGTATTTAAGGAGTCGTAACCACCGGACTTATAGCCCGTGGAGTAACTCAAAAACACCATAGCCCCTTCGCTAACTTGCGCATTAGCAACAATGCGGCCGGTAATCTTATCCCAGCTAGCTGCACCACGCTCCAAACCATCCGAATTAAAAAAGAAATTCTCACCCTGGGCTTGCGAGAGCGGGAAGTCGGTCAATGGCGCGTCCCAAGTAAAGGCCTTTTTATCATTGCTGTAGCGCAGGCCCGCAATAATACTCAGCCAATCATTAATGGTGAAGTCGAGATCTGAGAATACCCCGTAGGTTTCGAAATCCCCCTCGTTGGTCATTCTCTCAGTGACATAATTGCCCGCTATCGGACCACCGACTAAGGTATTCAATACCCCTGCAGGGACACCAGTCATGGCCGAGGCTAACTCCACCACCGCGCCATAGCTAAAGGTAAGCGCTGTTTGCTGATAGGTATCTTCTTTACTGTAATTAGCACCAAAAACCGCATCAACCCAATCCAGCGCCACGTTAAATTGCGCTTCAAAATAAGCAATATCGGAGTCTTCAATATTATTGGTATCAACATAGACAGATTCGTCTGCGGTGGCATCTTCATCCTGTAAATTATAGGTTTCAAATGCGCGATAACTGGCAATCAGACTCATCGTGGCGATATCGTTAATGTCGTACCAAAGCTTGCCGGTGATACCCTGCATATCGCGAGTTTCACCGCCATTTATCGCGTCAGTTTCCAGCTTGCGATCGGTCGGATCGGGGTAAGCCGCGTACTCCTCACTGGTACTGAGGCGCGCTTGGGGGCCATTATCTACTCGGTCGATATCGTAGGCCATTTGCAGAGTTAGGCGGTCGGTGGTTTCCCAGCGCAGCGCCATCCGTGCAAATTGATTATTCTGTTCGCCAGGATCGGGCTTAGCGGGGCCAAGCATGTCGAGCACGGCGCCACGCTGGTTATGTATTACATTCATTCGCAAGGCGAGGCTATCGGTGAGTGGAATATTGCTCATACCCTCCACGCGGAACAAATCGTAGTTACCCAACTTGCCAGTAACAAAGCCTTCCCGCTCTTCAAGACTCGGAGCATTGGGAATAAAGTTCACCACCCCCGCCGCCGCATTTCGACCAAACAGTGTGCCTTGAGGTCCTTTCAATACCTCGACCCTTTCCATATCGGAAAACGGCACGGTAATCGCTGCCCGCGGCAAATACACGCCGTCTAGGAAAGTCGCGACAGAAGGATCACCACCGGTGCTAATATTAGAGCTTTTAATTCCGCGAATAATAAAAGATGACTGGGTCGTGCCGCCACCTCGGACATCATCGCCAACCTTCAAGCCGGGAATGTAGGCCTGAATATCTTCCATGGTCAGTGCGCCGGTGTTTTCTAAATCTTGATTGGTAAAGGTATCAACCGTGACCGGCACCGTCATCGCGCTCTGTTCACGCTTTTGGGCCGTAACCACGACTTCCTCTAGCGCCAGATTCTTAGCGGCTTGCGCCGTTGATGCGCCCAGTACTGCCAGCCCGATTGCACAGGCTATGCGACTTCTACTCATGGTCATAAACCGCCCTCTCTCGCTATCAATACCGATGAGCACCATCGCGGCGCTCACACCCTTAAGAAATCACATGCAAAACTAATTTACTTGGTGACCTTTAACATATATTCCGCCACATCCTTTCTGAGCTCGGGCGACAAATGGCCCTGAGACGGCATAGCTGGGTAGTCAGGACGCACCTGATGCGGATCGGCAATATAGTCGGCAATGCCCTGCGCGTCATTGCGATACAGGGCTTGAATCGTCAGCGTCGGCGGTCCAATCATCCGCATATTGTAGGCGTGGCAACCCGCACAAATACCCTGATACAAAAGCTTAGTGCGGTTGGTCGCGGTCACTGGCTCATTTGGCGCGCCGCCAGGAATGCGGTAGCTCAGTACATCGGCTGTAGTCTTACGCTCACACTCAGCCCATTTCTTAACGCCAAAGCTGGTATAGCGCTCGCGGTTAATAATGCAGTTGTCCGCCTCTTGGGCTGAACCCGGCGTCGCCAAAATATCTGGCCCCGTGCGACTGAATTGAGTCAGCATCAAGGCTTTAACTTCAGCCACCGGATCAGCGCCATTATCAAACATTAAATTATCAAGAAACACCAAACGATCTGGATTCGGTTCTGACTCTGGATCGCTGGAAATATCGGTAATAAACGCCAAGTCGGTAATCACAATACCGGCGGTTTTATTGCCCGACACGATATTCCCTTCGACGATTACATCGTCTGCAGCCATGACCACAATACCGAGACCTTGCGGCACTTTAGAGACAATTGAACCCGGCGCACCAAAGTTTGGGGTATTGTTATTCACCACAAAATTGTTGCGCAGAATGACATCATAAGTCGTTTTAATCGGCAAACCTGGGGTAATGAAAACAAGCAAACCCGCGGTGTTGTCGTGAGCATAATTATTTTCGACTAGGGCGTGGCGGGTATTTTCAATTTCGATACCCGCGACGTTGTCGAACACCTCGTTGTGACGCACATCGACGTTATCGCACATGCCAACGTAGATTGCCGCGTCTTCGATACCGCTCAAGACGTTGTATTCAATCAGGCCATTTTTACCAAACTGAGGGAAAATCCCGTAGACCCCAGTGTCGATAACTTTGTTATAGCGAATGGTAAAGTTATTACCCGACTGCCCCATTATCGCATTGCCCTTGTAGTGGGTAATGGTTAACCACTCCACGGTGAAATTATTGCCGGAGTATAGAATCGCGTCATTGCGTTTGCCCTCGCCCTCCATGACCGGCCACTTACCCTCTTGAACAACACCCCGCAGGGTAATATTGTCCTTGTCTACATAGACGCTTTCTTTATAGGTGCCGGGATAGATCAATACCACGTCGCCAGGGTTAGCCTTATTCACCGCATCCTGAATCGACTCACCGTCTTTCACGGGAATGTCTGCCGCCCACAGGCTTGGCATACTGCACAGCAAGCCCAGACACAGCAGCCCCAATCTAATCGGGTTTTTCATTGTTCCACTCCTTTATTTCCAGGCTTAAATATCATCATTGCTATTGCTTCTCGACCACTGGCGGCAGGCCCGAAGGCACTGCACTGGGCAGTTGCGGCATAAAGCTTTCGTCAGTCAGGGTTTTCAAAAACGCGACTAACATATCCAATTCGCGATCCGTTAAATTGGGCTCCCAAATATGCCAGTGCAAATAGAGATTTTCTCCCTCCGGCACCGCATGACCACGCCCACCGGTATAAAACGCCACCGCTTCACGCAGGGTTTCAAAGCGCCCAGAATGCATATATGGCGCGGTTAACTCGATATTGCGCAAGGTCGGCACTTTAAATGCACCACGTTGTGAGGCATCGCCAGTCACCCCTTGCACCCCGCTATCAAACGCATGGCCATCCGGTTCTGGGGTGCCCAATATGGCAACTTGCTGATTGGTAAACGCCGGCGGGGTATGGCATTCAGCACAGCGCGCGACAAAGGAGCGAAATACGTTCATGCCTTCAATTTCGTCGCTGCTTAAGACCTCATGAACACCGTTAGCATATAAGTCATAGCGGCTATTCAGGGACACCAGCGATGCTTCAAATGCGGCAAGCGCGGTATAAATGCGGTCTAGACTAATAGCGCCCTCGCCAAATGCCTGCTTGAATAAAGCTTGGTAAGTCGGGTTTTCGCCAAGGCTGTTAAGCAACTGCGCAGGGCTATTTCCCATTTCAATCGGCGAATATAATGGGCCCTCCATTTGCTCTTCGAGAGAGCTAGCCCTCGCATCCCAAAACAAGCGCTTCAAAAAGCCCACATTCCACAAACTCGGCGCCGAACGATGCGCTAATTGGCCTTTAATACCAATACTGAGGCCGCGACCATCGGCAAATCCTTTGCTAGGCTGGTGGCACGATGAGCAGGCGAGCGTGCCGTCTCCCGACAAAAGCGGGTCAAAAAACATAAGACGACCCAGATCAATTTGCTGGGGTGTAAAACCCTCGCGCAGGGGCGGTAGGCCTGTCTTCAAACCGCCAACGCCCGAATCTTGCAAGGAAGCGTAGTCGCCATAAAGACTCTGCAAATAGCAACGGCCTTGTTCAGGCCGAAATCCAGCCGGACACACCTCGCTCAAACGCCACTCCGTGGCGGCCAAACTCAATACCGGCAGCAACAATAGAACGCTTACTATGGCGCGCATAACCGCTAGCCCCACTTAGTCGGCCAGACTCTGAATATAAACAACCACGTCCTTGGCCACCTCGGCATCAGGCAAGGTTTTACCCATCATATACATCTGATAACCGTAGCGATCAGACTCATCACTGCCGCGAATACCTTTGCTAAAGTGATCAAACTGCTGCACCAAATACCAATCATCTACTCCGGCCAAGGCGGGGGCCTGCAGTTTTTCGTTGCCCTCGGCATTAGGACCGTGGCAGGCACCACAAAGATTCGAGTAGTAATCTGCGCCGCGTTTAACATTGCCCTGCAGCGTTGCCGCCGCGGGCTTTGTTTTAAAGCCATCGATATAGGCCACAACGGACTTTACTGCGGCCTCATCAGGCAGGGTTTTAGCAATTGCCTGCATTTGCGCACCAAAGGCATCATCTGGGTGACTACCGCGCACGCCCGAACGGAATCCGAGGAGCTGTCGCTCCAAGTACCAGCTCTGCTGATTATTCAACGATGGCGCGTTGAGTGCTTTATTACCCTCGCCACTGGCGCCATGACAAGCAGAACATGCCGCATACAAATCCTTGCCGGAGGCAGCATCTCCACTTTGAAGCGCCGCCACCGCCGCGCTGGCAGCCTGCTCGCTGCTTGCATTTGGCGCAGGATCATTGCTGCACGCCACGATGGCTAAACTAAGAAGCAAAATCGGTAGTTTCATACTGGATTCCCTTACCCCTGAATACGGCAGATGCCTAAGCCCACCTATATAGGCAGCGCAATGAAGTTGAGATACGCAAAATGCAGGAACAACACATCGCTTGCCAAATACCTAGCAAAAGTAGGTTTGATTTGGCTCAGACTAAGCTATGTTTACACTGTAATCAATACACCAAATAAGGTACGTTCGCGGCAATTAAGCAGCAAATAACACCCTGTTCAGTAGAAATACGCTGGCACTCGTCGCAATAGCGGCACGCACCAAAAATGACTTAGGGGCTTGCGTAGTCACCGACCATGTACGCCAACAGCGACCTTGCTGCGCCCTACATTAGGGCGAGCGTCACTGCCAAAGCTTTACCCAAGTAAGGCAGATTTCCGGATATCCCTGAACTGAGCGGAACGAGTCTCTATTTTTATTTTTCTAATAAGTGCCGACTAGCCGGCCCTTATACCAAAAAAAACGGGCACCATTGTGGCGCCCGTAGTAAGTCACTTTGCATTAGGTTTCGCGATCTTCTTAGGGCTTGTCGGTATACAAAATATACTCGCCAGCGCCGCTATAAGATTTTACCCGCCAACGATAAGTGCCAGAATTACCAGAGTAATTTATCGTTTCATCGGAACGGCTTGTTTCACCGCTTGCGACAACCGACCAACTTTGCACAAAAAATCCGCCGAGCTTTTCAAGGTAGAGATCAAAGTCCGTACCGCTAGGTCCCTGCAAAAAGCCACGGAACTCGCCACCGTTACTGCTAAAACCACTGCTATTCGGTGTATAGGCCTGCGCCCCAGAAGCTAAAGTACCACTGGTTTGCTCGCACTCAGGACAAGGCCCAGAGCCCGGCAGGTCAACTACAACGTTTTGACTTACGCTATGCTGCTGGGCCGCACCGTCATTTACGGTGAGCGTAACGCTATAAGTCCCTGCGGCACCGTAGTTGTGACTAGCACTTACTCCGCTGGCGACAGCACCATCACCAAAACTCCACTGATACTGGGTAATACCGTTATCGTCAGTAGACGCTGTGCCATCAAAACTACACGCCAAGTCACTGCAGCTATACGTGAAGGCCGCATTAGGCGGGAAATCTGTAGGTGTGCCACCGCCGCCCGCAGCAACTTGCAGCAGAAGGTTAGGCGAGCCAGTGCCAAGACCGCTCAGTTTTCCGCTAACGCCATCGCTGATTAAACTCGCAAATACTGACGCCGGGCTTGCAGAGGGGTTTTGCGCCACTAATAAAGCGGCCGCACCCGCGACATGGGGCGCCGCCATCGAGGTACCACTGATCGTATTAGTATCAGAATCGCTTTGATACCAAGACGAGGTAATTGACGAGCCCGGTGCAAAAATATCAACGCAGCTGCCTTTGTTTGAGAACGAAGACCGCGCATCATTTGAACTAGTAGAGCCAACAGTGACGGCTTCAGCGACACGATTTGGCGAACCAGAACAGGCGTCAGTATTGTCATTACCGGCAGCAACTACAAAAGTTACCCCAGCATTGATCGCAGCGCGAACCGCGGTGTCTAGGGCATCGCTATTACCTCCACCCAAACTCATATTGGCGACGGCAGGTTTAATATGGTTACCCGCAACCCAGTCGATACCAGCAATAACACCTGAGTTACTGCCAGAACCATTACAATCAAGCACCCGCACGGGGTGCAAAGTAGCGCCCTTAGCCACACCCCAAGTAGTCCCCCCAGCGGTGCCCGCTACGTGGCTGCCGTGGCCGTTACAATCTTCGGTATTAGCCGGATCAGTACTGCCAAAAAGCACGCCACTGGAGACAAAGTTGCGACCATTACCAACTCGACCGCTAAATTCGCTGTGGCTCTTACGCATCCCCGTGTCAACAATATAAATATGTGCGCCGCTACCATTCCCGCTGTACTGATAGCTGCCATCTAAAGGCAGACTCGGCTGATCTACGCGATCCAAGCCCCAGGTTGCACCATTTTGAGTAGCGGCGATCGCCACAGTGCGATCCTGCTCAACTAATTTCACCAGTGGGTTTTGCGCCAGCAAGGCCGCCGCTTCAGGACTTAACTCAGCAACAAAGCCGCGCAAGGTATATTGAAACGTTGCTAACAAATTGCCGCCAACACTGTCCAGCAGGCTCGAAATTACCTCATCAAGCGGCGCGGTAACCACGCCGGCAACATCGAGTTTATTAAGTAGCACAATGTACTGACCATCAATTAATTCACCCGACGCTAATGAATCAGAAACCGATGTTTCTATAACGCGTGCGTTAGCAGTTACGTCATTTACAACTTGCTGCGCATCTACACCACTACCGCCACCACAAGCCGCTAATGACAGAAGCATAAAGCCGCTAATGACATGCTGCCGATTTAGATTAATACTCATTGGCGAGTTATCCCCTTTTTGATTAATTATTTTTGCCGACTGAGGTCGGGCTCATCGCCAGAGGACTATAACGAAAGGGAGAAGTAATAACAGTGTAACCAAGGCAATTATCATGAGTAATAATGCGAATTGTGACCGAGCTCTAATTCAATAAACAAAACAAAGCCCACTAAAGCGAAATATTTCGCGACACGAGGCACTCGTCAGCACCTATATCACGCGAGATAATAAACTGTGTCGTAGCGCTACCAGCGTGCGTAGTGATCTTCAGCAAAACCCCACTGCTGATGTATTTCGATCACTTCATCTGGCAGCCGAATTGTCCCCTGAAAAACACCAAAATGCTGCGTAAAGTTTGATGCAATCACGAGTGCATTGATTTTTTCTTTACGCTGACCGGCGGGCGTAAAGACTAAATCGACAATCCCGTCTGCAGACTTAACGCGCCACTGACTGTCAGTCTGATAACGCGCAAACTGAAAATCAACCATATCAATCTTGATCAACCGGTCGTCCAGCCATAGGGCATTTTCGGTAAAGCCTGTTTCATTGACTCCCGCGGCCAAATTCAAACCAAGACGCCGACCGTCAGCGAGGCTTGCAGACAGGCTCGCCCAGTTCCAAAAGGTTTCTCCCCGCATATAGCCAGCAGTCCAGTCCACCGAGGCAAGGGCGTTTGTCTCCACCAAATCTACAGCCTTATCCTGCCAAACCACGCGGCCCAGACAGGGCAGTGCCGCGGTCTTTTGGGTATACACCCAGCCCTGGTAACCCGCCCGCGAACACATCGCTAAAGGCGCGCAAGCTGACTCATCAATTTGCGCATCAATCTCAACCCCCGCCGCTAAGGAAACACAGACTCGGCGCTGCATGGCACTGCCATCCGCAATAATAGATACAGTATTCCGGCCCTTTCTAAATAGTGCCTCGCTATTATTGGGGTACCGTCCTATCGATGTATTCACCGCCAAGGGCTGAACAAAACTAAACTCTTCAAATGCGCCATCTGCAGGCCGAAAGAGGTACACAAAAGCATTGCTAACAAGCTTTAGATTAACAATCGCAATACCGACGATCAGCTCCGGACTCACTAAAGCCACAAACTGAAACTGATTAAGTTTAAATTCCTTAGACCACCCACTCAGCTTGCGATCCATAGGGCTGCGCAAGTCGTAATCAAGGTAATTAACTTCACTCACTCCACTTGGGAACAAACCGAATTCAGGCTGACCTGCGCTATTTATCAATGTCGACTTTGCGGACATAGGACTCACTTCTATGAATTATATTTAATTACAGATTACTCAGTGCGAAAAATAAGGCCTTCAATCATGCTGACATAGACGTCCATCGCTTCGCGAAGTGAGCCACTATTTTGCATCCCGTATTGAAATAGCGCGACACCAACACCGCCGCCGAGAAATGCAGTGACCAAATTATCCAACGACGCCGCTGTCTGAATTTCGCCAGTTTTTTTGGCCTCAGCGAAAATCCCTTTCAATACTTCAATGACTTCATTATTTTGGCCAATCAAGGCTTCATTCAATTCTGGATGTCGACGAATTTCAATGGGCACGGCAGCCAGCAAACCCGTTATTGAGCTATCGCGATCATGGGCATCCGCCGAGGCTAACAAAACACCGACGATACGCTCACGCAATGAACCACTATTGGCGATCGCATCTAAATAATAGGGGAGCAACAGCGCCTGGGTGTCCGCCAAGGTCGCCAAATACAAATCAAGTTTCGCAGGAAAGTAGCTGTATAGCGCCGCATGGCTGATGCCAATAGCTCGCCCAACATCTTTAAAAGTGGTTTGCGCATAACCTTTTTCCGCAAAGAGCTGCCGCGCCGCAGGCAGCAAGCGGGCGATGGTGTCTTCTTTATTACTGCCACGGGGTCGGCCCACCGACGTGGCCGGCTTACCTTTAGCGTCGATCGGCATTTTATGAATGACCATAATATTCGCTGGATAAATCAAAGCCACATAATACCCAACAAATTACATCAATGTAACTTCCTTGCCAAAAGGCCCATCTTGTATTAAGTTACATGGAAGTAACTTACTTAGATGTAACTTAACTTCCAATTATTACCAGCATGCTGGTGGAGCGCTCTATGCAACTAGGCATGGCTATATGGCAATACATCTTAATCGGCTTAATCGGGGGCAACGTCCTGTTCATTGGTCTGGGCGGACTTGTACACTGGTGGTACTACGTGCGCAACCGCGATAATAGCCGGCGCTGGAAGATTCAGCCCGAACGCTTTTTAGCGAAACGCCTCGACCGCGAGGCGATGTGGCTGGGTATTTTCAACTACAATCTTGCCACTATTATTATGGCCGTACTGGCTTGGGGCGTATTCGAACACGGCTGGTCTCGCCTTTATTTCGACTTTGCCGAACACGGCTGGGATTACACCGCGCTGAGTCTATTTTTGTGCTGGCTGTTCATTGAAGCCGCCGCCTACTATATGCACGCCGGTGGTCATCTACCGTGGTTCTACAAACGCTTCCACTATGTACACCACCGCTATAGCACCCCTACTTTTTGGACAATTTCGGCAATGCACCCTCTAGAGTGGATTGCCCACGCGTCTTATATCGCACTGCCAGCGTTTATTATTCCCATGCATATTGGCGTGTATATGAGCGTCGTGGCGATGACCTTTATTTTAGGCTACTGGGACCACTGCGGCATAAAACTGCCCCGCATTCCCCTGCACGGCTCCAATCGCTTTCACGACGACCACCACAAATACTTCCATGTAAACTTTGGTTTCACTTGCAGCTTGTTTGACCGTATTCACGACACCATTCGCCGCGAGGGCCACCACTACGACGAACTAACCTTTAATGGCGGCCAAGGCATTGTGCGCAAACCCGAAGTCTTAGGTGAGCGTGCCATGGGTCCTGTACTGAAATATTAACTAAACACAATAATAAGAGAGCACTATGAACGAACATATTTCTTACGCCATGCGCAACGAGCTGGCGACAAATAGTTTTATTTACCTCAACCCGCCGTCAGCGCTAAAAGATTGGAGCTTCCTGGCCATTGAAGTGATACTGCTGATTGGCTTCATATTTACTGTTATGCACGCCATTCGTCACAGCCGAAAAACCGCCAGCCCGGCCGCGCTATACACATTAGCTGCCGCGTTTCTATACGGACTGGTTATGGACATCATCTCGTACTATACCGTCGAGAATTTTTGGCACGGCGAATTCACAGTGATGTTCCTGTACAACCGCCTGCCACTTTATATAGCACTGTTTTACCCAACCTTTATGTACCATGCCTATATGACCATTAGGCGTTACAACTTTAAGCCCGCCGTAGAGGCCATAAGCGTTGGTTTCTTTGCCGGACTCAGCTACCTCATCTTTGATAATTTAGGTCCGCAACTAGGTTGGTGGATCTGGGACCGCAACAACCCAACGACATGGCCCTATGTTAGCAGCGTGCCACTAACCAGCTACCACTGGTTCTTTCTCTTTACCGGTGCCTTCGCGTTTTTAGCACGTAAAATATGCTGGGACTGGCCCCAGCAAGGTAAGTCCACCACCGCGATATACATCGGCATTGCCAGCATTCCGATGGCGACTATTGTCCTAGGGGCAATTTTATTCATCCCCTACAATATTTTTTCGAAAAATATGCCGCCCTGGGATATGGCCCCCTGGACCGCCAATTTTGGGCTAGCCTCCCTAACCCACGCACTGGCATTTTTCGCCGCCGGCTTGGTATTTCTATTTAATTTCCGGCGGCCAGCAGAACCCCGCGACAATCTGCTGATACTCTTCCCCTTGATCTATTTAGCAGGCCACCTCTATATTTACATTGCAAAATTTGACCTGTTCTTCACCCTCACCCCAAACGGCTTAACTCAAGAAGGCTTAGCCATTGGCAATCCGATCGCAGTAGTGGTTGCCATTATCGCGACAACGGCTATCGTGCTCTTAAGCCACCCACTCCCCAATAGCACCCCTATAAACCACAAGGGGTAGCGCACAATTTATTTTTTACAATGTGGGCGTCATTACAGGAAGCTCGCCCACAGCATCGCCTTTTAACCGTAAGCGACACAGACTGAGTTCCGCAGGGCAAATCCTTACCCGATTATCAAAGTCCATCACGATTTACTTGCGGTCCAGAAGTAAAAAGCGCGTAACGCTGTGTACTCTGGCCCCGAGAAAAATAGACCTTTTCAATATGTTCGCTCTTAATAGTAGACTCGCCAATATGCAATAGGCCTCCACCCCCAGAACCCCGAAACGCCCCTCTTATTGAAAATAGTGACCATCATCACACTTAGTGGTGCTTAATAATCTTCATTACGCCAGCTAATTATTGCCCTCAACACAAATTTCGCCCCAAATTGCACCAAACACAAGAAATACGACACCATAAAACAGCTACATTTTTGTGCAATCAAAGAAATCACCATTTTAAGGCGAGGCGTGAATTCAAAAAAATGGCGAAATTATAAAAAATTTGAAAATGCCCAAAAACTCTCCTTCGTTTAAAAAATTGATCCAAAATAAAACTTCCCTAAATTAAGCGATTAATTTCGCCCTCTTAAATCGCAATACCTCTGCTTTATTTGAAAATTATCGCACCAATAAAAAGCATACATCTTTCATAAAAAATACAGAAAAAAATTATTTTTTCCTTCTGGCACACCCATTGCTAAGTGAGTAATGCACCCTTAAGAAGACGGATAGCGTGTTTTAGAACGGCAACAATTTGGAGCGCAAAGGTAATTTTCGAGAGAAATTTATTTCTGCAACCCCTCTGTACCGGCACTACTACTAGACATTTCTGCAAACGCGGGGCGCTTTACTCAAGCACGGTAGTTTTCTATTGATTAGGAGCATCAAGATGGAAGAAGCAAAAAAAAACGGCTTGCGTCTTTTTAAAAGCGCAGCCTTCGTTGCCGCAATTCTTGCGGGCAATATGACTCATGCCGAGATGTTTAACACCGGCAAGGTACTCGCAACAGGCGGTGTCAGCATGATTGACGGCGCCGGTGGTGGCGGTATCACCCCTTGGGCAACTATCACTGGTTACGCAACCCGTGACGGTGTTAACGGAAACCTTCATTACACCTACGCGCCACTAGCAAATTACACCTTGCACTCGGTGGGCGCAGCGGTCGGCTTTTGGGATCGTTTCGAGCTGTCATATACAAAGAGTTCACTCACAACGGGGTCGACTTTTGACACCGTCGGTTTAATTGCCGACACCGCCGGCGGTCCCAGTGGGCAATTAGCAGGCACCCCAATCAATACCGGCATAGAACCTTTTAACACCACAATTGACATGGACATTGTAGGCGCCAAGGTACGCGTTTTTGGTGAAGCCATTTACGATTCAGACAATCTTATTCCACAGATTGCCATCGGTGGCTTCTACAAAAAGAACGAAAATGAAGACCTCTTAAAAACCCTGAAAGCAGCGAAGGCAAAAGATTGGGAAGCCTATATTTCGGCAACCAAAATTTTCTTTCCTATCAATACATTGATCAATATTACCGCGCGCTATACCGCAGCAAACCAAACCGGTCTGGTTGGATTTGGTGGCCCTGGCGGAGACGACAAGGAAATTCGTCCCGAAATCTCTCTAGCTTACTTGCTGCGCAAAGACACGGTTATTGGGGTTGAGTGGGCCAAGCACGGCGACAATCTTGAGGGTGAAAGTGTTGAAATCGGAGGCTTAAATATTACTGAATTGCAGCCTACTCTGGAAACATTGGGTATGAGCAATTTATCTGGCACTTTAACTCAGCATGAAAGTGATTGGTTCGATGCCTTTATCGCCTATTTCCCCAACAAAAACCTGTCGATGACATTTGCCTACGCAATGCTTGGCGACATTACGATCACCCCTGACCAGCACGGCTTTTATCTATCACTTCAGGCTAGTTTCTAAACACGGCATTAGCTAAGTCTACTCGATTTTAGGAGAGCATCATGAAACCGATATTTCGCACTATCGCCATTGCAATTCTCGCCGGCACCGCCGCGCTGCCGAGCTTTGCGCAAACAGGTAAGACACCAACACTACCAGCCTTAGACGACGACGCCCTCGAGCAATGGGGCGGCGAGGAAGGTGTCCGGAACTGGGTAGAGAGCTTGTTTTACTACATCATGCTGGATAATCGGATTAATCATATCTTCCGGGAGTACGGCAATATTGAACGCCAGATATTTTTAAACACCCAGCTAGAGCAATTGGTATTAGGAGGCAATGTTAACTACCAAGGCGCCAGCATGGCAGCGGCGCACGCCGACCTTGGTATTACCGTGACGCAATTTAACGCTGTGGTTGAAGCAGCGTACAACGCCTGCGAAAGAATCAACGTGACCTACGAAGCCTGCAACCAGCTAATCGCTGCGCTGGCGCCGTATGAACGCGTGATTGTAACTCGCTGATCAATACTTGGGAGAACACATGCTCTATCCATTTGCAAAAATGGGCGGCACGGCATCTAATTCAGATGCCGTAGCGCGGCGCCCGCTGAACGCAGAAAACATAATGTACCTTATGTTTTTTCTGCTCATCACCACATTTTACTCAGGAAGTGCAAATTCATTTGAGTTGTACAAAACCTTTCAAACGCCGGATGTTTTTCTTGCAGAAATGTTTGACAACAAGGTTCCCGCACCGGTGGTACTTAATTTAGACGCTAAGGCACAACAAGAAATTAGCACGGTATTCAATCGCCCGTTTCCATCGCAACGTGTTCGCTACTGGAAGGATGCAAATAAAACCGTGTGGGTTTTTGACGATATTGGCAAAGAAGGCTACGTACCCACCACTTCTGGATTTTCTGTCAGCAACGGCGCAATCAAAACTGCGCGCGTACTGATCTACCGCGAATCACGTGGCGAGCAAGTTGCAGAACCGTCTTTCCTAAAGCAACTAGAAGGAGCCAAAGCATCCGGACGCGAGCTAAGCAATAAAGTAGACAATATTACTGGTGCCACCTTGTCGGTACAAATGATGGAACGTATGGCCCGAACTGCCATTACCTTAGATGCATTAAGTCGTAAATAAACGGCCTTCTGGGAGGCTCTATGAACACTCAACACGCCCTTCGCGCAGAAGCGGACCAAGCAAGCTACGATGAAGCACTTGCAACAAGTGTAAAAAAGCTCGACATCAACCCCGTCCTCCCGACGCGCAAAAAGGCAGCGGCTAAGCGCAATACCTCATTGCTATTGCGGCAGTGGCATCAACGCCTTGGTATTTTCGCCTTCATATTTATGGGCTGGCTAGGGTTCAGCGGCATTCTACTCAACCAGAGCGTTAGCATGGGACTCGACGCCATTCGGGTCGGGTCCAGCACGCTCATGTCACTTTATGGATTGCATACTACCATTCCTGAGAGTGGCTATTTTTCGGCTGGCCACTGGCTCGTCACTACAACTGAAAATACCGTATTAGATGATATTGCCCTTGAGCGCCACATTCCCTCGCCACTGGGCTTTGTCGACATCAACAATAACGGTGAAGAACTTCTGGTCGTTGCCACCAACGACAAGCTGACTTTGCTATCACCCGCTGGTGCGCTTATTGAAGAGCTCAGTGGCTATATGCTCCCCGTCGGTCATATTCGGGGGATTGGCAGCCTAGAGCAAGATGGCAAATCATTGTTAGCGCTACAAGGGGAAGGAGTCTACGTCAGTACCGACGGTTTAAGCTGGCAGGAGGTTGAAAATCACGAGGCCATAAGCTGGTCCTCACTTGCTCAACTTGACGAAAATGCAAAAGCCGACGTCGCACCCTACGCCCACCCCACCGTTGCCTTAGAACAAGTCTTAATAGACCTACACAGTGGTCGATTGTTCGGTTCATTTGGCTCCACCCTGATCAACTTCGTCGGCGCTGCCGCCGTCTTACTGTCGATTAGTGGCATTTGGATGACATGGCGAACTAATCGCATGCGTAACGCTCGCCAAAAGAAATAGTCGATGTGGAGGTATATATGAAAATCTATCTATTATTTACGTCATTAGCTGCGCTAATCATGTTTGCAGGTGCCGCCATTTCCTCCGATATGGTGACACCTCAAATCGGCCCGGTAAAAATTAAAAACTATGCATTTGGACCTAATACCGTCACTGCCACTCCCGGCTCAGAAGTTGTTTGGGTGAATAACGACAGCGCCAGTCACAGTATTGTTATAGACGGCCATCAAAGCCCTCGTTTAAGAAATGGCAGTGAGTTTCGCCATACTTTTTCAGCAGCGGGCGAGTACCATTATCAATGTGGCATTCACAAATCGATGAAAGGAACGGTCATAATCGCTAAATATGACACTGCAAGTATGCCGCAAGCTAGCGCCAAAAAGCCTAGACCAGTAATCGAGAACACTACGTCATCTATGTCGCCCACACCCATCCCGTCCACGGCAATTCATCCGAAGGCCGTTCAGAAAAATATCTCAGCCGAGAAAAACACCATATCAATTGTCGACTTTATGCGTTTTTCACCCGCAGTCCTTAGCGTAGCGGCCGGTACTGAAGTGACCTGGAATAACCACGATGGCTCCAATCACATTATTCAAGTTGGTAATGTCCGCAGTCCGCGCCTAAGACACGATGCCAGTTTTAGTTATCGTTTCGATAAGCCCGGAGAATACCCCTACATCTGCGGTATTCATGGCAATAAAATGTCCGGCAAAATTATCGTCGAATAAGTGTGCACTTATTTAACGCCAGAGTTGATCCACTATCTTGGCTAGGGCAAACTTAGGCCCTTCTTTCTACCATACCGCCCTAGCCTATGACCGACATCACCAATTGCGACACCGACGCCTTAACAGCCATCGACACCGAGCAACTATTAAAACCTGTCAGTGATGACACGCCGATTAAAATTTTAATTCTGTACGGCTCCTTGCGTGACCGCGCATTCAGTCGCCTGCTTGCCCAGGAATGCGCACGCCTACTAAATTTTTACGGCGCCGAGGCAAAAATATACAACCCATCGGGCCTCCCCCTGCCCGACGACAGTGGTGATGACCACCCCAAAGTCGTCGAGTTGCGCGAGCTTGCCCAGTGGTGCGACGGTATGGTGTGGTGCTCACCGGAGCGCCACGGCGCCATGACCGGTATTATGAAGGCCCAAATAGACTGGATACCACTGAGTATTGGCGCGGTCCGACCAACCCAAGGCAAAACCTTGGCCGTGATGCAGGTTAACGGCGGCTCGCAATCATTCAACGCCGTGAACCAAATGCGCATTTTAGGACGCTGGATGCGGATGTTTACCATCCCCAATCAATCCTCTGTTGCCAAAGCTTGGCTAGAGTTTGATGACAATGACCGCATGAAACCCTCGGCCTACTACAACCGAGTTGTAGACGTTATTGAAGAGCTGGTTAAATTCACACTGCTACTCAGAACCAAAAAGGACATTTTAGTCGACCGCTATTCAGAGCGCGTGGAATCTGCCGAAGCCCTGCGCCAGCGGCTCAGTGTTCGCGGCTGATGCCATGAGCGATAAACCGCCCGCGCCACTCACAGAGTTTCTCCACCTAGCCCCGCCGGACCAGCGCCTAGATCATGCTCTTGTAGTGGCTGGGACTTTCAAAGTCGACAAATTTAACGAAATGCTCTTTGACTTAACTGGGACCCACCTACCGGATACTATCCGTCGGGCAAGCGGCAAACGGCAAGCCGAGTATTTTGCTGGTCGCTATCTCGCCGCACTGGCGCTGCGCCACTTTGGCGTGGAGCAGTTCGACGTGCTCGCCGACGAAAAGCGCTGCCCAGACTGGCCAAATGGATTCATCGGCAGTATTAGCCACACCGATAACTTTGCTGTTTGCGCGCTTGCACCAACTAGCAAGCTACGCGCAATTGGCATTGACTGCCAGGAGATCCTCACACCAAAAAAAGCCGCAAAACTGTGGCCAAAAATCATCGATGAAAACGAGTACAGTATCATCAGCGCTGCGAACCTAGAGCTTAATTACGGTTTAAGCCTGTGTTTCTCCGCCAAGGAAAGCATCTATAAAGCACTCTATCCTTTTATTCGAAAATTCTTTGGCTTCAGTGCGGCCAAGCTCTGCGCAGTCAATCCAAGGCAGCACTATTTAGAGTTTCAGTTTTCGTCGCAACTGGCCACCCCCATTGGCATCAATCACCCACTGCGGGTTTATTACCAACTCACCGATGGTCGTGTACTCAGCCATATTTCACTCGGCCCAAATCAAATTAACGCTTAGGCAAAGCTCTATCACTAAAATCGCTCACTAGAATCTAACGACGTTTTATCGGCCAGCGTAAAGCGTATGGCCAACAGAACCATCCGTCCGGCGACCTCTCACCCAAACAACCCAAGCGAACTCAACTCTGGGAATTACTGCACAAATTAGAATTCGGGCTATTCTAACTGATTAAAAATACGGGGGAACTATTGTAATTGAGAATAGATTATTGCTTGTAATTGCCATCTTCCATTGTTTTTTATTTTGGGTACTTCACCCAAATTAAAATATGGAAGAAATTGATTTTAAAGGAGTAAATAACACCCGCTCGCCTTGGTTCGTTAGGCGTAATTGACTGACCTTTTGCGCGACCAATATAGCCTATCGTTAGTCTATTACCCAAACAATCACTAGGGATTGAGCGGCCATCCCCCTATATCTCGACGACTAACCCTTCATGAAAATCCGCCGTTTCAATTGAGCCTAGATACCCTTGCGAGTGACATATAATTCGTGTTCCGTGTACGACTTAGTCAGACGTGTTATGCATGTGTCCACGCACCCAAAGGTCAATGCAATGTACCTTCAATATCCCAGACAAATCTGAAACAAAGGCTGGTGTCAGCGAGTCATTACGAAATCGACGGTCAACGGATTGGGGGTTCGAAGCATGATGTGTCACGACGATAGTTTTTCCTCCCACGGCTTGCTATGTTCACGGACAAGCCACCCCTTAGACCTACGGTGCAATTATTCGGCTTGCCCTGCACTAAAAAGTGCCCGCATTTTCCCATATCCTTTGGATATCAGGCGGTGGTCAGCAATGTTCATGGCCAGATTTTTATTCCCATAGAGATCTTAATCAGCCCACAGTAACGTACCAAGAATTCTGACCCTCCCAATAGTTACCTCATCATTCTGCAGGAAGTGAATATTCTCATGACCTTCGCCCCCCGACGAAATTCACACATCCATGATGTCGATATTCGACCTATAATACTCAGTGAATACCCATACGGAACCGATTCAGTTTAGTAAACTTACACTTTGGGATTTAATATCCGCTTACAATTAATGGGCGCTAGGAAGGTGTAGTATTAATCTTGCCCCATCTGTATATTCCTTATCAAGGGATAGGTAGCCCTTCTGCTTACGCGCAAAATCGCCGCATAAACTTAAACCCAAACCATGGCCTGGCTCCCCTTTTGTGCCGCACTGGCTACTTACACATTCACTAAATAGCTCGTCTGCTATGTCTACGGGGACCCCTGTTCCTGTATCCGCTATGGCTAGCTGCACCTCACCCTCAATAGTTTGAGTTTCAATGTGTATGCTGCCTTGCTCTGGAGTGTATTTAATAGCGTTTGCCAATAAGTTTCGGATAATCGTTTTCGTTAAATTCACATCCACCATGGCAACTGAATCTTCATTTGTATCGTGTGTGATATTAATATTTTTCAATTCAAAACCGTCTTTCATCAAATCCAGGGTTTCTACGATCAATGGATTTAAAGACGTAGCTTTTAACTCAACATGAATAGCTCCCAATTGATTACAAGACCACTGTAAAATTTCGTCTAATAATTGATACACTTTTAGTGACGAATCTAATATCCCATCAGCCATTTGAGCCAGCTGTTCTGTTTTTAGGGTCTCTGCTTTTGCATGCAGAATTTTTGATAAACCCAAAATTCCCGTGAAAGGGGAGCGCAAATCATGAGACAGAACCGCAAATATTTGCTGCTGATCTTTTTGCATGCGCTGTAAATGGCGGTTATGGAGTCTCAGCTCTAATTGACTAATCACTTGTTTGGCGAGAGTTTTTAATGCGAGCTGCTGTTTGTTATTTAATTTTTTAGGTTCGGGATCAATGACGCATAAGGTGCCAATCGGCAAACCGTTTGAGCTCACCAGTGGCTCACCTGCATAAAAGCGAATTTTCGGCCCACCGGTCACAAGAGGGTTATCTAAAAAGCGCTCATCATTTAAGGTATCTGGCATTTCAAACAATTGGTCTTGCAATATGGCATGAGAACAAAAGGCAACCTCCCTTGGAGTCTCCCTTGTATCAAGACCTACCCGGGATTTAAACCACTGACGATCTTTATCCACCAGAGAGATAAGGGAGATAGACGTGCCGCAAATGACACTAGCCAAGGTAGTTAGCTCATCAAGCGCTTTTTCGTCTTCAGTATCCAATACTTCGTAACGAAGCAGCTCTTCGAGACGCTCTGTTTCTTGGGGGTGAAGCGCGGCACTTATCATAATGCTTAAATCCGGAGAGCAAGTTAAATTAGTTTAGTCCATAGCTGGGCAGAAATGACAGGCCTCTGAATAGCCCCTGTCACTCTAGACACTCCGCATGGTAAAAATGAGCCATTGAATCAGCGTCGTAAATTTACTCAATGAAGCCCTGCTCTGCAGCCTGCCAATTAGAATAGCAGCGCTTCAGGTGGCCTCGCCAGTGCGAGTCAGGCTATGAATTGCGCGATGGCCGTGACTTAAACTTCTTACCCGATGGATTGGGTATTTGGCGCAGCGCCTAAATTCATATAGATCAAGGTTGCCCCCTAGAAACTCCATTCTAAGGGCATAACAGCGCCATTCTCGTTCTCATTCTCGTTTACCCGCCCAAAGTCGCTTAATTCTCATTTGCGCAGCAATTCCCCAGTTCTGGGGAATTGC
>NZ_JBFJWS010000018.1:0-35406 GCF_041623545.1 Zhongshania sp. | reverse complement strand
GAACATTTGCTCGAATTTGTTCATCAGTCCGGTTAATGACATAGACATGTCGGGGCCGTCGGCCAAAACAGCCGCGCGGAATTCTGCTTGCTGCATGCGCTGAACAATCTGCTCCAGGGGCATGCCTTCCAATTCTTTGAAAGTTTTATAGTAGCTAAATGGGTGGAGGGAGGTATCCAAGCCCATTAGGAAGCCCGGTGAGCGCCATGGCACTGCGGCACGGATGTCGACGCCGTCTTGCTCAAAAGTTTGTTTGAGTGATTCCAAAGTTGGGCGGAAGGCGTAGGGGTCATTGCTGCTGTCGAGATCGACCAGCGAGAAAATGACGGGCCGTTTGGTAGTCTGGCCGATGACCTTCATCCACGCCAGGTCGGGCTCTTTGCCCAAATTGTCGGAAATCATTTGGAAAACTGCGGAGCCGCCATCGGCCATGCCTTGGGCAATACCGACCAGCTCATCGGGATTGCATGAGGTGCCGGGAATACGCTCGCCATCGGCGGTCAAGTGAATAAAGGTCCGCGAGGTTGAAAAGCCGACAGCACCCGCTTCAATGGCTTGCTTGGTGATTGCCGCCATGCCGGCGATATCTTCCGGTGTAGCGTCGCCCTCAAGACCGCGCTCGCGGCCCATTACATAGGTGCGTATCGCGCAGTGCGGCACCTGTGCTGCGACGTCGATTGAACGCTTTTGGCGATCGAGGGAGTCGAGGTATTCAGGAAACGTTTCCCAGTCCCAGCTCATGCCTTCCATCAGTGCGGAGCCGGGAATGTCTTCTACGCCTTCCATGACATTGCAAAGGTATTCGCGCTCGTCTGGGCGGCATGGCGCAAAACCGACACCGCAATTGCCCATCACAATGGTGGTAACGCCGTGCCATGACGAGGGCGCCAAGTACGGGTCCCAAGTTACTTGGCCATCATAGTGGGTGTGAGTGTCGATAAAACCGGGGCAGACGAGCTGGCCCGCTGCGTCGATCTCTTGCTTGCCAGCGCCAATCGCACCGCCAACGGCAACTATTTTGCCGTCTGTAACAGCGATGTCGCCGATAAAGGCGGGTGCGCCAGTACCGTCGACGATGTTTCCGCCACGGATAACTAAATCATGCATGTTTTTTCCCCTGAAACTTTGTTGTTCTACGCTTGCTTGGCGACGACGCCGAAGGCTTGGGTCATATCGTCACCGCGATTGTATTGCTTCATCCATTCATAGAAGTATTTAGGCACGGTCTGGTGTTCAGGGTTGTGGCCAGGCATTTGCGACATAACAATGCCGTAGAGCGACTTTAATCGGCTGCTCGTTGGAATCGGTTTGCCGTTGCCTTTTAAATAATATTCTTCTGGAATATCTGGTGCGTGCAATTTGAACTCGTCATCCATCATGGTAAAGAGCTCGCCGACGTGGCGTAGGTAGCCGGGGAAGTGTTTAACGCGGAACCAATAATTGCCGTATAGGGCGTCATAAATGGCGAGGCCAGAGCTTCGGTGCTCAACTTCTTCGCAGAAATGCCAGAGCATTAATGATGAAATTCGCGAGTCCCCCTTGGCTAGGAGCATTTCTCTATTATCAATAATAAGTCGCATAGAGGGCGTAAAGGTGCTTTCTAGACCGCCAATATAAGCGAGGTGGTATTTGAGATCCCGCGACGCGAAGAGGTCGTCGTAGCTTTTAATTACCTTGTCGAGTGTTTGCTGCAGGCCGGGATACTGCTCTATCAATGCGCGTACATGTTTGCGGTGCGCCAGTGAATGGGCACTTTCTTGGGCGCGGAAGTCTTTCGCTTCTTGGAGTATGGCTGGGTCTTCAATTAATGGTTCTGCTGCACGTATTGCATCACAGATGTATTTTTCAAAGCCGATTGCGAAGAAGGACAATTTATTCATAGCAATGGAGAAAAACGGATTGTCCGGATTCCAGATGAAATCGACATCTTTGAAGTCCCAGGGCAACCTTCTGATTGTGAGATCACTCATTTTATTCTCCTTTATGGCAGAGGTGTGGCGGCACCTAGGCTAGGTATTCGCGGTGAGGCGTTCGACTCATCGGCGAAAACCAGTAAATCGGACATACCGTCCATTTTTGGATGATAGCTCTAAATGGACGGTTTGTCCATATTTGATTAAAAAGGCTCTTTGGGCCACTTTGTGTTGTATCGAGTTATCGAATAGCTGGTTTAGTAAGCGACGTAAAAGCTGTCCAGTGCGGAAACCTTTAGGGTGAAGCACCTGGTGGTACTTTGCTGTGGATGTAGATGAGTAGATTGGCTTTTGCTTAGGCAGGCAGGGCAACGATGGAGTGAGGTAAGTTATTGATTGCTGCGAAACATTAATTGACGGTATACCGGCGCTGAATTAACAGCGCCTTGTTATTTCCGTCTTTTGTTGAATTGTTGGCGTCTGGCGAGGGATAGGCTTATTTTTTCAATGCCATGTACAGTAATTCAACAATGGCATCGTCTAAGCCGCGACGGCTAATACTATTTGAGCCGAGAATGCCCATTTGGTTTAATGCCGCTAGGCGTTCCATCGCGGTATAAATAACCATGCTGATGTATTCGGGGTTTTCAAGCCTGGGGTTTAATTCGGCAAGTTTTTCGCCAAAGCGATTAAGTAATTCGATAGTCGATAACTGCCGAAAGTTTAGGAAACGCGCATTACCCTGATCGGCCTCGATATTGCGAATACGCAGTTCTACGCGATGCTTTTCCCAGAGAGTATTGAAACTATCGACGAACTTTTCTAATTGGCTTTTTAAATTTTCACTCGTCCAAGTTTCATTGAGGATGTCGAACATTGCATTCATATCGAGGGAGGCCGCTTCGACACAGGCAAAGAGGACGTCTTCAATATCCTTGAAATACACATAAAATGTGGCGTTAGAGACTTTTGCTTTAGCGGCTAAGTCTGAAACGGTAAGGTCTTTGTACGACGAATTGCCCAGCATTTTCAGGGCAATGCTCATTATGCGCTGGCGCGTAAGCTGACCTTTGCGGCCCATTTTTTGCCCATATTGATTGACCAGCTGTGCTGGCGTGGCTACACCCATTAAAATTTTCTCCATCGCATATGGCGAGCAGACTACGCCAGCATCTGTACTTGATCAATAGTTTATATTGAGTACTTAGTCATAGCGGGATATCGCTTGAATGATTTTTTCAGTATAGGTAATTGCTCGACGTAGTCCGATCTTATGGCCCTCGGCGGCTAAGCGCGGCCCAATGATTTCAAGGTCGACTGGGCCGCAATACCCTGTGCTAAAAATTAATTGGAATAAGTGTTCCATTGGCAGTGCGCCGTCGCCGGGTACAGCGCGGCAGGGAAGTGCACGGTCGCCCATAACATAGTCACTAAGCTGTACAAAGGCGCACATCGGTCCCGCCGCTGCAATGGCTTCGGTGATATCTGAATCTGTCCAGCAGGCGAAAAGGTCTATGCCGACTTTAATTTCTGCCGCTCGCGCTAAGGCGACTGCGTCACTTAGGCGATGAGCCATCGACGCGTCGGCATAGAGGTGGGATGTTGGTTCAAGCCCTAGATCAATACCTGCGGCGAGTGCGTACTCGGCACATGGAGAAATTTCGTCGGCAAATCGTTGCATTGCTTCTCGCCAGTCCATTGCGCCGCGGGGGCCACTGGTCATGCAGACAGCCGCCGCGTTTACCTCCTGTGCCATATCAATCGTCGCCATGAGTCTATCGCGCTGTTTGGTGGCTTCGGTCGGCGTAGTAAAACCAAAGGCCCGGTGTGTTACCAGTGAGACTGATAGGCCTGTTTCCTGAAATAGGCGCCGAGCCTGCGTCGCGCCAAATTGGCTGAGTTGTTCTCGTTGGGGGCTAATGGCGGTCGCGCCGAGCTCGGCAATTAAGGCGACTTGTTGGGGAAGTGGCGCTGGGGTAAGACACAGCGTATTAACAGAAATAATCGGGGTCATTTAAAGGGCCTTCTTCATTTTCTTATTGCTAAATTGTGCTGCAGCCCAAGCGACTAAACAGCATTCATCGGGCCAGCCACTTCGCCGCCCGCTTTTCGAGAAATGCTTTTGGGCCCTCTTTGAAATCCTCACTCGCACGTAGGCGTTCTAATGCTGCTTTTGCCATCTGCTTGCTTTCTTGGTCGCTGAGCAAGGCGGTTTCCTTGGCAACCTGTACGGCTTCATAAACAGCTAGAGGCGCATTTACAGCTATGGCCTGAGCGAGCGCAATGGCTGTGTCGATTAGCCTGTTACTGGCTACTACGCGGTTGATTAAGCCGACCTCGTAGGCGCGTTGGGCGGTGATTGGGTCGCCAGTGGCGAGCATTTCCAGCGCGACAACCCGGGGTATTGCTTTCATTAGCCGCGTGACACCACCTTCGGTGGCAATTAACGAGCGTTTCACTTCTGGTAAGCCGAAACGGCTGTTCTCCGCGGCGACCACCATATCGCAGGCGAGGCAGAATTCCATGCCACCCGCGACAACGCTGCCGTTGACAGCCGCGATCCAGGGTTTGCGACGTTTGGCATCAATGAAACCACCGAAGCCGCCGTCGGTGGTGAATAACTTTGCACCATTACCCGCAGCGACTTCGGCTAAGTCAGCACCGGCGCAAAAAACTTGGTCATTTGAGGAGGTGAGTATTACCGCCCGAATACTGGGGTCGGCCTCGGCGCGTTTGACGCAGGCATCGAGCTGGTTGGCGAGAGCGGCGTTTACCGCGTTGCGTTTCGCTGGACGATCGAGGGTGACTAAGGCGATATGCTCGGCGACAAGTTCGTAGTGTACTAGCTCATTATGGTCAACTTCGCTCATGAATGTCCCCTGCGTTTTACGCGGTTGAATTTTGTGAGTGATTCTCTGCGTACTGCCAGTGCAGTGTGTCGCCCTTAAGTATGGTTTCTCCGTGGCTACCCACCGGCTCTGAATCGCCGCTGCTTAGAAAGCGGATACCGTTATCGTCACTGCCATTAATTCTCGCCAATACCCGTTCGCCCACGGTGTTGCGGCCGATTACCGTCGCGTAATCGGCTGTGCCATCACGCTTGTAAAACACGGTGTAGGTCTCAATCACCGCAGGGCCTTGGTAAGCATCGTTTATTGCTGGTATGGGTTCGCGCAGAGCGTCGGCGAGCGCTTGGACGTGGTAATTTTGCGGGAAGTCGACCCCCTCAATGGGGTTTCGAGCCAGCACAATCGCGTGATTGTGGGTGCAGTGGCCACCATTGCCATAGAGCAGACCAAACTTTCCGGAACTGCGAAGACTGCGGACCATTGCTGCTGTGGCGTGGAGCATGTAGTTGCCAATGGGACCTCCCCCAAAGGTGAGTCCGCCATGGACACTTAATGGCTTTTCGAGACTTAGCCCCAGCGCACGCCTTGCGATTTTGGGTACACAGGGAAAGCAGGAATACAATTCGATGTGGTCGAGGTCCTCGACCGTAAGCTGGTTAAACGTCATCACTTTTTCGAGCACGACGTTCATTGATACGCTGCCGGTCCAGCTGGCTCGGGCAAGCGGTTCCTCATCTTCATGTGCCGCCGCGCCCGCGCCGATATACACCAATTGGCTATCGGAGATACCAGCCGCCCGCGCCTTGGCAAGGCTGGTGACAAAGACAGCCGCGCCCTGGTTTACCGAGGCGTTGGCGACCATCAATTTGCTATAGGGAAAGGCAATTAGCCGATTATCTGAATTGATATCACTAATTTCTTCGCTGCTACGGGGCTGTTTTAGCCACGCGCCTTCGGCATTAACAGCAACCTCTGATAGCCGAGACCAGATCTCGGCGGATTCCGCTTGGCCTTCGGCCAGTGTTTGCCCCCAGGCTGCCCGACAGGCATTTTCGTAGAGCGGGTAAATATCACTTGGCGTGATTAAGCCATAGCGTCGGCGCAAGTCAGAGGCGGATGCCGCGGATCCCGCAAATAGGGCTTTGCTGTTGCCAGCGGCTGAGGCGCGGCGCGCTGATTCACGGATTGCCTCGCCGCCGACTAATAGGCAAACAGTGGCGTTGCCGCTCGCAATTGCGTTAGCGGCCTCATTCAGGTGGCGTACCGGGGTGTCACCATTGGGTATGCTAGCTTGGATGATGGTGGCCGGTGCTATACCAAGTGCCTTTGGCAACATGGCGGGTACGTCGTATTCTCGAAAAGAAATCTGCGGGGTAATGGCTAGCCAGTCGCACTGATCGAGAAAGCCGCCGCCACTGTCGGTATTGGCAAGCCGCGCGGCGGCGGTCATCAGTTCTACTGAATCGAGGCCCACCGCATTAGCGCGAGGCCGGTCGTTGATCTCACCGACGCCAACTATGACAGGTATATGATCTGCTGTGGCCATGCTCTGCTTCCCGTTTATTGTTGTAAGAACACGCACTATTTAGGCTACATTTTTGGTGCTCGACTTATTTTTTTCCTCACCGCCGAATGCACACCGCAGCGCCTCGCGCCGTTCACTTTGCGCGGCAATCGTGATCGACGCTTCGTATGCCATCTCGAAGGCGTGAAACGCACCTGGAATAATATGCAGCTCCGTTGGCACGCCGGCGCGGAGCAGTCGCTGCGCGTAGGCGATATCTTCGTCGACAAACAAATCAAGCGCGCCGACACTTATATACGCTGGCGGCAAATTCGACAGGTCGCTCGCACGGGCAGGGGCGGCATAGGGGGAGACATCGGCCGCGCCTGGTTCCTGCCCCAGTAGTGCGGTCCACGCAAAGCGATTGGCTTGTGGTGTCCAGACGAACTCACCGGTAACGGGATTCGGCGTTGTTGTCGTTACCGTGCGGTCGTCCAGCATGGGGTAGGTCAATAATTGGAAACAGATGGGAATTTCACCGCGGTCGCGGGCGAGGATTGTCAACGCGGCGGCTAGGCCGCCACCGGCACTTTCGCCGCCGACGGCAATTCGCTCGCGATCGATACCGAGTTCGTCGGCGTTAGTGAATACCCAACTCAGGGCGGCATAACAATCTTCTACCGCTCCCGGTGCGGGCGTTTCCGGCGCGAGGCGATATTCGACCGATATCACCACACAGTCGAGTTCATCAGCAATGCGCATATTGCCGGGGCCGTTTAAGGCCGCGACGCCAAAGATATAACCGCCGCCATGAATGTTTAGGTACACCGGGCGGGCAGGTGATGGTGCCCGTGGTCGATAAATGATGACTTCAACATCGGGGGCGCCGGCAGGCCCCGGAACGCTGCGGCGCTCGGTCGCAATCGTTTCCCGCGCATAAATTTCCAGCGGCGCGGCCATGGCGGCCATTGCTGCGCGGCGAGCGGGGAGTGAAGCTGCGTCTATTTCGCCAATGGGTAGCGCGTCCACCGCGGCAACAAGTTCAGGATGGATCAGGTGCCTAGTCATATTCTACGGTCCTTATTTTCGCTCGCGCGCGCAATGGTGTGGCATTGAAAATCCCTAAGTTAGCCAATTTTGTTGGCGGCAGCATCGGCGCGAGCCATGGATTGCAAGGTATTGTCTAATACTGTGCCGTAAGGGTCTTTACCCGTTGCACGGCCTTTGGCGATAGTTTGGATGAGGGTTTGATGGCCTTCGCTATCGTGATTTGGTAATACATATAATTGACCGGCTGACGCGGCGTCAAAGATCATTTGGGCGGCGTCTTCGGGGGACATGGCGGCGTCGAGGCCGGCGCTCATCATGCGCTCGACACCGCGAACAGTGGCATTTTCAAAACGACTGCGGCGCTCAAGATGTAAATCTGCTGGGCTGGCTGTTTCCGGTTGCATAATAGCAGTGCGAATGATTCCCGGCATGGCGATGGTGACGCCAATATTGTTAATGCCTTCTGCGGCAAGGTCGAGGTGCAGCGCTTCCGATAATCCGAGTACAGCGTGTTTGGTCGACGAATAGCTAGCGTAACCAGGGTAAACCGTGACGCCAGCCGCCGAGGCGATGTTTATTACTTGGCAGGGGTCACCTTGGGCAATCATTCGCGGCACAAAGCTGCGAATACCGTGAAAAACACTTTTCAGATTGAGGTTGATTAGCCATTCGTATTGTTCCGGCGGGGTATCCCAGACAAGGCCAGCGACAAAAGCGCCGGCATTGTTAATTAATAGATTAACCTTGCCGTAGCGTGCCACGGTCGCCTCAGCTAGGGCGGTAACGGAATCAATTTTAGTGACGTCGGTGCGCACACCAAACACCTCGCCGCCGGCCGCACTTAATTGTGTTACTGCTGTGTCCAGTGCATCTTGCCGAATATCAGCAATGACGACTTTCATACCACGACGAACGGCCTCATGGGCCAAGGCCAAGCCGATTCCGCCTGCGCCACCCGTAATTACCGCAACACTTTCTGAATATTCCATGACTTACTTTTCCTTTTGGATGGTTTAGGCAGACTTATCACTTTCGCTATGGTCGGACGAAAGTTTGAAGCCAACATAGCCGCCGGTCACAATTTCCGCGACGCGGGTAATGTAGTTAGAGAATCCGCCTACATAAGCCAAGAATACTCTGGGCTTGCCCGGTACGTTGTCACCCATATACCAAGATTTCGCCAGTGGGAATAAAGTGTGGTTGGCAACGTCATGTACTGTTTGCGCCCATGAGGCCTGTGCTTTCATCGTCGGCTCTATGCGCGTCACTTTGTGCTCACGCATATAAGTGATGCAGTCGGCGATCCAATCGACATGGTGCTCAATGGTTGGCACCATATTTGCGAGTACCGATGGGCTGCCGGGGCCGTTGACGGTGAAGAGATTGGGAAAGCCAGCCATCATTAGGCCAAGGTAGCTGGCTGGCCCGTCTTTCCACGCATCTTTCAGTAAGAGGCCGTCGACACCCTTTATATTAAGCGCGAGCAATGGTCCGGTCATGGCGTCGAAACCGGTGGCGAAGACAATCAGGTCAAAGGGGTATTCTTTTTCCGTGGTCTTGATGCCCGCTGCCGTGAGGGTTTCAATGGGCGTGGCGCGGACATCAACCAAGTCAACGTTCGGGCGGTTATAAGTGTCGTAATAGTCTGTGTCTAGGCATAAACGTTTGGTGGCAAAAGGGTGATCTTTTGGCGTTAGGCGTTCGGCGGTTTCTGGGTCTTTAACAATGGAGCGAATTTTGTTTTGGACAAAATCGGCGACAGTGACGTTTGCCTCTGGATTGCTGAGTAGATCGGAATAGACGTTTTGAATTCCGGCACTACCAAACTGCCATGCATGTTCAAAGGTAGCGAGGCGCTCTTCTTTATCGACGTCAAAAGTCATAAGGCCAGTTGATAATTTAGACTGCACGCCGCCCTTGGTTTCTTTGTTGCGGCGGTGATGCTCAACATAATCCTTGCGCACTTTGGCTTCCCACTCGGGGTCGATAGGGGCGTTGCGGGCGGGAATGGTGTAGTTAGGCGTGCGCTGGAATACAGTTAAGTGGGCGGCTTCCTTGGCGATTTCCGGAATAGATTGTATGCCTGATGAGCCGGTGCCGATGACAGCAACACGCTTGCCAGCGAACTCAACGCCGTCACGGGGCCACGTTGAGGTTTGTACCCATTGGCCTTTGAATTCGGCTAAGCCGTCAAACTCAGGGTCTTTTGGCGTCGACAAACATCCGGTGGTGGTCATCAAATACGTGCAGCGAACTGTATCGCCCTGTCCACTTTCTACCGTCCACAGGTTCTCGGCTTGATCGTAGGTGCAGGCTGTGATTCGCGTGTTAAAGGTGATATCGCGGCGCAGCTCAAATTTATCGGCGACGTGATTTATATAACGTAGAATTTCCGGTTGGGTGGCATAGCGCTCACTCCACTTCCATTCGTTCAGTAGCTCTGCTGAAAAAGAATAACTGTAATCTAAGCTTTCAATATCGCAGCGCGCACCGGGGTAGCGATTCCAAAACCACGTGCCGCCAACGTCGGGGCCAGCTTCAAAACCTTGTATCGAAAGGCCCATTTCACGAATTTTATAATGGGCATACAGGCCGGCGAAGCCAGCACCAATGACGACGACATCGACGACGTCACTGCCGCGTTTTTGGTTTTTATTGCTATCGTTCATCGTAAATCTCTCGTTGTTGAGCGAACTTATCGTTTGGCTTTTGATGCCTGCGTATCTGAATTTTTACTGGTGATTAAGTCGGTTCGTACCGGAAAATTTGGATACTGGCCCAAGGACAAGAATAAAACCGAAGATACCGCGCAGATCGGGATATACGTCCACAGCGCCAAGGTGTAGGCGCCGGTGATGTCGTAACTGTAATTGACGACCATGGGGCCAAGTCCGGTGGCAAGGGACAGCAAGCCTGAGATCACACCAAAGAGAAGTCCAAAGCTCAGCATGCCTAAGTGCCGCGTGGCCAAGTAGGCGACGGCATCCAGCTCGGCGCCAAGGGACAGGCCGAGAAAGATTGCCGCCAGTTGCGCCGCGAGAGGGTCGCCGGGCATTTGTAGTAGCAAAACACAGGACACTATTGGTAGCAGTACGGCGATGGCAGTCACCACATTGCCATTCATTCTATCGAGTAAGTAGCCGCCGCCGAGGCGACCTATGATAGACGCTAGGCCGACTAGGCCGGCTATTTCGGCCGCGTTGATACGGGCTAAGCCTGTAGAGACAAGTATAGGTACCAAGTTTACTGTGAAGGAGACGGCAACTAAGGCAATACCAAAGGCGGCGAGGGCAAGTTTATAAAAGCGCGCTGAGCGAAAGCCTTCTCGTCCGGTTAAGCCGCTTAGCAATACTTCCGCAGTTTGAACGTCTGAGGGTGGCTCCCTGCGCAGGCGATCTTTGGCACTGGTAAAAAAGAAAAATAAGAGAGGCAGTACCAATAAGGCCCAAAATGCGGCGAGTCCGATATAGGCCATGCGCCAGCCGTAAGCCTCAACAAGATAGGTGCTTAGCATTGGCGTGACGGTAGCGCCAAAACCGGTACCGCACAGGGTTACGGCAAGGGCGAAGCCGCGACCTCGGACAAATACACTTGAAACGGCGGCCGTCCAAATTAGCGGTATCAGGCCTTTAACGCCGATGGCGAGAGCGGTCCAGAGTGCAATCCAGCTCCATATCGACACATTGGCAAAGGAGATCATTGCCAAAAAGGTGCAGTAAGCGGTGGCACCGCACAAGGCAATGCGGCGTGGGCCAAGTGTGTCGACCAATAAACCGATAATTGGCGAAAGTAGCAGAGCAACTAACGAGCCGATTAACATGCCTGATGAAATCTGTGCACGGCTCCAGCCGAACTCTGCTTCCAGTGGTGCAATCATTACGCCCAGGGAATAAATATGCACAGTCGACAGTGCAACACCTGATGCACTTGCCAAAACCACCGGCCAGTTTTTCACCCATTCATTGGTGCTGCTGTGTATGTTATTGGTTTGCATTATGCGGTCTCGTCAGTGGGGCGGTAGCGCAGCAAAGTGATATCTGCATAGGTGTCGTGGTCGAATACTGGGCTCAGTGTCATGCCAATGCGAACGTCCTCGGGACCTACATCGCATAAGCTCGTCGGCACGCGAATACCAATGTCTAATTCGGCCACTGCGAGTACGGGTTCTTCGAGGTGGGCAAAGGCTTTGTCGACGGGAACGCGGGCAACCGACCAGCTGTAAAGCGTGGCTTTGCCGCTTACGTTTTTCCACGTTAATTCCTGACTAGCGCAGGCAGGGCAAAATGCCCGTGGGTAAAATACCCAGTGCTGGCAAGCGTCGCATTGCTGAACTGCGACTTCACTACGGGCCAAAGCTTCCCACCAAGGGCGAGACACGTCGGTGATAATGGGGGGCGCGCCGTTCATGCTGTCGCTCCTTTCAGTATTAGTGCGACTTGCTCGCTCATAATGCCGCCATTACCGCTGACGAACATGCTTTCGCAATTGCTAATTTGACGACCGCCGGCGCGGCCGGCGATTTGACGATAGCCTTCGATAACATGGGTCATGCCACCTGCGCCGCCGGCTTGACCGAAGCCCAGTTGACCGCCATTGGTATTAAGGGGGAAGTCGCCGGCAAAGCTCATATCGTGGCTGCGCAAGAATTCCATTCCCGCGCCTTTGTCGCAAAAGCCGGCAGCCTCTAGCGCCATTAACACTGCGATGGTGTAGCAATCGTAAATTTGCGCACCATCCATTTGTGCCGGTGTCATACCGGCCATGGCGAAGGCCGTTGCCGCTGCCTCTCGCAGCGGTGGATCGAGTATGTCTTGGGCGAATTGCGGCGATTTATGAGCAATGCCTTCGCCGTAGCCGCTGATGTGAACTGGGCGATGCCGAGTGCGACGAGCGACGTCGGGGGACGCAACGACGACAGCGGTGCCGCCACGTACCGGCCGTACAATTTCTAGCATGCGCAGTGGGTCAGCAATCATGCGGCTGTTTAAGACATCTTCTTCGCTTAGCTTTTCGCCGTAGAAAATTGCATCTGGATTGGCATTGGCGCTGCGGCGCTGATGAACCACTAAGCGTGCCAGCGCCTGAGGGTCGTAGCCATAGATATGCGCATAGCGCTGAGCGATAAACGCATAGGGGATATTTTGACCAAGATGGCCATAGGGAATCTCGAACTCAGCTTGGGGTGAACCGGGTAAGTAGCTTGATGCACCAAATGCCCGGGGCAGCCCGCCGCTCGTGGGCGAGGGTGGCGGATAGTTACCGGGGTAAATACACAGCACCACCGAGGCTAAACCTTTTTCGATGGCAGCGGCGGCGCGCCATACCATGCCGGCCGCGGCAGCGCCGCCTAAATCAGGTGCTTCGCCATAGCCAATACGCACACCAAGGTACTCGGCGAGGGTGGCGGGTAAAAACTGATCACTCACATAAATACCGCGCACCGAAATACCGTCGACATCGGCGAGTGTTAAACCGGCATCTGCCAAGGCCTGTAAGGCGAGGTCAGCAGCTTGTTCCAGGC
The DNA here is from genome assembly GCF_041623545.1 of Zhongshania sp. Taxonomy (GTDB): domain Bacteria; phylum Pseudomonadota; class Gammaproteobacteria; order Pseudomonadales; family Spongiibacteraceae; genus Spongiibacter. Next base: position 22,569 of record NZ_JBFJWS010000018.1, on the reverse strand, counting down.
TGTTGGCGCTGGGCACTTCAGAGAAGCGGCGGGCGGGGTACTCCGCGGCGCCGACAATGGCGGCGCAGGATGAATGATCGCGGCTCATTTTTCCGATCCTAGGGTTTCTGGAGCAAGCGTTTCTGGGGTAAGCGTGTCTGTCCAGACCGCAAGCGCGTCTAAGGCTTCGATACGGTCACCGGTTACCAGAAGTGGATTCACTTCCAGTGCCGCGAGATCGTCGCCCAGTGATTCAGCGGCTGTCGCAATACGAATCACAACATCGGCCACGGCATTGAGGTCGACGGGTTCTGAGCCGCGGTAGCCCCGTAGCATGACAATACCGCGTAGCGATTCAAATGCGGCGACGATATCTTCACGGCGTGCAGGTAGTAGGCAGAGCGCGGTATCGGCGAGGGCATCAACCCAAAAGCCGCCAAGGCCGACTGCGCAAACTAAGCCCCATTGCGGGTCGCGGGCAATACCCACTAACAGCTCGACACCGCCGCTGCGCATGGGCGCGACAATAACACCGTCAATCTTGGCCTTTGGCGCTCGCTCGCCAACGGTCGCCATCATTTTGTCAAAGGCTGCCGCTACGGCGGTATCGCCGATTAAGTTCAAGGCGACGCCACCGACTTCACTTTTGTGGGCAATGTCAGTGGACAAAATTTTCAGCACCACCGGCTCGCCAATAGCTTGCGCCGCGGCAACCGCCGCCTCTGCGCTTTGCACAATTTGGGTCGGAATAACGGGCACATCGTGGCTTGCTAAAAAGTCGAGGGTTTGGCGCTCGTCACTTGGTTTAGCGGTTACAGCCTTAGTCTGTGCAACAAGGGGCGCTGCTTCGCGCTGTACCCGCGCCGACCACCATGCCAGTTTGCCAACGGCCTCTAAACCATGGCGAATGCCGGGCAGGGAAAAGGATTGATCGAAGCGCTCGAGATAAGCGCGGCCGTGTTCGTTAATCACGTTCTCGGCATTGTTCATCAGCAATATCGGCGCCTTGGCCTGCTGTAAAGATTTACCAATTAATGCCACGGTGTTGGGCATGCTCGGCTCGGCAACGGCGGGAATATCCCAGGTGAGGATAGTGAGTCCAATCGCGGGGTCGCGGGACAGGATTTCCGGCACCTTTACCCACAGTTCTTCGTCACGTACGGCTGCGCCGGTCATGTCGAGGGGGTTATGCATTTGGCCGAGATCGGAAATTACCGTGGCTAATTCTGCGCAGGTCGCTTCTGAAAATTGCGGTATTGAAACCCCCGCGGCGTCGCCAAAGTCTGATGCGATTTCGCACATACCACCGGAGATAGAAATAAACGCGACACCGGGGCGGGCCAATGGGCCTGTCGCGGCCAGTGTCGCGGCAGTGACGACTAAGGCCTCCACCGTTGAGACCCGTACAATTGCTAGGCGATCGCAGACGGCGTCGAAGACTTTGTCGTCGCCGACGGCGGCGCCAGTGTGGGCCGCAGCAACGGCGGCAGTGGTTTCGGCAGCGCCAATTTTTAGGGTGATAATAGGTTTGCCTGCTAAACGAGCACGTTCAGCTGCGGCCGCAAATTTTGCGGGGTCACGCACTTCTTCGAGGAATAAGGCGATGGCGCGTACTTCGGGAATTCCAACTAAGTAGTCTATTATGTCGGAGGTCGTTACGTTCATCTCATTGCCGGTGGCGATGATATGCGTAAAGCCAGTGCCCTGCCGAATGCCATAATTAATCACTGCGGCGGCGACCGAACCACTCGCGGAAATAAGGGCAATGCTGGGCTTGGTCGGCTGCTCAACAAAGGGAATGGAGCCCAGGCCGACCTTGCCGAGGTTATTGCGAAAACCCAGCGAATTTGGTCCCAGCACACGAGTACCAGTGCTATTGCACAGTTCGAGTAGCTCTGCTTCACGCGCGGCACCTTCCGCGCCGATCTCAGCGAAACCTGAGGTGACAATCACCAAATTGCGAATACCAAATTCGATTGCGTCTCGGGCGGTATCGAGAATACCCGCGACCGGTACGCAGAGAAATGCGGCGTCGACGTGACCAGTGAGCCCTTTGCAGCTGGTGACACTTTCGATACCGTACGCTGGTGCACCACGCTGATTAACGAGCTGAATTGAACCGGTGTATTCCAATCCGCGCAGCGCACGCACAGCCAAATTTGAAAAGTGATTGCGCTCAGAGGCACCGACAATAGCGACGGAGCGCGGATTGAATAGAGCCTCGAGTCGGTGGGCATCCTTGAATTGCGAATCAGTCATTTCTTCTCCGATTATTATGCTAAATTTTAAGCACTATTTTTATTGCTAGATGCTAGACGCAAAACGCAATTTACTTAGGCATCAAACATAATGACTGAACGCGCGATTTCGCCTTTACGCATATCGTCGAAACCTTTATTGATGTCGGATAGTTTCAAACGCTGAGAAATCAATTCATCGATCTTGAGGCCACCTCGCATATAGAGGTCGACTAAATAAGGAATGTCGATGCTGAGACGGACGCCGCCGGCCATGGAGCCCTGTATTTTCTTTTCGCGCAACAAGGCAAAAGGAGAAATTTCAATGCGGGTGTCGGGGTGGGCAACCCCTGCTACGGTGGCAGTACCGCCTTTGGCAAGCATGCCGAAAGCGGCTTCGATGGTGTCTTTGCGGCCGATGGCCTCGATCGCGTGATCCACGCCGCGGCCATTGGTTAAGGCGAGTACCTGTTCGACAATATTTTCTTCCGCGGCATTGATCACGTCGCTTGCACCGAAGACGCGGGCCAGTTCCAGTTTGCTGGGCATCCGGTCTATGGCAATAATACGTCCGGCACCGGCAACGGCGGCGCCGTTAATGGCGGGCAGGCCAACGCCGCCGCAGCCAATAATGACAACGGTTTCGCCGGGTCTGACTTTTGCTGTATTAGTCACCGCGCCAAAGCCGGTGGATAAGCCACAGGCAATTAGGCAGGCGCGATCCAGAGGCATATCCCGGCGTATCGGCACGCAGCCGCTCTCATGTACCAGCATCATTTCGGCAAAAGAGCCGGTATTCATAAACTGGCCGAAGTTCTCCTCACCACGATATAGCCGAGCGGGTTCGTCGGCCGCGCGCTGGGCTTCTGGGGTGACACAGCGATAAGCGTGACCACTGTGACACTGTTCGCAATGGCCGCAGCTGAACGCCAAGCTGACAATGATATGGTCGCCGACCTTAACGGTTTTAACATCGGAGCCGACTTGCTCGACAATACCCGCTGCTTCATGGCCGAGGATGGCCGGGAGTGGCATGGGCATGGCGCCGTCCATCATGTGTAGATCAGAGTGGCAGAGGCCGACCGAAGACACGCGGATTAATACTTCGCGTGATTTGGGTTTAGAAATTTCGACTTCTTCGATTTCCATCGGCCGTCCGACTTCGCGAAATACAGCTGCTTTCATTATTAACTCCTCATTTATTTTTAGGTGGCTCAGCAGAAACGAAACGCTCTGCAGCCTATAATTTTTTCGCGCTTGGCGTGCCTTCAAAGATCATGGTTTTACTTTCTAAATAGGGGTGCAAACCCTCGACGCCACCTTCGCGGCCGATACCGGATTGTTTGAAACCGCCAAAGCCAATATTGAAATTCACTTTAAAGCCATTGTGACCAACGGTACCGGCGCGTAGGCGGCGACCGACGGCATAGGCGCGCTCAACGTCATTGGTGAACACGCTGCTGTTTAATCCGTATATTGAATCATTGGCAAGTTCGATGGCATGCTCTTCGCTTTTTGCGGAAATAACACTGATAACAGGCCCGAATATTTCTTCGCGGGCGATCGTCGAGTTGTTATTAACATTGGCAAACACGGTAGGTTCTATATAAAAGCCGCGGTCCAAATGTTTTGGTCGGCCGCCACCTACGGCAAGGCGCGCGCCTTCCTGTTGGCCTTGCTGAATAAAGGACTCGACGCGATCCCGCTGCCGTGAAATCGCCAGTGGACCCATTTGACTTGCGGGGTCGAAGGGATTGCCGACGACAATTTTGCCAAAGGAGTCGGCGAGGGCGTCGACAAGATCGTCGTGGCGTTGCTCACTAACAATGACGCGGGTGAGTGACGCGCAGACTTGGCCGGTCATCATCGGGGTGATTCTGGCAAACATGTCGGCGGCTTTGCCGAGATCGTAGTCGTCGAGAATTACCGCGGGGGATTTGCCACCGAGTTCCAAGGTAAACCGTGCAACGCGCTCGCCGCAAATAGACGCGATCTTGCGTCCGGCAACGGTAGAGCCAGTGAAGCTGACTTTGTCGACGCCCGGTGAGCGCACCAACAGTTCGGATACTTCACGGTCCGCCGTTAAGACGTTAATGACGCCTTTGGGTAGGCCAATTTCTTCGCAAATTTCGGCAAATAAATAAGGTGCCCCCGGCGCTTCCGGTGAGGCTTTGATGATGACGGTGCAGCCCGCAAGTAAGGCGGGGGCGACTTTGTAAGCCATTAGTGAATGGGGCGCGTTCCACGGGATAATGGCAGCGACCACGCCGACGGCTTCGCGCACGAGCATGGCAGATTGCCCTTCTGGCGCAGGGTGATCTTCCTGCCATGGAAAGTTCTTTGCGAGATCTGCGTAAAACCGAAATACCTCGGCAAGTCCCTTGGCGGAATGTGCCGACATCGAGCGTAAAACGCCGGACTCCATTGTCCAGGTATCGGCCACAGCCTCACCGCGTGTTAACCACGCATCGGCAATTTTGTTTAGGTAGTCAGCGCGTTCTTCTGGGCACATGCGTGGCCATGGGCCCTGATCAAAGGCTTGCCGCGCGGCGCTTACCGCGCGTTCTATATCTGCTGCCTGTGCTTCAGCAACCGTGGCAAAACACGCTTCGCTATTACTGTCGATAACATCGATGGTGGCCGACGAGGAGGGTGTCTGCCATTCGCCGTCAATGAAAAACGTCAGTGGCTTGCTGATGTGACTTTTAGGTGCTGCGGTAAGGCTCATATTATTTTCTCCAGTGGGCGCGACGAGCGCGCCCTATATAGGGACGTTGGCTTTTGTGGCGACGGAACTCAGGCAGCACTCGTTTCGGTAGCTGGCCGCTTGCTGCCGCGAATTAATTTTCCCGCCAATACCCCGGTGGGTTTATCCTCTTTGGCGATAATTTGCCCTGAGACAATCGTCATGTGATAACCCTTCGCTGTCTGGTCAAGACGTCGACCACCGCCGGGTAAGTCACGGGTGATAATTGGCGCGTGGAGCTCAAGATTGTCGTAGTCAATAATATTAATATCGGCTTTATAGCCCGCCGCAAGCACGCCGCGATCATGCAAACCGATTAAGTGTGCGGGTTTAGAACTCATATGCTTTACGGCTTCGGGTAGTGACAGGCGTTTGCCTTGGCGGTCGCGAGTCCAGTGGGCAAGCATAAACGTAGGGTAGCTGGAGTCGCAGATCAAACCGTAATGGGCGCCACCATCGCCCAAACCAACAATCGCGCAATCAGACTCGAATAACTCGTGCATGAAATCCAAGGTTTGCCGACCGTAATTGGCAATGGCGACTAACAGCATTGCTTTACCGTCATTTTCAAGTAACAGGTCGTAGGCAATTTCTTCAGGCTTTTTGCCGAGGCGCTCTGCCTGCGCGGTGATGCAGGTTTCCGGCTCAGGTTCATAATTCGGCGTTTTGCCGAGTGGGTACATCCAGTCGAAACGACGGGTCAGCATGGTCAGTGGCAGAAGATTGTCGTCTGGCTCTTCAGCAATAATTTGCGCTCGAATTTCTGGCTTGCGCAGTTCAATAATCCGTTGCGCCAGCGGCAGATGGGCGAGTGATTTGTATGTTGGGCAGTCCACAAAGGGGTTACTGGTCAAGTCGAAGCTCGCCAACATGCCAACCGGGCGCGGAAAGAACTGGGGGTGGATTGATCCAGCTGAGGTTTTATTTACTTCTTTACTGAGCTCGAACATGCGGAGCCAGCGGTCCGGTTCTTTCTTGGCTTGCAGTAAGGTGAACGTCAGAGGTAAGCCGGTCTTGTCAGCGACGTTGCGCAGTAACTCGAATTCGTCGTCGACCATAGAGTCATCCATACCGAGTTCAGAGATCATCTGGAAAATACCGCCGCCGGCGTCTTGCACCGCGAGACCCGCCGCGACAAGTTCGCGCTCACCAGCGGCAAAGCTCGGAACCAGCTCGCCATCACTGCGGCGGTCGACGGGGGTGCGAGAGGTGCCAAAGCCCAACGCCCCAGCTCGCATGCCCTCGCGAATAATGTCGGCCATTTTTGCCAAGTCCTCATCGGTTGCGGGTTCACGATTGGCACCGCGTTCGCCCATAACATAAACCCGCAGCGGTGAGTGGGGGATCAAGGTCGCTATATCAATGTCGCGGGGGCGGCTATCGAGGGCGTCGAGGTATTCAGGAAAGGTTTCCCATTCCCAAGTTAAGCCCTCTTGCATAACAACGCCGGGAATATCTTCTACGCCTTCCATGGTCGCGCAGAGTAGGTCGCGGTCCTCTGGGCGGCAGGGCGCAAAGCCAACGCCGCAATTGCCAAGCAACACCGTAGTCACACCGTGGGAGGAGGAGGGGTTAATGCGTGTGGACCAAATTGCTTGGCCATCGTAGTGGGTGTGCAGGTCGACAAAGCCGGGTGTGACCAGCATGCCGCGAGCATCAATCTCTTCCCGACCGGGGCCAATCTCCGCGCCAACGGCGACGATTTTGTCGGCGGTGATGGCGAGGTCGCTGATAAAGGCTGGGGCACCAGTGCCGTCAATGATATTGCCATTGCGTATTACTAAATCGTACATGTTTATTCGTCCTTAAATAGTTGCCACTGGTGTTTTCATGCCATAGATCGGGGTCATGTCCTCGCCCATCTTGTAGCGGGTTAGCGATTCTTGAAAATACTTTGCTTCGGCGAGGACGACCGAGTCTTTGATGAGCTTTTTGGCGCTGCGGATACCATCGCAGATGTATTTTTCGAAGCCGATGGCCGAAAACGAAAACTTGTTCATGGTGATCGCGGTACGCGGGTAATCCGGATTCCAGGCGAATTGGACATCTTGGCAATCCCAAGGAAATTCTCGTACTTCGAGTTTGCTCATTGTTATTCTCCAGTTTTGTAATGGGGCAATGGCATTACAATTATTTAGTATCGCACAGTGCAATATGACTTACAATAATTCAGGCAGTCTGTCTGTTTTTTTTGGCTGCAGAAAGTGGGCATGACGACACTAAGTCTTATGCCAAATGCGCCACCGGCGGCACGACTTGATCGCTTTGTACAGGGTGAGCTTTAGGGTTTGGCGAAAACCTAATTGTTTCAGCGCTGTAGCGTAGCGCTTTGTTTTTGGAGTTGTTAATGAAATGGACGGCATGTCCACTACCTGCTAATCTGAGGCCATGAATAAAAATACCTTAATGTCTGCATCTAACATCCAGCCCGTGAATTCTCGTAAAGCGGCGACCTACGCCAGAATTTGCGACGTCGCCAATGAATTGTTTTTTGAGCGAGATTTTAACTCGGTAACGATGGAAGAGATTGCCAAGGCTGCGGGTATACGGCGCTCGACCCTCTATTTACATTTTCGTGATAAAGAAGCGATTCTCGACGCGATTGCCAAAACCTTTACGGCAAAATTGTGGCCTGTCATTGAACTGCTTCCGGGGCCGGAACCGACTCGCGAGCAAATCGATGTTTGGCTTGGCGAATTTGCGAAATTTGTCTCTACTGAGCGCGCCGCAACTGAGTTACTTGTGTCCCTTGGTCATATGTCGAAAACCTACCCCGCCGTGATGGAATTTGGCGATGCCCTGCTGCGCATGATGGCTGAGCGGCTCAGTGCATTTAAGCGGGCACTGGAACCGCGTGAGTCTCTCGCCTTAGCCAGCGCTTTGTCGACCCTTGATATTCTCGGTTGGGCGCTGTGCCATCACGCGCGAGACGAGGCAAGTGAACTCTCAAAAAATAGACTAATCGTCGCATCGGCGGCACTCAACCGCTTTGTGCGTGGGGAACTTTGAACAATGTCTGACGCTATCCATCCTTTTAATATCGATATTCCCCAGGAGGATCTCGACGATCTCCAGAGCCGGCTGCGCCGGGTGCGCTGGCCTCAAGAAATTGGCGATAACAGCGACTGGCAGGCCGGAACGAATCTGGCCTATATGCGCGAGCTCACCGATTACTGGTTAAACGAATACGATTGGCGCGCCCAAGAGCGCGCGATGAACGAATTCCCCCAATTTCGCACAGTAATCGATGACGTACCCATTCACTTTATCCATGTGAAGGGTAAGGGGCCAAACCCTATACCGCTCATTATCAATCACGGTTGGCCGTGGACGTTTTGGGATATGCGTAAAATCATTGGCCCCTTAACGGATCCTGCTGCCTATGGCGGTGATCCTGCGGATTCATTCGATATTATTGCGCCCTCGTTGCCGGGATTTGCGTTTTCCAGCCCTTTGGAAAAGCCGGGTATGTACTTTGCCCCTACCGCAGATTTGTGGGTGAAGCTGATGTCTCGACTCGGCTACGAACGCTTTGCAACCCAGGGCGGTGATATCGGGGCTTTTGTGTCGTCAATGCTGGGGCATAAATACGCGGACCGTATTATTGGTACACATTTGACGCTGCTGATGTCGCTGAAGGCACCTTTCCCTGCTGCAGAGGATTATGCGCATGAGGAGCTCGAATGGGGCGGTAAATTCGCCAATTTTATGGCGAAGAACTCGGCCTATATGCAGATTCAAAGCACGCGCCCGCAAACTATTTCCTTTGCGATGCATGACTCTCCGATAGGCTTAGCGGCTTGGTTAATTGAGAAACGTCGGGCATGGAGCGATTGCGGTGGCGATGTCGAGTCGGTGTTCAGTAAAGACGATTTGATTAACACAGTAATGCTGTATTGGCTTACGGACACCTATGAAAGCTCCGCCCGCCACTATTATGAAACAACGCCTGAAAACTTTATGTCGGCGCATGTTCACGACCGAGCGCCAGTCGTCGAGGCGCCTACGGCTGCTTTGCAGTTTAAGGGGGATGTGTGGCTGCAGCCACGTAAATGGGCAGAGAAGTATTACAATCTCCAGCGTTGGAATGTAGTGGAGAAGGGTGGGCATTTTGCGCCAATGGAGGCCCCCGAAATTTTAGTTGATGATATTCGCGGTTTTTTTCGGACCTTGCGGGCATAGTCTTTTACCGTTTTAAATTCCATTTTCAATCGGCGTGCGCGCATTTGCGCGGCGCCGATATCTCGCTTGACCTCTAATCACTGTTATATCGCTAATTAAAGAAATGGCTTTTTTCGTCGCCGTGGTGTTCTCTTGCAATAAAATATACAAATGTATACCATGTAATTCAGTTGTATATTTTGAGCCTGATGATGGAAGCCCTCTCTACTACCAGTACCGCAGCCGAATTGCGTCGCGCCCAGCTCTTGTTAGTTGCAAAGGAGCTTATTCTTAGTGAGGGTGTGGAAGCATTACGCCATGCCGCCGTCGCCGAAAGGGCAGGTGTCACCCGCGCGGTTATCTACCGCTATTTCCCCACTCAGTCCGACTTTATTGTCGCCATTGGTGATGAGTTTATCGAAGCCCTTAAACAGCGCTTGAGTCCTGAAAAGCAAGTAGAGGCGGCGCGGGCGTCTGTTAGCAGCGATTTTGCGGCGGCGGAAATCTATTTTGATGTGGTGTTTTCAGTGCTGGAGGATAAAGGGCCAGCCTCGCTGATGCTGCTTTTAGAACCTGATTTAACGCCCAAATTAAAGAGCTTTTGGGCTAGCGTGGAGGTTGAGCAATACGGCCATTGGTTGCAGGAGAGCGCTGATTTAGGCATTACCGCAATCGACAGCCAAGTCCTTATTCAAGTCGGAAAAATGACATTGCTAACCCTCTATAAAATCTATCGCGCTGGCGAGATCAGTCGTAATCAAGCGGTCTCAAGAGTGAGTTATGTGATCTGTAGTTTGATCAACACACTTCGCACCAATCCTTGTAATTGACCATCTACCTGTAGGCAAATAATTATGAGCAATCCTTCTGCTATAAATTTTTTAGATCCGAATATTTATATTGGCGGCATGCCCGACGCTGAACTCAAGGCCTTACGAGAAGCTGCGCCGCTACACTATCTGCAAGATGAGCTGACAGGTGTTCCCTATTGGTTGGTTACTCAGCAAAAAGAGTTGGATTACATTTCCCAGAATCCGGATATTTTTTCATCGCAGGTGAGAACCGGCGTGCCGATGGAGTATCCCCAGGAACTCATCGACAATATTATGTCGCGTCTGTTTCTGCACATGGATGAGCCGCGCCATACCCAATATCGCCGTTTGGCTAATCCGATGTTTAGTCCTAAAAGCGTTGGCTTGCTTGAGCAGGGCTCGCGGGTCCATGCTCGCGCCATTATTGATGCCGTTATTGAAAAAGGGGAGTGTGACTTCGTTCGTGATATTGCCGCTGAGCTACCATTGCTGACAATTCTAGAATTGTTTGGCATTCCGGGCGAGGACCGTAAAAACTTTTTCGATTGGACAAACACCATGTTATTTGCCGATGATCCCGATGAAAATACCTCGCCGGAAGATGGGCAAATGGCCTCTTTTCATGTGATTAGCTATGCCCAGAAACTGTATAAAAAATACACTGAGAACCCCAACGATAGTCTGCTAAGCAAGATGGTGGGTGGTAAAATTGATGGCGAGTTATTGAGTGAAGAAGACTTTTGCTGGATGGTGGTGATGATCATTGTTGCCGGCAATGAATCAACGCGCACTACTATCTCTCACGGCATGCGGCAGCTCATTGAGCACCCTGAGCAATTGCGTTACCTGCAAGAAAATCCGGATAAAATTGGCTTTGCGATTGAAGAGATAATTCGCTGCAATCCGCCGTTTGTTAGTATGCGCAGAACCGCCCTTGAAGATGTGAGCCTGGGCGGGCAAGAAATAAAACGCGGCGACAAAATAGTCCTCCATTATCACACGGTAAATCGCGAAAGCGGGGTCTTCGGTGAGGACTCAGATCAGTTTGATGTTCGGCGAATCGAGCGCAAGCCGGAGCTAGCCCGGGAAATTAGATCCTTTGGCATTGGTTCACATTTTTGTATGGGCAAGCATTTGGCGCGAATGGAAATGCAGGTGATGTTCGAGGAGCTTATTCCTCGTATAAAAAATCCCGTGTTTACTGAGCCAGTCGTGTATATGCGCTCCTATTTTATTCAGGGTGTAAAGCGCATGCCGATTCGTTTTGATAAAGGCGTGCAGCTCGGGCCACTCGCTGCTGCGTAAGTCGGCAGGGGCAGCAACCGCTGGGGTATATACCAACGGTTGCTGCCTTTAATTTTGCAGGCAATCCCCCCTTTATTTCATCGCTGACCTCCTTTCTGTTGATTGAATATCGCTTTCCCCTGCGATTTACCTCGCCCGCGTGTGTCACGTAGTTATGAGAAATGTCTGCCATTTATTTATCGCTATGGCTTGTGCTTTAGCGTTTATGTTCTAGGCTAAGACAAGTGTCAGCTTGTTTGTGCGCTAGTTATTGCGCACTGAAAAGCTCATGAGCACTAGTGGTGCAGAGAAGTTGGTACTTACTTGAATAAGGGTAATCCCTTATGAATTAACGCAATGATATCGTGTCATTTCGATTGACCGGTCTGAGAAGTAGGTCTAATCTAGGTGTGCATTAGCGGCATGCAAGTGGTGCAGCTACGAAAATAATTAGTGGAGTAGTCTATGAGACGCAAAGAGTCATCGAATAAAAGACACGCAAGGCAGTTTAGATCTCGGGCCGCAGTGGCATCCCTCGGCTTGGCAACCTTGTGTGTGCCAGTAGCTGCACTGGCTGAATCGCAGCTTGAAGAGGTACTCGTAACCGCTCGTCGAACAGCCGAAAATTTGCAAGATGTTCCCGTTAGTGCCCAGGCGATTAGTGGTAAAAAAATTCAAGATCTGGGTATTGTTAATATAACCGAGATATCTAAGCTCGCGGCGGGCCTTACGCTGACGATGTCTGACTCATCGACGCCAACAATCATACTCCGTGGTGTGCGCTGGACACCGGGTTCCGGTACACCTGCCGTGCCGGTGTATTTGAACGAAAACAGTTTTGACCCTGGTCAGACGTTTTTAAGCATGTACGATATTGGTCAGATTGAAGTATTGCGGGGCCCACAGGGTACCGCCCGTGGTGCACCGTCCATCTCTGGTGCCATCACTATGACCACCCAGCGCCCTGATTTTGAAGGCATACACGGCTTTGTGTCTGGTTTATTAGCCGGTGGCCGTGACCACAAGAGTATTCAGGGTGGTATTAACGTGCCGCTGATTGACGACAAACTGGCAGTGCGTATTGCTGGGATATTCGACGACGGTGACGCCGATGGCGTGCGCAGTGTCAACGCCACTCAGGATCCCTCGCGGGAGGTGCAAAGTGCGCGTTTGTCGGTGACTTTTCAGCCCATCGATGAACTGACTATTGATGCAATGTATCAGCGTCTTGAAGCCGAGGCTTATGTGTACACCCAAGTTGAAGGCTCGGGTAGCCCGGGAAGTGCTGCGCGCCCTAGTGGCGGTTACCCATTTGGAAGCCCAGCGATCCAAGCTTATGCAGCAAACTATAATGGCCCGGCAATTGGCAGTAGAGACCGTCGCGCAGTACAGGAAAAACCTGATTATCGTCATAACTTAGTGGACTTCTTTACCCTTAACGCAAGCTGGGATGTACTGGGCCATACATTGAGTTACAATTTTGGTTCTCAGGACACCAGCCCTGACCCCTCTGGAATCGTTTTTGACCCAGCGAACCTCGTCGTTGGCTTTGACGAGAATTCGACCACAGCAACTGGGGATAATACCCATTATCATAGTGAATTGCGCTTGTCTTCCATGCGCGAAGATGGCCGTCTATTCGACTACGATGTTGGTGCCTATTATCACAAGACTGACAGTGATTTGACGTTTAAGGCTATGCAACTTCTGCCGGGCGCATTGGGTAATCCCTACGAGGGCTTAAGTCCTATTGCCAACCTTGCAGCAATTGAGCGCTATAAGTTGTACGCGCCGACGAGCATTCAGCTTGCGACGCAAAATTACTCGGCTTATGGCAACCTAGTTTGGCATGTGTCTGAAAAAACTGAGGTGACCGCAGGCCTGCGTTCGATTACCGATACCCGGCCGACAAGACTTGCTCCGACCAATGAGAGTGGCTTCGCTTTAGCAGCGCCCAGCGCAGCCTTTGGTGGAAATTGTGCCTTTGGTGGGACAGGATACACCGACAGTCCAATCTATCAGGGCTACTGTGACGCGATTGTTCCCGCGGCGAATCATCGGGTAGACGATTTCGAGAAGAAGCAAAAGGCGGTTATTTACAACCTCTCGGTTTCTCATTACTTCACCGACGATATGCTTGCCTATGCGACTACTGGTAGTTCGTGGCGCGCTGGCCTTCCTGCAATAAACAACCCGGGGATGCCTGCAAGTTTGACCTTCCCGAAACCTGAGGAAGCTACCTCCTATGAGCTAGGCTTAAAAACCACAATCAATGAGGGGCTGAAAGTTAACGCGGCGATTTTCCAAATCGACTATGCGGATCAGCTAACGCAATATCAGTATCAGCCGTATTTTAATACGACGACTGGCGCTCCCGCCGAGACGAGTACTGCATTCTTTTACAATGTGGATGCGCAAGTGCGCGGCGCTGAGTTAGAAGTTGCGAGTAACCCGATTAATAATTTGGTGCTGAATACCAACTTGAGCTACTCCAAGATTGAAGCGAAGGGTGGCCAAGCGCCGTGTAAAGACCCTAGTCGTCCTTTGTCTGCGACGAACGTGATAAACCTCTGCGAAGTTGAAAGTGGCAAGACCTTGAACGCATCGCCGGAATTTCAGGCAAGCGTCAATGGTAATTACCTTGTGCCTTTAGCGACGGTTGATGGTTATCTGCGATTTAACGTGAGCTACCAAGGTGAAAACCCTAACTATGGCGCTTCTAATGCCAAGGGCAAGGCGTACACAGTAACCGACTTGTATGCGGGCGTGAAGTCTAAGGACGGTGATTGGGATGTTGGTCTCTTCGCTAAAAATGCCTTTGACAGATCGGCGGTGTTGACGCGTAATGACATCATTACTGGTTCTAGCGTTGATGCTTTCTTTGGTCCATCGGGTTATGAGCGTATTTCGACAATCCAAGAGCGGGAAGTGGGCGTGTCTTTCCAGTATAATTTTGCTGCTAAGTAAGTAGCGCCTCGCCATAGACACGAGGCCTTTTGGGCCTTGTGTCTATTTCTTCGTTTTGCTTAATTGTTAATTCCTCGTTTTTTCTAGCTTACGTTTTAAGTCTTTCCCTTCGATATTTGTACCGACCAATTCTCTTTGTTTACTTTTCAAATACGGCATTTTTGCTGTACCTATTTGTGCTCGCTGCATGTGGCTAAACGTGCTTTTAGCGCGCTAAAAGTTACAGCTTTGTAGCTGTGGACAGCCGGCTCAAAGTGTTATGTGAGCACATATTGATGAGGCGATAAAAATAAAAACAAGTATATATACAATGCAATGCCCATGTGCCATTGTGTTAAATATTGGCATGATTGCGAATATCTTAGAAATTTACTCAGTGGTGATTCCCTTAATTACTGAGTGATGTCGAATGTTGAATTCGATATGACTCGATGCTCTTTTTTGTATACCGACTTGCTGGTATCCGTACTTGTCGAGTTTCGCCGAAAAATTTCTAATCTATTTTTACAGGCAGATTTGTCAAATTGATAATTTCCCCCACAACAGCAAAAGGAAAATGTTGTTATGCAAACCGAGTTAGAATCCACAGCGGAGTGCGGCCCCATTATTACTAGAGAGATTGCGATTGAACTTAATGATGCCATGGTCGCCTGGATTGGCCGTTCCAGTGGTGGCTTACCGGGGCCACGCATTGTACAGGCTTATCTCGATTGGTTGATTAATCTCAGTGTGGCGCCAGGACGCCAGCTGGAAATTTTGGAAGCTTTGATTCGCAGCCGCCTTGATTTAATTAAGTGCGCATTACGTGGCGCTGAGGCGACGACTGACAGGCGTTTTAAGGCTGAGGGCTGGCAAAAACGACCTTACTCTTGGCTGGTACAGGCTGCTTTGCACCGAGATGAGTTACTGCGTATCGCCACTGAGCCGCTACCTGGTATGGATGCCCACAATGCCCAGCTCGTGCAGTTTTACACAAAGCAACTCGTCGACATGTTGTCCCCAGCGAACTTTGCTTTAACGAATCCTGAAGTACTGCAGGCAACAATCGCGCAGCGTGGAAAAAATTTATTGCGGGGCGCGCGCTTTGCAGTGGGTGATCTTGTTCGCAAGGTCACCGATACCGATCTCTCTGCCTCAGATGCTTTTCAAGTTGGTGAAAACTTAGCCGTCACGCCCGGCAAAGTGATTTATCGCAATTCGCTGATGGAATTAATTCAGTATTCGCCGACGACGGAAAATGTTTACGCCGAGCCTATTTTGTATGTGCCAGCGTGGATTATGAAGTATTACATACTCGATTTGCAGCCCAGTAATTCAATGATGCGCTGGTTGGTTGAGCAGGGTCATACCGTGTTTGCGATTTCCTGGAAAAACCCTGATAAAGACGACGCCCATCTTACCATGGAGGACTACCGCACACTCGGCGTGGCCGAGGCGTTGGATGTTATTAGCGCGGTAGTGCCGGAGCAAAAAATCCACACAGTTGGCTACTGTGTGGGCGGAACTTTACTCACGATCGCTGCGGCAGTAATGGCCCGCGAAGGCGATGATCGTTTGCAAAGCGTCACCTTGTTCGCAGCGCAAACCGATTTTACTGATGCCGGTGAGCTGCGTCTGTTTATCGATGAAATGACCTTGTATTGGCTCGACCAGCAAATGAAGCGCAATGGCTTTTTGGCGACCAAGCAAATGGGCGGCGCTTTCTCGGCGCTACGCGCCCCCGACCTATTATGGCAGCCTATGCTTCGTCGTTACTGCTTAGGGGAAGATAGTGCTGGTTTCGATATTATGTCGTGGAATGCCGATGGCACCCGTATGCCTTACAAAATGCACAGTGATTATTTGCGCCAGCTCTATTTAAAAAATGAATTGGCGCAAGGCAAATATGTCGCTGGCGGACGCGCTATTTCCATTGGTGATATCACGGTGCCGATGTATATCGTTGGCACAACGGCAGACCATATCGCGCCGTGGCAGTCGGTCTATAAAACCCGTAACTTGAAAAAATTAGGCGAAACCACATTCTGCCTCACCGCGGGTGGTCACAATGCCGGTATTGTCTCGGAGCCGGGCCGCCCGCGCCGCAGTTATTCCGTAGGCAGCTGGGATCAAAATTCCGGCTATCAATCGCCGGAAGAATGGCAGGCCGCTGCACAAGCTCATGAGGGTTCATGGTGGCTTAATTGGCAGGTTTGGTTAGCGGAGCACTCTGGATCAGAGCGAAGTGCGCCGCCGACTATTGGCGCTCCGGACAAAGGCCATTATGTTCTCTGTGACGCGCCGGGTACTTATGTCTTACAGCGGTAGCCTTGAGAAAAACTACACCATCTAATTCCAAAAAATTAACGCAGTCGGCTTCCCGCTGGCTGCTTGCCACACGCTATTTGTAATTCATGAGGTAAGTATGAAGTTATCTTTAGAGGGTAAAGTTGCACTGGTAACGGGTGGTTCTGGCGCGATCGGCCAACAGGTCTGCCTGTATTTAAATCGGGCTGGCGTTAAGGTTATTGGCGCGTCGGTTCCTTTTGATCTTGAGAGCGCTGAAATCCTGAGGCGAGAGGCTATGGATGCCGGTATCGAAATTGATGTCGTCGCATTCGATGCCGCTGATTTCGAGGATACTGGCAATGCCATAGCGGGCATAAAGGAAAAATATGGCCGTATCGATATTCTCGTAAACTGTGCGGGTATTACGCGTGATGCGCCGCTGCGAAAAATGACAAATCACCAGTGGCAGCAGGTCATGGGCGTTAACCTGAACAGTATGTTCAACAGCGCGCGCCATGTTGTTGAGGGTATGGTTGAGCATGGTTGGGGACGCATTGTTAATGTGTCGTCAGTTAACGGCCAGCGGGGGCAGTTTGGGCAAACCAACTACTCAGCGTCTAAGGCGGGGGTTCACGGCTTTACTATGGCGCTGGCCCAAGAGGTGGCGCGCAAGGGAGTCACTGTTAATACCGTCGCGCCGGGCTATATCGACAGTCCAATGATTCAGGCCGTGCCGGAAAAAATTCGAGAATCGATTTTAGGCGATATACCGGTCGGACGTTTTGGTCAGCCCAGAGACATCGCGGCAGCGATTACTTTTTTGTGCTCGCCTCAGGCCTCGTTCATTACTGGCGCGCAAATACCGGTAAATGGCGGTTATTACATGGGCCATTAATCACTATTTTTTTATACGCATCGCGAGAGACCGGAAATTTTCAAAGTGCGCGTTCGGTCGAAATAAACTGACTGTGAAATGTTGCAGAATCAAAACAGGATAGACGGGAATAATTTTATGACAGCAGCATTTAAAGTGGGTGATCAGGCTAAAATTACAAAAACCTTCACGGTAGAGGACGTCAATCGCTACGCGTCACTTTCGGAAGATTTCAACCCAATCCACATAAATAAGGAGGCCGCGGAAGCCAGTATTTTTGGTGCACAAGTAGTACATGGCATGCTGGTTGCCAGTTTGATATCGGGTTTGCTGGGTAATCAATTGCCGGGTAGTGGTTCGATCTATTTGGGGCAGGACTTGGCTTTCAAAGCGCCGCTGTATATTGGCGATGAAGTTACCGCTATTGTGGAGGTAATCGATATTCGCGAAGACAAGCCAATTGCCAAACTGCGTACTTATGTCGTTAATCGTAAAGGTATGGTGCTTGTCGACGGTACGGCTATTGTGAAATACGCATAGATGTAAGCGGAGCGATGCTTAGCCAATACCGCAAAGATATTGGCTAAGACGTCTTGCGGCTTATACCGCCGTGCGCCTGCGGTCGACCAGCCAAATAATGCCAAACACTGGTAATAGCAGCAGTGGTACAAAGGCCACAGATTGGAAGGACTCTACCGAGGCGTAGCGAATGACTTCGGTCATGGCCTCGGGTGATAGCCCCGCGAGCTTTTCTGCGCCACCAGCGGCGGTTGCTTTAGCCGTATCAAAAATACCGCCCATATGGGGAAGTACAAACTGAATCGACATGCCACCGGCAAATCCCATCAAGCCCATCGCCATTGCACCACCACGGGGAAAACGCTCGGAGGAAATTGCCAGCATGGTAGGCCACATATAGCACACACCGACACCCCAAACAGTGGCTGCTGCAAAGGCCAGTACGGGTGATGTTGCTAAGCTCAGCAGGTAAAGACCAAGCCCCGCAAGGAGGCAGGAGACGAACATCAAGCCGACCGAAGAAATACGCTTGGCGATAGGTCCGGCAAAATGACGCATCACAAACATCAGCGCACTAACGTACACCAATAGTAGAATACCCTGCATGCCAACAATATTAGAGAGTGCAATGTTTACCCACTGGCCCGGTGCGAGCTCGGCGGCAGCGGTGAGGAACATGCAGCCCCAGAATACCCAAAACATGGGGCGGCGCAGTAGCTCGCCAAACATGTCGCGATAGCTCACGCCATTTGCCACCCGTTCGGTAACGGGAAACTCGGCGCGGGATACCATCCACGCCAGTACCACAGATGGCAGCATCAGCACCGCCATATTCAGCTCCCAAGGTAGGCCGGTCGCGCTAATCATTACGCCTAGCAAACCGCCGACGACAATACCGGCGGGCCACCACGCGTGCAGTATATTTAAACGGTGGGTTTTTTCTTCGGGATACAGCGCCGCAACCATGGGGTTAGATGCGGCCTCTACTGCGCCCCAACCCAAGCCGGTGAGTAACAGGCTGATTAACACTATGGCGTGTACACTCGCACCCTGCGGATCTAAGGCAGCCGCAAGTAGACCCAATGCGCCGGCAATATAGCCTAGCGCTGACAATAGCAGCATGCGCTTCATACCGATAAGATCGACCAGGGCACTGCCAAACAGCAAGGTCAGTGCAAAGCCGGTAAAGGTTGCCCCCAGCGCCTCGCCGACCATTGCCGCGGAATTTGCGAGATCGATAAAATTGAAAATTTCACTTTGCAGGTAGCCGGCAATATTGGCGCGAACCGCAAAGCCTAGGCCAATCATAAATATCGACAAATTGCCGATGAGGTATAAGCGGCGCCGATCGATGTGAGTATTATTCATACGCGTGCTTCCACTGTTGTTAATTTAATGTGTCTGTTATGCGAGTAGGCTCTTTAGAAATTGGCCGCCATCGTTTGCCAGTGCATCTTGGCTAGGCGCGAGTGGTCGCCAAATTGCAGCGGCATCGGCGATTTCTATGCAGTCGGGGGTGAAGGATTCAATAATACAATCACCTTGGTAATTAATGTCGCGCAGGGCGCGTGCCACTTCTTGCCAGTGCACTTGGCCCTTGCCCGGCGTACCGCGATCGCTTTCGCTGGCATCGACGTAAACTAAATCATCACCGGCGAGAATAATGGCATCGTAGACATTTTTTTCTTCGATATGCATATGGAAGGTATCGAGGTGGATTTTTACCGAGGGCAGATTAATCTCGCGGATGAATTTTTTGACTTGGGCTGAGGTATTGATTAAATCGGTCTCAAAGCGATTGAGTGGTTCTACTGCCAAGGTAACACCGTAATCGGCGGCCATTTTTCCCGCTTGGGTGACACCTTTTACCGCCAATTCCCATTCCAATTGGCGCTGAGTATCAGGAATTTTCCGGCGTTTGCCCACCGAGGAATAGCAGGGACCGACTAAAGTGGTTATGCCCAGTTGTTCACAAATTTTTAGGCAGCTTTCAATATAGTCGAGGCTCTCTTTGCGAAAACGTGGATCTTCGTGGGTTAAATCGCGATTCGGGCCGTAAGCGCCGGTGGCATAGAGCCGCAGTGGGTGCTCGTTAATACCTGCCTTTATGGCTTTGACGTCAATCAAAGCGGGGTCTTCAAGGGGGATGGTAAATGCATCAAAACCCATTGCCGCTGCTTTTTCAAATAATCGTATTGAGTTTAGGGTAAATGGGGAGTCCCACACCCATGCGTTAACGCCGACGCCGATATTGCCTTTTGTAGTCATGTTCAATTCCTTAACTGATCTGTATTTAAAAATTTGATGACAGGTTTATTCGAAACTGAAATTGATGCCCACGCGCAATAGGCGTGGCTCACCGGGAAAACCAACCGCATTTTCGAAACCTTCATTGAGCGCATTTTCTAGCGCCGCAGTCAGCGTAAGCTGTGGTATTACCTGCCACGCGGCGGCGAGGTCTAAGGTCGTATAGCTTTTGAGTGATTCAGTGGTGCCGCTGCCGGTATGTTGAGAGCCAGCGAATTGCTTGCCGGTATAGCGGTAGTCGGCATTCATGCTAAATGATCCACTGACTTGCCAGCGCGAGCTTAGCCCCCCTTTAACTTGTGGCCGGCCAGTGAGCTTTAACTCTGGGTCTTCGGCGTCAATATCCGTGTAGGTGGCATCTAGTTGAATGCTGAGGAGCTGGTGCGGCTGCCATGTCCATAGCCATTCTGCGCCACTGGTATCGACGGCATCACTATTAATATTGGTAAAGTTCGCGTCGTCGAAGGTGATCAGGTTTTCAAAATGATTATTGAAATAGCTCAAACTAATAAAGTGCTGATTACTGCGCCATTCGGCACCGATATCCCAGTTTTCCGCAGTTTCCGGTTTGAGGTCGGGGTTGCCGGTGAGGGAGTCGCCCAGGGCAAAAAAGCTGGGCAATTTAAAGCCTTGTCCCCAGTTTGCACTTACGCTAAAGCCATTGTCGAAATCTTGTTTAACACCAAACTTGTAGATCTCTTCCGTGTCGAGCTCTTCGGGTTTGTCGTGGCGGGCGCCGAACTGGAGAAGCGTATCGCTGGCAAGACGAGTATTTAATTCAATAAACGCTGCCTTGCTGGCGCGGTCTAGTTCGAAGGACAGTGGAATTAACACAATATTTGCGGTCAGCGGTGGCAAGGGGCTGGGGGCGGGGATGATAGCGCCAAAATCAGCGGCGCCGTCGCTGCGGCCGTATTCTTCGCGGCGCTCAAGTCCCGCGTGTAGCCATAGTTGCTCACCGCCAATGCGGTTTACCCAGCGCAAGTTCTTGCGCTCAAACTCCGCGTCAGCAAAGTAGGGCGGCACGTTCATATAGGGTGCGATGCCCGGAGAGTCGAAGGACTCCTCACGTTCATACAAGCTGTAGTGCAGATTACTTTGCCACAGCGACGTCAGCTGGAGTGTCCAGGCGGCGCCTAGTGATGTTCCCTGATATTCACTGCGGTATAAGTCGTCGTTCTCGGCTTTGTTGGGGCCGCCGCTCTGCTCTGGATAGCTATTAAGTTCACCATCGCTGGTACGGTAATTTAGCGCGATTTTTTGGTGCTTGGTCGGTGTCCAGCTAAGGCCAGCGTTGATGTCGTCACTTTGTTGGCGGCTGCCGTTAACGGGTTCGCCGCTATCGCGGCGGCCTAGCTGTAAACTGTAGCCAAAACCATTTTCTACGCCGCGCAGGGCGATGCTATTCCGTCGGTAGCCGTACTCGCCAATATCCGCTGACAGGGTTTGTTGGTGGCCGGCTTTAGGCTGGGTGGTAATAATATTAATAACACCGCTGAGGGCGTCGGAACCGTAGATGGTGGACTGGGCGCCGCGAACAATTTCAATACGCTCGACACTGTCGATGCCTAGATTGCCAAAATCAAAGGAGCCACCGCGGGTATTGGTGGGGTCGTTGAGTTGTACACCGTCGATCATCACAACCGTAAAATTCGATTCGCCGCCGCGCAGTGAAATACTAACAAGGCCGCCAGCACCGCCTTGCTCTTCAATTAATAGGCCCGGCACAGTGCGTAAAACGTCGACTAAATGACTTTTATTGAGTGCGCTAATGTCGGTGCGATTCAGCACGGTAATCGACGAGCTAATATTGTCACGCTGAGTTTCGCTGTAACTCCCCGTCACCAATAACTCTTCAACATTAGCTGCGGCGATCGCCCACGAGGGGAAAAGAATTGGCAGTAATAAGACCGCACAGCGTTTGCGTTTTTTATTCATTCAGTATGTCACTTAGTTAAAGGGGGTATTTTATGGGGCCGCCGAAGGCCACCCCTTCTTGCGGCCATATGTTTTTATTCCAAGCCTAAAATACGGCGATTGGCGGCTTCGTCGGCTTCACCGCCGGCAAAGTCGTCAAAGGCTTTGTCGGTGGTGCGAATAATATGATGATTTATAAAATCCACGCCTTCGCGGGCGCCGTCCTCAGGGTGTTTAAGGCAGCATTCCCACTCCAGCACCGCCCAGCCTTCGAAATCGTATTTGGCAAACTGGCTGAAAATGGCACTGAAATCGATTTGGCCATCGCCAAGAGAGCGGAAGCGGCCAGGGCGATCTTTCCAGCCTTGATAGCCACCGTAAATCCCGCTGCGGCCATTGGGGTTGAACTCGGCATCTTTGACGTGGAACATTTTGATGCGGTCATGGTAGTAATCGATGAATTGAACATAGTCCAGTTGCTGCAAGATGAAATGGCTG
>NZ_JBFJWS010000017.1:0-36427 GCF_041623545.1 Zhongshania sp. | reverse complement strand
GTCTTCCTGCATTTCCTGCTTGGCTTTAAACCATTCCTGCAGAGTTTTAACGCCGTTGCGATAATCCTCTTTTACGAAGTAAAGCTGAGCGATAGTGTACTTAGTGTTTAACTCCATCGCCTCCGGAATATCCGGCTGCTTTACAACATTGCGGTATGCATCCAAAGCTAATTCGTATTTTTCTTGCGTAAAATAAATAAACGCATACATATTATACAAATTGGCGAGTTCATAGCTATTGAGCGAATTCCGGCCTTCCTTATCACGGAGTTCATTCAGCAGCTGAATCGCCTGAGTGTACTTTTTCTCGTCCGCAGCCATCTGCGCTTCATTTAATTTTTCATAAATTTTAGCGCGGATTGCCGGCGTTCTGCGTGTGCTGCGCTTAGGCTTTTCTTTTTTCTCGGCAGCGTGGGCAATACCCACGCTTTGCTCACCGACTAGCGGCTGCATGGCAGTACTAACTACCGGCAGCGCAAGAACAGTGGCAACACCTAAGACCAGAGAACAACCCAGCTTGACCAACACCGGACGCATCGCTTTAGTGCTCGAGTGATAATCAGACATTATTTTTCCAACTCATAAGTGAACCGGTTCTGTATGCCCGGCACCTCAATAGGCTCGCCGTCGGACACACGCGGTTTGTACTTAAACTTCTCTGCGGCTTTTATAGAAGCACGCTCAAAATAACCAGACGGCTCGCAATCGACTGCCACGATATCACGGGTGGTACCCGCTTTAGTAACCGTGTACTCGACCGTACAATAACCCGTAACACCCCGGCTTTGCGCACGACGCGGATAAATTGGTGCAACTTTGACGATTGGCAAGTACTCACCATCGGAAGCAGAAAGCCCCCCGGCGGTATTGGTCAAATCGACACTCTGAGCTGGGGTCATATTGACAACATCCAGGTTCGGATTGATGTCTTCCATCTCAGGCTGCTCCATATCCGGCGGTGGCTCATCAGGCTCCTTCGGCTTATCGGGCTTGCTGTCCTTCATTGTTTCTATTTTGGTGTCCGGCATTTGAATATCGGCCAGCTTCGTACGCGGTTTTTCATCCAGCGTCTTATCAGCCATCTCGATAAGCGAAGGCATTATGATGAACAGCGCAGCTGTCACCAAAAATGCCAATGCGGCACCATATAAATGTCGAATATTCATATTGATCAGCTGTCTTCAGTGGCCAATGAAACATCGTATACACCAGCCGATCGGCTCGCGTCGATAACCGCAGTAACCGTTTCGGTATTCGAGGCTTTATCAGCCTGAATTACAACGGCACCTTTAGGATTTTCGGCGTGCATCCGCTCAACAACAGAGCGAACCGCGCGCTTATCTACCCGGCGCTTATCAATCCAGATTTCATTAGTTGCTGTAACAGCAATCAGAATATTAACATTCTCTTTTTTGCTTGATGTTGACGCGTCTGGGCGGTTCACCTCGACGCCAGCTTCCTTAATAAAGGACGCTGTTACAATAAAGAAGATCAACATGATAAACACAACGTCGAGCATCGGCGTTAAGTCTATTTCAGAGGGATTATCCTCTTGTCCGCCTCTTTTATTCCTTCTCATGTTAGCTCTCTTAGTGATCTGTTGTCAGATGGTCTTCCAAAAGCTCGCTCTCACGTTCTGCAATACTTTTAACATATGTATTGATAAAAACGCCTGACAAAGCTGCAACCATACCCGCCATTGTCGGGATTGTTGCTTTAGAAACACCGCCGGCCATCGATTTAGCATCGCCGCCACCTGTTACCGCCATGATATTAAACACTTCAATCATACCGGTAACAGTACCCAACAATCCCAACAGTGGGCACAGCGCCACCATTGTTTGGATCATTGGCAAACTCGCATTAATTTTAAGTGATACTTGGGATATCAGCTTTTCGCGAATTCGCTTGGCATTCCAGGATTTACGCTCTGAGCGTTTTTCCCAGCTACCAATGGCACCATTGACGTCTTTCGACAACTCAAATTTGTAATACCAAAGTCTTTCCAGAGCGAGAGTCCACATCAGGAACGTCAGGCCGGCGATGGCCCATAGTACGTCGCCGCCTGCATCCATGAATCGTCGAATTATCTCCGCCCATTCATTCAGTAGGTACATCGCTTAATTCCCCGCGTGACCTTCCGTGTGTTCGGCAATGATGCCCGTAGTTTGCTGGTCAAGAACATGAATAATCTTCTTGGCCCGACCGCTGACAAATGTGTGCAGCAGAACTGTTGGGATCGCTACCACCAGACCGAGTACAGTAGTTACCAGTGCACCAGAGATACCGCCAGCCATTGCTTTTGGATCACCAGCACCAAAGATGGTGATGGCCTGGAAGGTGATAATCATACCGGTAACGGTACCCAGCAGACCCAAGAGCGGGGCTACTGCGGCGATAATTTTAAGCAAGTTCAGCGAGTTCTCGAGGCGTGGAGTCTCTTTCAGAATTGCTTCTGACAACTTCAGCTCTAAGGTCTCAGGATCCATGCTTGGATTATCTTCATGTACTTTAAGCACACGGCCGAGGCTGTTATTGCTATTGGCTTTCTTGGTCTTCAGCTGGCTGTTAACCTTCATGTCTTCCAGTGTAAGAACAATCAAACGCCAGATCGCGATTAACATAGCCAGTGCACCAACAGCGGTGATGACATAACCAACGACGCCACCTTGGTGCCAGCGTTCAGTTAAAGTCGGGCTATCGATCAGTGCCGCCAAGTAAGAACCGCCAGTAGGACCCGTAGGGTCGATACCAAAGGGGTGCATGCCTGAAGTTGCGTTAGCCAAATCTTCCGCCCAACCCATGTAGCGGGTAGGCTGACGAGACAAAACGGCCAAGCTGCCATTTTCTGCGATGTACTGCAGGTATTCACCGTCAGTATTAACTGCGTTGAAGGTACCGATACGGACAACGTCCTGCTCGCTCTTCTCGCCACCAGCACTGGTTACCGTGGTACGGAATTTAACAACACGACCTGACTCAGTCATTTCACGCTGCAGTTCGAACCATACGCGCTCAATTTCTTCGATGCTCGGCAGCTCTTCAGCGCCAGACATTTTAGCAATCAAATCATCAATAAACTGCTCGCGCTGAGCGAACTGAACACTGACGAGGGACGATTGGAAGTTTGAACGCAGATCACCAGCAGTAGAAGTCAAGTGACCGAACAGTTCTGTCAATGTACCTAGGCGCTCTTTCAGCTGACGCTGACGCTCTAGAATGACAGTTTCGTTGTCTTCAAACGTTTTTTCCAGATCGGAAGAACGCTTCTCTTCTGCAGCCAAAGTGCGCTTAGCTTCGTCTAAAGTTTTTTGCTGGTCGTAACGAGCAGCGGCAAAGCGTTGTTCACGCGCTTTATTTTCGCGGGCATCACTCGCATAACCCTGCTTGACCATTTTAAGCAGTTCGTCCAGTGACTTGGCGTCTTCAGCCATTGCTGGCATCGCTGCAACGGCAATCATACCGCCAAACGCAAACACTGCGGCCTTTAATAGATTACGTTTCATTATTTAGCAGCCTCCGGAGCAGGAATCGGGAGTTTCATAATATCGATAGAAGCCTGCTTATTCGAAATACGCAGCCCCTTCTGAATCGCGCCGCGGTAATCGCCAGCATCCAATTCAACCCAGCTGCGCTTGTCTTGATCCCAAGCACCAGACTGTTCGCCATCGGTAGTTTGATACATCAAACCAATGCGACCAATACGCAGGAAATTCACATCGCGCTCAGCGCCAGCAACCAGTGCTACGCCTTTGTAGCTGTCAATTTTACGGCCGTACTCGTTCTCAATTTTGTAAGCTTCAAGAACTTGACGGAATTTTTCAGCGATCGTGATATCGGAGCGATCCATATTGTTACGCAGGAATTCAACACGCTCTTTGCGCTCATCGATATGGAAAGGCACGTCCAGAGCAACAAACTGCTCAAGACCGTCGATCATACGAATCAACAGGGGGGTAATCTGACGCTGGATGATTGTTGCTTCATCAACAGACTTTTCTAGACCAGCGATACGGCGTAACTGGCCAGCAATCTGCTTTTCGAGGCGAGCATTGTAGATGCGTAAGCCATCTACCTGCTTCATCACAGTTTTATAATCTTGGAGCAAATCACCTGTTTCTGCTGCCAGACGGTCGATTTTAATTTGTGACTTCTGCGCGTTTTTAGTTCTCTTTTGTCCTACTTCAAGAACCTTGCTTACAGGAATCAACGGTTTAGGGGGTGGCAGTTGTGCTGCCGCAGGATCTTGCCCAGCAGTTGTATCAGCTGAGTAGGCCGGCGACACAGCCAGCATACCAACAGCCATACCGACCGCCAGCGCGATTGTTTTCAATCGTTGCGTTTTCATGGGAATTGCTTTTCCTATTTGGGACGTTTAGTGAAAGCAGAGCTTATTATCTTGTTCAGCCGTACGGCCAGTCGTAAGACCGTGCTTTCATACAGCGGAGCTTATTTTAATCATGAGCAATCATAAGAATCAACGAGAAAACTAAATGTTTCGTAATATAAAAAATATTGCATTCTAGCTGGGTTATTGTGTTACAGATTCGAGAATTTAGGTAACAATACTTATATTTTAAGTAACGCTCACTGCAAAGCCATCCCTTGCCACGCACCAAGGATTTGTTCGATATTCTTACAAACTATAGCTACTCGGCGGAAATTCGTTCCAAAGTGACGAAACTGTAGCCCAAACCCTCGGAATTTGTTACGGGGTAACACTCTCTTCCAGTCTCGCACCACTCAGCCGCCGCCAACTCGGGGAACCAGGCATCACCATCAAGACTAATATTGACCTCTGTCAGGTATATTTTTTGTGCCTCATTGAGTGCACTGCGATAGATTGCTTCGCCACCAATAACAACTATTTCAGCCAAGCCTTCGGCCGCAGCATGATCCCGCGCCAAGGCCAAACCCGCAGCAAGACAAGTAACGACCTCCGCCCCTTCGGCGACATATTCGGGCTGGCGACTGATCACGATATTTTTTCGCCCAGGCAGGGGCCGACCTATTGATTCCCAAGTTTTTCGCCCCATCACAATAGGCTTCCCCATTGTGGTCGCCTTGAAATGCTTCAGGTCTGCGGGCAAATGCCACGGCAGCTGATTATTCACGCCAATAACTCGGTTATTGGCCATGGCGACGATCATCGAAACGGTCACAGTCATAAAACCTCCAAGTTAAATCGCAATTGGCGCTTTTATGGCGGGGTGAGGCTCATAGCCAGCGAATTCGAAATCGTCAAAGTTGTAATCGAAAACAGACTCAGGACGACGTTTAATCAGCAATTTAGGTAGGCTTTTGGGCGAGCGCCGCAGCTGCTCTTCGACAATGTCATCAGTGAGGTGATTCTTATAGAGATGGCAGTCGCCAAACGTGTGCACAAAATCCCCCACATCTAAATCGCACTGCTGCGCGATCATATGCGTCAACAAGGCGTAGCTGGCAATATTAAAGGGCACCCCGAGAAACAGGTCGGCACTGCGCTGATAAAGCTGACACGACAGTTTGCCTTCCGCCACATAAAACTGAAACAGGGTGTGGCACGGCGGCAGAGCCGCCCGACCACGACGAACATTCTCTTGGGGACTCAAGGATTCGTCAGGAAGATCGGCGGGGTTCCAGGCATTCACCAGTAGGCGCCGAGAGTTAGGTTTACGGCGAATCATATCAATGACTTCACTAATTTGATCAATCGTACTGCCGTCTGGGCACGCCCAGCTACGCCACTGCTTACCGTAGATAGGGCCTAAATCGCCATTTTCCAAAGCCCATTCATTCCAAATTGAGACACCACGCTCTTGCAGCCAATTATTGTCGCAACTGCCCTGCAAAAACCAAATCAGCTCGCAAATTATACTGCGCAAATGGACTTTCTTTGTCGTCAGCAAAGGAAAACCCTGCTGCAGATCAAAGCGCAACTGCCGACCGAATACCGAGCGCGTGCCCACCCCGGTACGGTCCCCCTTATCAGTGCCGTTGTCGCGGACATCCCGCAGTAAATCCAAATACTGTTGCATACTATTTACCTGCTTTCTTCGTTGTTCTGCGTTTCACTGGAGCAGTCTTTGCCACATCACCATCCGCAACAGGATTGCGACTGTAGGTCCACACCAACAAAAAACCGCCAATAATAATCATTGGCAGCGATAACTCCTGCCCCCGAGTCAACCAGCCCATGGCGTCAAAACCAATATGACTATCTGGCTCACGGACAAACTCCACCAAAAAGCGGAAGCTACCGTAGCACAGCAAAAACAAGGCGCCAGCAGCCAACGGCGGCCGCTGTTTACGTGTAAAGAAAAACACAATTGCGAATAAAACCACACCCTCTAGAACAAACTGATACAGCTGCGATGGATGCCGCGGCAGTTGCGATGGGTCGCGAGGAAACAACATCCCCCAAGGAGCGTCAGTAGCTCTCCCCCAAAGCTCTTGGCCAATAAAGTTACCAACTCGACCTAAACCTAAACCAATAGGCGCCAGAGGCGCGATAAAATCCCACAAAGCCGACACCGGCACCTTGAGTTTGCGAGCATAAAGCGCCACCGCAATAATCACCCCAAGTAAACCACCATGAAAGGCCATCCCGCCCTCCCAGACGCGAAACAACCACAGCGGATCTTGCAAAAACTGGGGGAAATTATAAAAAATGACATAGCCAAAGCGGCCACCCAAAATCACCCCAACCGCCCCGTAAAAAATTAAATCCTCAACTTGGGCCTCATTTACTGGGCTCCAAGGTTGATGACTGCGGCGTTTAGCTAAAAACCACGCGGCGGCAAAACCGGCTAGATACATCAACCCATACCAATGTATGGATAGCGGCCCCAGCTGCAAGGCAACTGGATCGATATCAGGATGTCTCAACATGCCCTAAAGTGCTCCCCAAATAAATTGACTGCCAACCACCAACAAAAATACGGCAAACGCACGACGCAGATTCATCGCCGATACCCGCTGGGCGAGCCGTGCGCCCCATTTAGCGCAGGGCGCGCTCAATAAAACCAAACCCAACAAGGCTGGCCAATACACAAAACCTGTGCTGTACTCCGGCAAATTATCGCGACCAAAACCAGCGGCAACATTACTTAATGCCCCCACTATCGCGATTGGAACGCCGCAGGCCGCCGAGGTTGCCACCGCCGCTTGCATCCGCATATTACACCAGCTCAAATAGGGAACGGTTAGCGAACCGCCACCAACACCAAACAGTGCCGAAAAATAGCCTATACCGACTCCCGCTGACACCAAGCCTGCGGTGCCCGGCAGCGCCCTTGTCGCGGCAGGCGCAATAGCAAGCCCCATATACCCCGCAATAACAAGACAAAACACACCAAAAGCCAATTTCAAACTCTCGGCCGCCATATTGCTTGCGGTCGCAACGCCTAATACAACACCAAAGACAATACCCGGTGCCAAACCTCGCCAGCCCGGCCAGCTGATATTACCGATTTTATGGTGCGCTCGCGCCGAGCTAAATGATGTAACCACTATCGTCGCTAAAGATGTACCCACAGCTAACTGCATGGCAATGTCTGGAGATACCGCCAAAACGCTAAAACACATCATCAGCGCAGGCACAATGACAAGGCCGCCGCCAACGCCGAATAGACCCGCGGCAAAACCGGCTATGGCACCCACACCGAGGTATATTAGTAGTACCATCGCACCGTAGACTCGCAATAAAGCTGCTATTATGACGGCCTCAACCGGCAAACAACAGCGTATGACTCTATGTGTTTAATTTTATTGTCATGGCAACAACTGCCAGACCGGCCATTGATTATTGCTGCTAATCGTGACGAATTTTATGCTCGCCCCACGCTGCCTGCCGGATTTTGGCCTGAGCACCCAGAAATATTGGCCGGACGAGACTTGGAATTCGGCGGCAGTTGGCTAGGCCTTAGCCGCAATGGCCGCTTTGCCGCAGTGACCAATCTCCGCGAAATTGAACATACCGGTGAATTAAGTCGGGGCGATCTGGTGAAAAACTTTCTGTTAAGTGATAACACAGCGCCCGAGTACCTAAGCCAATTAGAAACTGAGAAGCGCAATTACCGCCCATTTAACTTTATTGGCTTCGACGGCGAGACCCTAGGCTATAGCAATAATAGCGACACTGGCTGGCAGCGACTGGCACCGGGGCGTCACGCCATTGGCAATATCCCTCTGAGCAGCAGCAATGAAAAAACCATAAAAGGCAAACAGGACATGGACGCGGCGCTATATGCGGGCGTCGATCATTTAAAATTATTTGAGATGCTAAAAGAAGAGGAGCCAAGCGGACAGCACGACGACGCGTATTATCGCGCTTTATCCAGTCGCTTCGTTAATATTGTCGGTGCTGATTATGGCACGCGATCCAGCAGTGTCTTACAGCGCCACGCCGACGGCAGCTGGGATTTCTGGGAGCAACTCTATAACACCGAACCAGCCGACCCCAATTTTTTAACGGTAAAAATGCTAAATCACTTTCAGGTTTGATCAACCACACAAGCCCTACACACTTCCGATTGGCTGCAACAAACGCTCCATGCCGATATTAATCATCGCTTTACGCAACTGAGCTTTCACTTCGTCAGCAGTATCGACAACCATCACACCGTCGAGCAAGCCCTGTAAGTCTTCAAATCGACAGCTGCGAATCACCGCTTTAACCCGCAATAGACTATTATCGTTCATCGACAACATATCGTAGCCCATCGCCATTAAAATCAAGACCGCGGCAGGGTCACCCGCTAATTCGCCACAAATACCAACTGGCTTGCCCTCAGCATGGGCTGCATCAACCACCTGCTGCAAGCTATTCAAAACCGCCGGATGATAGGCGTGATACAAGTCAGCAACACGTGTGTTGTTGCGGTCAACGGCCAGCAAATACTGCGTTAAGTCATTCGAACCCACTGACAAAAAGTCGACCCTACGCGCCAGTTGCCGTGCCTGATAAACCGCCGCAGGCACTTCAACCATCACGCCTATTGGCGGCAAACTAATATCCCAGCCGTCTTCGAGCAATTCGTCGTAGGCGCGGCGCACCAACTCAAGGGCTTCATCTACCTCTTGCACATTGCTGATCATCGGCAACATGATGCGTAAATTATTGAGGCCTTCGCTGGCCTTTAGCATCGCCCGAACCTGCACCAAAAATATCTCAGGGTGATCCAAGGTAACTCGTATTCCTCGCCACCCTAGAAAAGGGTTTTCCTCTTCAATAGGGAAATACGGTAACGCCTTGTCCCCACCAATATCGAGGGTTCGCATCGTGACCGGCAGCGGTGCAAAAGCGATCAACTGCTCTCGATAAATTATGCGCTGCTCCTCTTCACTGGGAAAACGCTCACGCAATAAAAATGGAATTTCAGTTCGGTAAAGGCCCACGCCCTCGGCGCCGCGATCAAGAGAGCGAGCCACATCTGCCATCAAACCAGTGTTAACCCACAGCGGCATACGGTGGCCATCGAGGGTTTCGCTAGGCAGGTCACGCAATGCCTCCAAACCCTGATTGAGGGCGTGATCTTCTTCGGAAACAGAGCGGAAATGCTCATAGATTTCAGCGGTTGGATTGTAATGCACATACCCCGAATAACCGTCGACAATAAGATTGGCTTTTTCAATTTGGGTATAAGGTAAATCGCTGGCCCCCATCACCGTTGGAATACCCATAGCGCGAGCTAAGATGGCAACATGGGAGTTACTGGAGCCCCGCACCGACACCATACCCACCAGCCTATCTCTAGGCACCTCACCGAGCATCGACGCAGTAAGCTCTTCACCCACTAAGATGGTTTTTTCTGGATACTCGGTTGGCTCTATATCACTGGCTTGCAAATAGGAGAGAACCCGCCGCCCCAAATCTTTAATGTCGGTGGCCCGCTCTTTGAAATAGGCATCTTCCATCATTTCAAAGGCGCGTATATGACTGGACATCACCTGACTTAAAGCGCCTTGAGCCCACTCCCCTGCCTCGATTTTCTCAATAACTTCCGACGCCCAAGCGCCGTCATCGATAATTCGCAGGTAAACATCAAACAAGGCGTGCTCGTCCGCCGGTAATTGCGTGAGCAATTTATCGCTTAAAGCACGTATATCAACGCGCACCGAATCCAGCGCCTGAGCAAAAGCCGCTAGCTCAGCCTGTACATCGTCACTCTGGCGACGGGGTACCGAGTGCAACTCCGCGACCGGGACAATCACAACCGCCTCACCAATCGCCACCCCAGTGGCGCCGGCAATTCCCTTGAACGACGCGGTAGCACCCACCGTGTTTTGCGCGGTACTGATCGAGCCCGTAGCGCGAGCGTGCGCAATAACTCCTGCCAATTGCGCAGACATGGTAACGAGGAAAGCTTCCTCATCCTCATCAAAGCGACGACTGTCCTTTTGCTGGACAACCAACACCCCCATCACAGAGCGCTGGTGGATAATGGGCGCACCAAGAAAAGAGTGGTATTGCTCTTCACCAATACCAGGCAAATATAAAAAGTTGGGGTGCTTCTCTGCGTGGTCGAGATTGACTGGCTCTTCGCGGCGAGCCACCAAGCCCACCAAACCCTCATCAGAACCGAGGCTAACCTTGCCAATCAAATCTGGATTCAAGCCCTGGTTAGCCATAAAAATCAGGCGCTTGGTATCCGGATCTCGCAAATATACCGTGCAGACCTCGGTATCCATGACCTCGGCAATACGAGTAACAATAATATCCAGAGCAGATTGAAGATCACTGGCAGCATTAACCGCCTGAACGATGCTGCGCAGCGCTTCTAACATCATCGCAGATCACCAGCACTATAATCTTTGCCGCTGTCTTTCACTAAACGGGCATGGCGCGGTGCCAACTCCTTCATTGCGCGGCGGTACACCTCCCGCTTAAACGCCACCACTTGCCCAAGAGGATACCAGTAGCTCACCCATTGCCAATGATCGAATTCTGCCTTGTCGCCACAGTCAAAGCTTACCTTGGCGTCATCGGTTTTCATCTGCAACAAAAACCATTTCTGTTTCTGACCAATACACAGCGGCTTATTTTCGCGCCGAATCAGGCGCTGAGGTAGGCGATAACGCAACCAGCCCCGAGTGCAGGCCAACAGATCCACATCGCTTTCGCGCAGCCCAACTTCTTCATACAGCTCGCGATAGAGCGCCGCCTCTGGCGTCTCACCCTCATGAATACCGCCCTGCGGGAATTGCCACGCGCTCTGACCGACACGGCGCGCCCACAAAACTTGGCCCTGCTCATTAGCAAGCACGATACCAACATTTGGGCGGAATCCATCCGAATCAATCACTAGTTCACCTACAGGTATGATTTTATGTCTGTTTTCTATTGTTCCACAAATTCGGCACTCTGGGAATTCAGCAGATGAAGACAGTGCCGGAAAGGTGAAATAGTAGGCCGCAGACGCTATGCTAGCCGCCACTTCCACCATCAATGACTATTTTTTAAGAGACTGACTATGGCGCTAGCAATTTTCGACCTAGATAACACCTTGCTTGGCGGCGATAGTGACCACGCCTGGGGCGAATTTCTAGTCAACGAAGGCATCGTCGATGGCAATGAATTCAAACAACAAAACGATGAGTTTTATCGCCAATATCAGCAGGGCAACTTAGACATCCAAGCCTATTTGCGCTTTTCACTCGCGCCGCTGAGCCGCTACTCTGCCGCCGAACTAAACGTATTACACGACACGTTTATGCGTAAATACATTGCGCCGCTGCGCCTTCCCAAGGCCGACGCTCTGATTCAGCAACACCGAGAAGCCGGTGATTTCCTCATGATAATTACCGCAACAAACAGCTTTGTTACCGGCCCAATAGCGGCGGCGCTGGGCATAAATACCCTACTCGCCAGCGAAGGCGAAATCATCGACGGCCGCTACACAGGCAAGCCCAGCGGTATACCTTGCTTCCAAGAAGGGAAAGTAACACGCCTAAATAGCTGGCTTAAAGACAATAAACAAAGCCTAGATGGCAGCTATTTTTACAGCGACTCCCACAATGACATACCGCTACTAAACGTCGTAGCCAAGCCTGTGGCAGTGGATCCAGATGACAAATTAAGGGAGTACGCGGAGAAAGCTGGCTGGCCGGTGATAAGCCTTCGAGGTAATTAGGCTAACTGTAAAAGAGGGCCTTGCGCCCTCTTACAATTATTTCTTAAGCAGCGATTACTCGTCACACTGCTCGTCATACGCCTCAGCGTCGAGCAAATTATCTAACTCGCTCAAGTCCGACGGCTGCATACGGAAAAACCAACCATCGCTGTAGGGGTATTCATTAACGGTCTCAGGACTTTCATCCAGAGACTCATTCACTTCGATAATTTCACCTGATACCGGCGCATAAATATCTGATGCGGCTTTTACAGACTCGACCACGGCCGCTTCGTCACCGGCAGAGTACTCTGCGCCCACTTCTGGTAACTCAATAAATACCACGTCGCCCAAGGCGTTCTGGGCGTGGTAGCTGATGCCCACGGTCACGGTGCCGTCTGACTCAAGGCGGGCCCATTCATGGGTACTAGCGTATTTCAATTCGCTGGGGGTATTGCTCATTTAAGGCCGTCCTCTACAAACGTATGCGTAAGATGGGCGCATTTTAACGCCGCTGCCAAGAAATACAAAGTGCTCAGTGACGACTTTGACGGATACTGATTATCACTGGGATTAATCCCGCCGCCACTAAGGTCAACGCCGGCAGCGCTGCGAGCTGCCACTGACCCTCGGCGGTCATTTCATAAATTCGCACCGCGAGGGTGTCCCAGCCATAGGGACGCAGTAATAGCGTAGCAGGCATTTCTTTCATTACATCTACAAATACCAGCACCGCTGCAGTTAATAAACCCGGCCGCAGCATGGGCAAATAAATTCGCCACACCAATGCCCCGCCATTCGCGCCAAGGGTTCGCGCGGCCTCGGGCAGGCTCGGGCGAATACGCTCCAATCCCGACTCCAGCGGACCGGTGGCCACCGCAAGAAATCGAATCCAGTAGGCAGCCAGCAGGGTTAGCAATGAGCCCACCAATACCGGCGCCGGCGTCATACCAAAGAAATGCTGCATTGGAATGAAAAACTGGTTATCAATATAGGTGAAGGACAGCATAATGCCCACCGCCAACACCGACCCCGGCAGGGCGTAGCCTAATTGCGCGGAACCGTAAATCGAGCTCATGCGGCTTTTTTGACGACGATTGAATGCCAAGACCAAGGCCAAGGCTACCGTCACCAGTGCAGCTATGCCCGCCAAGCTCACGGAGTGCTCTAACAACTCAAAAAACCGCCGATCGAGCTGAGCGGCCCCAGCGCCAATCGCCCAAAAGATTAATTGCACCACCGGCAGCAAAAAAGCGAGGAACAACACCGCTGCGCATGCCAAGCTTATCATCCACGCCGTTACCGGCGACAAACTAAACCGAAAGCGATGCTGCAAGCGCGCCCCCTGCACAAAGCGCCGTCCACCTCGAGACCGGCGCTCGGCAAATAGCGTTAGAGCAACAAATAGCAACAGTATAGAAGCCAACTGAGCAGCGGCCTGCAAATTGAAAAAACCAAACCACGACTTATATATTGCCGTGGTAAAGGTGTCGTAATTAAAAATTGCTACCGTGCCGAAATCAGCGAGGGTTTCCATTAGAGCCAAACTCACCCCGGCAATAATCGCTGGCCGCGCCATTGGCAGCGCTACGCGGAAAAACGCCTGCCAACCATTGCAGCCCAGCACCCGCGCTGCCTCAATAGTGTCACTGCTCTGGGACAAAAACGCGCTGCGCGCCAACATATACACATAGGGGTAGAGGACCAGCGAGAACACCACAATAACTGTGAGCTCGCTACGCACATCGACACTGCCATAGGCCTGTCCGACATTGGCCCGCAGAAAGCTCTGCAGCGGGCCACCGAAATCAAAAACCCCCAAGGTAACAAAGGCCATGACATAGGCCGGCACTGCCATCGGCAACATCAACAGCCATTCAAACCAAGCGCGACCGGGAAAATCGCACATTACCGTAAACCATGCCAAGCCAATCCCCAGCACACTCACCAGTACGCCAACCCCCACCAACAAGGTCAGCGTATTGGCGAGCAAACTACCCAGCTGGGTCGCGATGAGATGCTGCCAGATGTCGGTTTGTTCAGAGGACCAGCTCAGCACCACAACCAGTATCGGTGCTAGCACACCAAATACGGCAAGCAGACCGACTGCCCGCAACAGCCAAATGGCGGCGCCGGTGCGGCGTGGCGCGCTCGGCGCCACAACTAGCCGTGAAGCCTGCACTCAGCGATATCCCGCCCGGTCCATTAATTTGATTGCGTCACTTTGCAAACGCCCAGCCTCACTCATTGGCATGTAATCTGGACGGAAACTGCCCCATTGCTGAATCAACGCCGACGGTGCAGTCGCATCATTGACGGGATATTCTAAATTCAAACTAGCGAAATCATATTGGGCCGCCGACGCCGACAGCCACTCCAATAAACGCAGCGCCTCCGCCTTATGCTTGCTGGCCTTGGTGATACCTGCACCGGAAATATTCACATGAACACCGCGGCCAGCAGGGCCATCACCCTGTTGATTTGCCCAGAACAAACCCACGGGAAGCTTTGGGTTGTCGGCCAACATTCTGGCCAGATAATAGGTGTTCACCAAACCGACGTCGCACTGACCGGCGTCAATTGCCTCAATCACCTTATTGTCGCTAGCAAAGGGCGCGACCGCCAAGTTCTCGACCCAGCCAGCAACCACTTGCTCAGCTTTCGCTTGGCCTAGGGCCACAATCAAACTTGCGACGAGGGATTGGTTATAAACCTTTTTCGCCGTGCGCAGACACAAGCGGCCCGACCACTCGGGATTCGCTAAGTCCTCATAGCCGCCAAGCTCTTCTGGCTTAACGCGGTCTGTCGCATAGACAATGGTCCGCGCCCGAATCGAAACACCAAACCAGCGGCCCTGCTCATCGCGCAGCGCAGGTGGCACATTGGCACTAAGCACCGCAGACTGTACCGGCTCTAAAACCCCGATTTCGGCCGCTTGCCATAAGTTACCTGCGTCCACGGTAATCAACATGTCCGCAGGGGAGTTTTCGCCCTCCGCGCGCAATCGTGCCAGCAAAGGGCCTGCGTCATCGGTGACATAGCGGATACGGATACCGGTTTCTTCAGTGAAATCGTCAAAGATAGGCTTGATGAGTTGCTCAATACGGGAGCTGTACACCACCAGCTCAGGGCCGCTAGCACTATCGGCGGGAGGAGCGCTGCGACCACAGGCCGCTACCCCTACGACAAGCAAAATTGCCAATAGCCGTGCCGCGATTTTCACCATCATCAACGCCTCTCAAAATAAATTCGGGCGTAGATGATAATTATTATCATTCAAATTCTCAATGCATTCCGCTGATTATCCATTAATTAAGCGGACTTAGCCGTGATAAGTGAGTCGTGGTGCCCTCGGACGATAAGCGCCTTTTTGCATTTCGCGGTTTCTCGTATGCCTTAAAGTAAACCGCGCCCGACATCAGACTTCCGACGCCGACTCGTTTTGCACCTATCGTCTCTCATCGAGTGTAATGCGACAGAATAGGGCTTTTCCGAGAGATCCCGCATTACAACGGCCCTGATATCCCCATGGCCTTGGCGATAATCTGCCGCTTTAAGGACAACGCTTTATTTAGCCAGCTCATACCACTGTTGCGGAGTAAGCGCAGGGGCATGGCGGGGGTTTCGAACAGGTGCTGAAAGCCCTCCATCATTGCCATCATCGCCAAGTTGCCGCCTTTGCGACGGCGCTGATAGCGACTCAACATACCTGACTCAATCAAGGACAAACCCCGTTTATGGGCGCGGTAACACTCCTCAGCTAACACCATGGCGTCTTGAAAGCCGAGATTGATGCCCTGCCCAGCTAAGGGATGAATGGTATGCGCCGCGTCCCCGAGCAGAACCACGCCATCGCTAACATAGTCTGCCGCGTGACGCTGGCGCAGCGGAAAGCTCACCCGCCGACTACAGGCCACGATACGGCCTAACCGATGCTCAAATTTCGCACCCAACTCCCGGCAAAAGGCATCATCATCCAGCGCCATTAAATGCTCGGCCTGCTCAGGCAGGGCTGACCATACAATCGAGCAGTAGCGCTGCTCACCCGCAGTATCCGGCAAGGGCAAAAAGGCCAGCGGGCCTTCAGGCTGAAAGCGCTGCCACGCGGTATTTTGGTGGGGCTCGGCGGTTTCGATGGTCGCCACAATAGCGTGGTGATGATAATCCCACTCCCGCGTGACAAAACCGGCCCAATCGCGAATACGTGAATTGGCACCGTCAGCGGCCACCACCACCGGGCTGCGCAAGACCCGGCCATCCGCCAAGGTCAGTGCCACCCCACCACTCTGCTTTTCCAAGCTGGCAACCGGATTAGCAAAGTAACACTTCACTCCCGCCGACTCCCTCAGACGATGAATAAGCGCCGCATTGAGAAGCCGGTTTTCAACAATATGTCCTAGTGCCGCGCGCTTCACTTCACTGGCAGCAAAATGGATGCGGCCGGTGCCTTCACCGTCCCACACTTCCATATCAGTATAGGCGCAGACGCGGCGCGCACTGACCTCAGGCCAAACCCCTAACTCGTCAAGAAACTCCCGCGAACCTTCCGTTAACGCACTGACTCTAGCGTCATAATCAAAAACACTCTCTTCCAGCGGCGGCCAGCCTTCGCGCACTGCCTGCCCCTCGATTAATGCTACTTTTAAGGGTAGGTCGGCCAGTGCCACGGCCAGCGCACCACCAGCCAAACCGGCGCCGACAATGATGAGATCGAATTCGGTGACACTTACCGACATTATTGAAACTCCGCTGATGAGCCGGGCATAATGCCCGCAGCCCGGGCCACAAACCGCGATTTTACCGGCGGCGTGACATCCAATAGTAACAAACCCAAATTACGGACCACGCTGAGCACCGGTTTACGATTGCTAAAAATCCCGGTGAGCTGATCTGAAAAGGCGGTGGTCATGCGCTGATCGACATTTTGATTGGCCACATAGCGCTGCAATATGCTTAGCTCACCCAATGCGCGTTTTTCACTATGCGCTTTAGCCAGCAAGCGGCTGAGACTGTCAGCATCGCGAAGGGCTAAATTAAATCCCTGCCCCGCGACTGGGTGCAGCGAGTGTGCGGCATTGCCCATCACC
Source organism: Zhongshania sp. (assembly GCF_041623545.1). GTDB lineage: Bacteria > Pseudomonadota > Gammaproteobacteria > Pseudomonadales > Spongiibacteraceae > Spongiibacter. Next base: position 19,245 of record NZ_JBFJWS010000017.1, on the reverse strand, counting down.
ACTATCTGGCGGCGCACCTGTTCCTCGGCCTGCATTAACTGCAGCGGGAATGACGCCCGCTGCCCCACTTTTTGCAAACGCCCAAGCCGGTAGCCAAAATTGCGCTGTAACTCCGCCAAAAATTCTGCGTCGGACCACGCCATAACCTCTTCCGCCATTTTCTCTGGGAAGGTCCACACTAGGGCTGAGCGCGACTGACCACTGCCATCGTCAACCAGTGGCAATAAGGCCAGCGGACCGCGCTCGGTAAAACGCTCATAAGCACAACCCTGATGGGACTGCTCGCTAGCCACATTGGCGATGACCGCCAACTGATGATAATCCGCAACTGTCGCGGCAATCCCCAACTGGCTGCGCAAGCCTGACTCCGCACCGTCGGCAACGGCGACTAATTGCGTCGTGATTTCGCGAAGGGCTTCTCCCTCTTGCAGACCTAGAGTGGCATAACCATCGGCAACATTGATTGCGGCGACCTTAGCAGGCGATAAGAATTCTATATTGGTATGCTGACGCAAATGATTGAGCAAGACATTGCCCAACCACATGTTTTCTACCACATAACCTAAAGCATCCCAGCCCTGGCTTTCGGCGGTCATCAATACGCTGCCAAAATGGCCGCGGTCAGAAACGTGTACTTTGGCAATGGTGCTCAAATGCTCCTGCAGCAACGACCACACCCCAAGCGCTTGGTATATCTGCTGGCTGCCAAAAGACAGGGCGGTGGAGCGCGCATCAAAGCTTGGCCGATAGGCCGGGACCCCTGACTCAGCCACGGGCGGCAACGGGAAGCTTTCGACTACCAGCACCCGCAAGCTACCTTTGCTGTGAGCATAGAGGCTCAACGCCAGACTGGCGCCAACCATGCCCCCGCCGGCAATCACCACATCGTAATCAGTGTGCGGCAAGGCGCGCCTCCGCCATCAACGCTTCAATTTCGTCTATTTCCTTGGGCACCGCCGCCGTTAAAATATCACAGCCGGTTTTAGTCACGACCACATCGTCCTCAATGCGAATACCAATACCCCGCCATTTTGCGTCGACATTGAGATTATCCGGAGCCACATAAATACCCGGCTCAACGGTCATCGCCATGCCCTCTTCTAAAACCCGCCACTCGCCGCCGATTTTATAGTCGCCGACATCGTGCACGTCCATACCAAGCCAGTGGCCGGCGCGATGCATATAAAAGGGCCGGTAGGCTTCAGCGGCAATTAATTCGTCAACCTCACCGCTAAGCAAGCCCAGCTTGACCAAGCCAGCGGTAATAACTTGCACCGTGGCATCATGGGCCTGATTCCAGTGATTACCGGCTTTAATCGTGGCAATAGCCGCTTTTTGGGAATCCAAGACTACCTCGTAGAGGGCGCGCTGCTCGGGAGAGAAACGGCCATTAGCGGGGAAAGTACGGGTAATATCTGCCGCGTAGTAATTCAGCTCGCAGCCTGCGTCGATCAACACCAAGTCGCCGTCGCGAATCTCACAACTGTTTTCCACGTAGTGCAAAATGCAGCCGTTTTTACCGGCACCGACAATGGTGCTGTAGGCCGGATAGCGCGCACCGTTGCGACCGAATTCATGAAGTATTTCAGCTTCGAGTTGATACTCATATACACCGGGACGACACAGGCGCATCGCCCGGCAATGCGCCTCGGCAGAAATTTCACCCGCACGACGCATCAGCTTTTGCTCAGCGGCAGACTTATATAAACGCAGGTCGTGAAGATGGTGATCTAGATCCAAAAACTCACCCGGAGGCTGGGCGCCAGTGCGCACCTTGGAGCGGATCACATTCACCCACTGCATGACCTGCTGATCAAATTCAGTATGACGCCCCATCGCGTAGTAGACTCGCTGGCGCCCCTCAATCAAGCCCGGCAGAATATCGTCGATATCGCTAACCGGAAATGCGTCATCCGCGCCGTAATTCGCACAAGCGCCATCGGGACCTGCGCGATAACCCGTCCACAACTCCATCGCCGGATCGCGATCTTGGCAGAACAATACAACTTCACCATTGGCCCGCCCGGGCATAAGCACCAGTACGGCATTGGGCTCGTCAAAGCCGCTGAGATAATAAAAATCACTGTCTTGACGAAAGGGGTATTCGGTATCGCTATTGCGACTCACCATCTTGGCGGCGGGCACAATGGCAATGCTGCCCGGCTCCATCAAGGCCATTAGGTTTTTGCGGCGGCGGGCAAACTCCTGCTTGCTTATCGTCATGTTTATCTCATTGCTCGCTAGAATTGATTCAGGACTAAATGTATACACCGAGCTTATCACAGGGCAAGCTTACGTATTAACGGCACAAATTAATGCAGGCGCCCACTACTATCGCCGTCGCCATAGTTTGGCGACAACTGATTGAACTCAGCAAAGATGGTCATTACCGCAATTCGCACATACTCGCTTACCGCGAAATAATCCTGCTCACCCTCCTCATCATCGCCCTCATCAGCGGAGACTTGGGCAATAGCCGCGATATCGCTAATGGCTTCAGTCAGTTCCTCAGAGTAGGTTTTAGCCTCCCCGGCCTGCTGCTTGCCCGCCATGGCAAAGCCCGTCAAATACCCCTGACACCACTGCCCAAGGCTGGCAATACGCTGATCCAGATCAAACTCATCATCGGGCAACAACAACTCTAAATCCATCTCACCGGATTCCAAACCCAATAAAGCGGTGCAATATACCGTATAGAGTGCGTCACTTTGCTCGGGGTTCGGCGCTTCGCAGTCCAGCAAATCCACGCAGTGCTGCAACCAGCCGTCCTGCTCCAAACGACCGCCGACCGAGATAAACCCCGCCGCATACCCGTGCAGTTCGGCGGGCGGCTGCAAGGCGCCGAGACTGAGAAAAAGGTTCGCGAGATCGTCGTGTTCTAAACTGGCGGCCATGATAAACGTCCATTAATACTGGTAAGCCCGCAATGGTAGCGCTGCACAGGCTTAAAATCGAATACCAATCAGCGAGGCGACACATATATATGGCCTAAAACGCCTAATATCATGCAAACTTAATTACATTGACCCACTGCTAAGCCTCACTCTACTATAATCTGATTATTTTCTAGGTACGGACGCGATCTAAGTATGGATGAGCGACAGTTGCAACTTGTGGAACGAAAAGTGGACGAGCTTGTCCAGTTGTGTGAACAATTAGACAAGGAAAATCGTGCTCTTAAGGCCGACGCTAGACACTGGCGGACCGAGCGCGAACAACTGATCGAAAAAACCGATATTGCCCGCGCCAAGATTGAATCCATGATTCAGCGGCTGCGCGCGCTGGAGAAAGAATCGTGAGCACCCCGACCGTCGTAATAAAAATTCTTGATAAAGAATATCAAGTCGCCTGCCCCTTAGAAGAACAAGGCGCACTGATGCAAGCTGGCCAATACTTAGACAAGCAAATGCGCGGCATCCGCACCTCTGGCAAGGTCGTTGGCCTAGAGCGCATTGCCGTGATGGCGGCCCTGAACATCAGCTATGAAATGTTGCAAAACAAGAAAAATGCAACCCCCAGCGAAGCGGAAACTGCGGCAGTAAAGCGTATTACCGACAAAGCCGAAGAAACCCTCCATCGTTGCCGGCAAATGGATATCAGTTAATCCCCTTACTCCCCCACCCTGTTATTGGGACAAGGCTAACGTTATACTGACCACCACCCTGGGATATTTGCTAGGCCGTCTAGACCCCTGAGCCGATGCTTTTATACCCGGAGTGCTTTAGCCGGGATCCGTGTGCATGTCCGCTTGTCGGAAAGCCTAACGATCTCGCGGAGTGCTCCACCTTGAACCGCTGGGTTCAAGGGCCACGCGGCCAGCGGTATCTTGGGGCTTTTTAACACTCCTCGCTCACAACAGCTTTTCCAAGCATTCTATCGCTATAATGCGAATATGAACTCAGCGCTTAAAACCCAACTTCGTCAACGCCTCCGAGAGCGGCGCCGGCTAATTTCGCCCAGCCAGCAGCACTTGGCCGCTCAGCAATTGATGCTGCGTATAATTAAACTCAGTGCGTATCGCCGCGCCGGCCATATTGCCGCGTACATGGCCAGCGATGGCGAAATCTCCCCTGAATACCTATTGCGCCACGCGAGTCTGCAACGCAAAACCTGCTATTTGCCCCGTATTGATGTGACCAAGCCAAGCCGTAAACGCATGGGCTTCCAGCGCTACCACCCCCGCCAAGCCCTACGAGCGAACCGTTATGGCATTGGCGAACCGGCAGGTCTGCGCCATTGTGCACGTGCCCCCAAACACTTGGATATTGTTCTAGTGCCACTGGCGGGCTTCGATAAAGAAGGAAAACGGCTTGGCATGGGTGGCGGATTTTACGACCGCTGTTTCGCCTTTAAAAAACACAGGCCGCAACAAAAACCACTGCTGATTGGCATCGCCCACCACTGCCAAGAAGTTTCGGCACTGCCCGTCGATGAATGGGATATTGGGCTAGATATGATCATTACCGACCGCGCCGTGATCCATCCGCGGCGTGGTCGGGGTAAAAGCTAAGCAGCCTCAGCTCAAAAACAGGGTATAGGCCGGGTTATCGCTTTCTTCATGATAGGGGTACGCTAACTGATCAAGAAAGGCTTCAATATCCTTGCGCTCCTCCTTCGTCGCTTGCAAACCAACCAATACTCGACCATAGGCCGCACCGTGGTTGCGGTAATGAAACAGCGAGATATTCCAGCGGTTGCCCAACTTGGTCAAAAAATTCATCAGCGCGCCGGGCCGCTCTGGAAATTCAAAGCGGTACAGTAGTTCATTGCTAACTGCAGCTGGCCGATGACCTCCCACCATGTGACGAATATGGAGCTTGGCCATTTCATTGTCAGTGAAATCCGCCACGGGATAATCCAATTGCTGTAGCGCTGCCACCAACTCTTTGCGATCACCACCACCGGCAGCCACCGACACGCCAACAAAAATCTGAGCATCGCGGTCATCGCTGTAGCGGTAATTAAACTCGGTAATATTGCGGCGACCCAGCGCCGCGCAGAATTTTTTGAAGCTGCCGGCTCGCTCCGGAATCGTCACGCTGAGAATCGCCTCGCGCTGCTCGCCAATTTCGGTGCGCTCGGCAATATAGCGCAGACGGTCAAAATTGGTATTGGCGCCGCTGTCGATGGCCAACAGCGTCTGGCCTGCGCAATCATTTTCCTCAACGTATTTCTTCAAGCCAGCAAGGGCAAGCGCGCCCGCAGGCTCAGCAATAGAGCGGGTGTCATCGAAAATATCTTTGATCGCGGCACAAATCTCATCGGTCGTGGCGGTCATACAGCCATCGATAGTTTTACGCAATACCCGGAAGGTTTCCTTGCCAATCTGCGCCACCGCGACACCGTCAGCAAAAATACCAACCTCGGGCAATATCGCCCGCCGACCTTTTTCCATGGCTAGCTTTAAGCAGGCCGCGTCTTCTGGCTCTACAGCAATGACTTTCACTTCAGGGCGCACATATTTGATATACGCCGCCACACCCGCCGCTAAACCGCCGCCGCCAACCGGCACAAACACCGCGTCTAAGGGGCCGGTGACCTGACGCAAAATCTCCATACCCACGGTGCCCTGCCCCGCAATAACCTCGGGGTCATCGTAGGGATGGACGTAAACCATGCCTTTTTCTTCGACAAGTTTTTTCGCGAATACCGAAGCCTCGTCATAGGTATCGCCAACTAAAACGACCTTGCCGCCACGAGACCGCACCGCATCGACTTTAATTTGCGGGGTAGTTTTAGGCATAACAATGGTGGCTTTTACGCCAAGCTTTAAGGCCGCTAAGGCCAAGCCTTGCGCGTGATTACCCGCCGAAGCCGCGACCACACCCTTGCGCCGATCTTCTTCGCTAAGGCTGATCATCTTGTTATAGGCACCGCGTAACTTGAAGGAGAATACCGGCTGCAAATCTTCGCGCTTGAGTAAGACATTATTCGCCAACCGCTTGCTTAGCAGGGGCATTTCATCCACAGGCGATTCAATGGCCACATCATAAACGCGGGCCTTGAGGATTTTCTTTATATAGCTTTGTGGCATAGCCTTAACACATCTCCATTAACACGCCAGCGGTGGCTGCGACGCAAAAATTCCAGCGGGCAAGTCTACCGCGTCTCGGTGCAAAGCGCAGCATTAGCCACTCCCACCGCCACATCCACAACCTCGCTACTCCGCCAAATCGAAATCCGCCTCGCAATTGACTCCCGCAAATTTTATAATCGCCGGATCAACACCACTCGTTACACATTCATGCCAAGGGCCGACAATGACACAAGATGAGCTAAAACTCGCGGTAGCTCAAGCCGCGATCGATCACATCAAGCCCGCTATTTTTGACGGTGAGATCATCGGTGTTGGCACCGGTTCTACCGCCAACTTCTTTATCGACCTACTTGCTGAATTCAAAGATGAACTCAAGGGCACCGTTGCCAGCTCCGAAGCCTCGGCCCAGCGCCTGCGCAAACACGGTATTGAAGTACTGGAGTTAAATAGCTGCGGCACCATTGCGGTCTATGTCGACGGCGCCGATGAAGCCAATGAACGCTTAGAATTGATTAAAGGCGGCGGCGCGGCCCTGACTCGTGAGAAAATTGTCGCCGCTGCCAGCAAGCAATTTATTTGCATTGCCGACGGCAGTAAACTCGTTGACCAACTCGGCGCCTTCCCTCTGCCAGTGGAAGTTATCCCCATGGCCCGCAGCTACGTAGCGCGGGAGCTGGTTAAACTCGGTGGCAACCCGGTCTATCGCGAGGGCGTGGTTACCGACAACGGCAATATCATTCTCGACGTATACGACTTTATGATTGCCACGCCACGCAAAACCGAAGAGCAGATCAATAATATCACCGGCGTGGTGACAAATGGCTTGTTCGCCTGTCGGCCTGCGGATGTGTTGTTGCTGGGAACGGCACAAGGCGTGAAAACGCTTACCGCTTAATGCTGGGCGGGAGACGGTAAACGCAAAGGCAGCGCACTGTTTTTATCTTAGCGTCTTCCCTCTCCCGTCAAGCGCCTCCCGCTAAAGCACTACCGTCTCCACCTTCAACATCCCCTCCAACTCACACAGCAAATGATCGCCGCTGCACAGCGGGCCAACGCCCGCTGGAGTGCCGGTAAGTACAACATCACCAGGCATAAGACTGAAATTATGGCTGATTTCACTGAGCAGGGTTTCTACTGAAAACAGCATATCGGCGCAGCTGCCGTGTTGCTGCACACCGCCGTTTCGGCTTAGGCGCAATGTTAATGTCGCGAAATCTAATTTAGGGTCGAAGGGGATAAAGGCCGACAGCGGGCTGGCGCCGTCAAATGCCTTAGCGCGCTCCCAAGGCTGGCCCTTCTTTTTTAACTCGGATTGCAAATCTCGCAGAGTCAGGTCCAAGGCTAAGCCAATCCCAGCTATCGCAGCCCGGCACTGATCCGGAGCTGCTCCACTCAACGGCTGACCAATGAGCAGTGCTAATTCCAGCTCGTGGTGACAGCTGCCGTCACCAGCCGGCAATTCCAAGGGCTCCGCCATGGCCACCATGGCCGTGGCGGGCTTCATAAACAATAGCGGCGTATCCGGTACCTCATTACCCAGTTCTTTGGCATGCTCGGCGTAGTTACGGCCGACACAGACCTGCTTGCCCGGCGCAGCGGCAAATTCACTGCCGTCGATAAAGTGATGACGATAGAAACTCATGATGGCCACTCCGCGCTAATCGAATATCTTACCGGGATTCATTAAGCCCTTGGGGTCGAATATCTGCTTCACTTGCCGCATTAAGGCAATTTCTGTCTCTGAGCGCGAGTAGGTCAAATAGTCTTTTTTCAGCAAACCCACACCGTGCTCCGCAGATACGCTGCCGCCAAATTTCTCAACAATTTCAAACACCCCAATACTGACTGTGGCGCACTGAGCAAAAAAGGTTTCCTTGTCCAAATCATCAGGCTTGAGAATATTCAGATGCAAATTGCCATCGCCAATATGACCAAACCAAATAATTTCAAAATCCGGGTACTGCGCGGTTACCAGATTCTCTACGGCCTCGAGAAAGTTGGGCACCCGCGAAATAATCGTCGAAATATCGTTTTTATAGGGTGTCCACTGGGAAATAGTCTCGGAAATATCCTCGCGCAAGCGCCACAGGTTCTTCAGTTGCTCTATGCTTTGGCTCATTACGCCGTCGCTAACCCAGCCCTCTTCCACGCAGGCCTCGAATAATGCCATTGCCTGGGCCTCGACTTCGTCGTTAAGGCACTCAAATTCCAATAGCGCATAATAGGGACACACCGACTCAAAAGGACGAGGCACTTTGCTGTGGGCAACCACTTTTTGCAGTGCCTGCTCTGAGAAAAACTCAAACGCGGTCAGATCCATCTCGGCCTGAAAGCGATTAAACAGATTCATAATGCCGTTAAAATCTTCAACCCCCAGTACAAAAGCCGTGAGATTTTTAGGCTGACGGGTCAACTGCATGGTCGCTTCAACAATCAGCCCCAAGGTACCCTCAGCGCCAATAAAGAGCTGACGCAGATCGTAACCGGCATTGTTTTTCAGCAGGCCGCGATTCAATTCCAGTAAATCGCCATTACCGGTAACCACTTTTAGGCCCGCCACCCAGTCGCGGGTCATCCCGTAGCGAATGACTTTTATCCCGCCAGCATTAGTCGCAATATTACCGCCAATCTGCGAGGAGCCCGCAGAAGCAAAATCCACGGGGTAAAACAGACCGCGCTCTTCGGCAAAGTCCTGCAATTGCTCGGTTATTACCCCAGCCTGGCAGACCACTGTGCGGTCAATGGGATCAAAGTCGCTGATATGGCTCATATAGTCGAAAGACACGACTACTTCACCGTTCGCGGCAACGGCGCCGCCACTCAGACCGGTGCGGCCGCCCGAGGGCACAATCGCAAATTCCAGTTTATTAGCCAGCTTAACGATGGCTTGCACCTCAGTCACCGTGCGGGGGAAAACCACCGCCATCGGCGCCGGGGTGTGGACTTTGGTCCAGTCACGGCCGTGGCTGAGCAAGATGTCAGCGTCGCTGCGGACCTTGTCCTCGCCGACAATGGCCTGTAAGTCTTTAACTACACTAGCAGAGGACGGTATTTGGCTCGCCGACATGGTAAAAATGCCTCTCAGAATCGCACGTGGGAAAGTGTAATATGATAACATACTGCGCTTTCACTTTACCTCAGAGTGGGGCGAGCAAATTTCATGGCAAAAACATCCCTCGACAAAGCCAAAATCAAATTCCTGCTATTGGAAGGACTTCACCAGTCCGCTGTCGATGCCCTACACGCGGCCGGCTATACCAATATCGACTATTACCAAAAAGCCCTGCCCGACGAGGAGCTTAAGCAAAAAATCGCCGATGCCCATTTTGTCGGCATTCGCTCACGCACCCAGCTCACCGCTGAAGTGCTGGATGAAGCTAAAAAGCTAATCGCAGTAGGTTGTTTTTGCATCGGCACCAACCAAGTTGACCTGCAGGCCGCTACCGAGCGCGGTATTGCGGTATTCAACGCGCCCTTCTCCAACACTCGCTCAGTTGCCGAGCTCGTCATCGCCGAGGCCATTTTGTTAATGCGCGGCCTGGCTGAGAAAAACGCCGCCGCGCACCGCGGTGAGTGGATGAAAACCGCGGTTGGCTCCTACGAGATTCGCGGCAAGCGCCTGGGCATTATCGGCTACGGCTCAATTGGTATGCAGCTGTCAGTTATCGCTGAAAGCCTTGGCATGGAAGTATGCTTTACCGACGTGGTCAACAAGCTGCCACTGGGCAATGCCAGCCAAGTCAGCATGGGTGAGCTATTAGCGACCTCAGACATTGTCACCCTGCATGTACCAGAAACCCTGTCGACTCAAATGATGATGGGCGCAGATCAGTTTGCGCAAATGAAAACCGGCGCGATTTTAATTAACGCCGCCCGGGGCACCGTGGTCGATATCGACGCACTGGTAAATGCCCTGCGTGACAACAAGCTGGCTGGCGCCGCCATCGACGTCTTCCCAGAAGAACCGCGCAGCAATAATGACGAGTTTATTTCGCCGCTGCGTGAATTCGACAATGTGTTTTTAACTCCCCACGTGGGCGGTTCGACCGTTGAAGCTCAGCTGAATATCGGCATGGAAGTCGCCGATAAACTGGTGAAATACTCAGACAACGGCACGAGCACTTCCTCGGTTAACTTCCCAGAAGTCGCCCTGCCTGCCCATCCCGGCAAGCACCGTATTCTGCACATCCACCACAATGTGCCGGGCATACTCAGCGCGATCAACCTGATCTTCTCCGAGAACAATATCAATATCTCTAGCCAATACCTGCAGACCAGCGAGAAAGTAGGCTACGTGGTTATCGATATCGATGAAGCCTCCAGTGAATTCGCCGTTGAAAAATTACTCAACGTAAAAGGCACAATTCGCTGCCGCGTATTGTTCTAAGCAGGGATAGGTAAGGGTATATGTCTGATATTTTAAATCCAGAACTCGCCGCGCTACTCGACAAGCGCGCGATGGTCGGTATAACGTATTTCGATATCAACGGCGATACCCTTCAACAACGCATGCTCGCTGGCACCGTGGTGCGGGTAACCGCCAAAGACGGCATTACCCTGCGCCACAGCAACAGCAATGAATTCACCATTCCCTCCTCGACCGCGCCGTGGTTTGTTGCGCCGCCAGGCGATTACAAAACCAGCGACGACGAAGCCGTTAGTAACCCCGACTACCTGGTGATTTGGGACGTGCATCGCTGCCAAGACATGAACAAACCGGAAGGTGAACACGAGTGGTGGGAGTGGGTGGCGAATACCACGCCGCCGTCGGTGGGCTAGGTAAACGTCAGATGTCTGGCGTCTGGCGCCCGACATCCGACGTCCGACTCATTCAAAGATAATCATCACAGGCCTGCCACAGCTGCTCTCGGTACATTTCGCCCTCTTTCGCTAAATGATGGCGAGCACCGGGCACAAACACGACTTTTGCTTTCGGAAACTTCTGCTGAATACGCGGCAAGTTATAACGCCACTCTACGGTTTCATCAGCATCACCCTGCAAAATCAACATAGAGCTATTCACTGGCGCTTGCTTGAGAAACCATGGCTGCCATTTTTTCAGCGCACCTACCCAGCTTACAGGCAATGTTCTAGCCTGTAAGGGGTCTCGCTCACGCAAAAACTCTAAAAAAGCCTGGTCATCAGAGTTGTCAGCAAATTTGCGGGGGAGACTATGAATAAAATACTTTAATACGGCGTGGGCAGGTTTACCCCACCACCAATCGCAGGGCTTTAGCAGCGGCGCCATGAGCACCACATGCTCAAAGTCATCTTCGCCGCCGCTGAGCAAATGGGACATAAGCACTGCACAACCGGTACTTTGCGCCAAGGCAACTCGCCGCGCCGGCAAACCGAAATCAGCAACCACATTAAAGGCATCGCATAGAACTTGCCGGTAACGCATAAAGTCATCTATTGCGGCAGGCTCACCGCTCGACAAGCCGTGGCCTGGCATATCGTAAGCCACAACGGAATAACCGTGCTTTAAAAAATAATTAATGACGTTATCAAACAAGCCGACATGGTCATAATAGCCGTGGTAAACAAAGGCGGTGCTGTGAGCACCCGGCAAGCTAAAGACCTGCATAGCGATACGCTCACCCGCGCTATCAAACCCGCCAAACAAATGCCTTAGACCAGGGTATTGCTGATCAAAATCAATACCATAATAAGCGCGGTAACTCAGCGCCCAGGGTAACTTGGCAATGTCTGCATCAACATCAATATTAGGTAAGGCGGGAATAGCCTGACGATCCAATTCTGGCGACCACTTCATCGTATGACAACTCTTGTTATTTGAGCTTTTCAGCAGCAGCACGTAGACCTTGAGACACCAGTTGACGGCTGTCATCTCCCGGAATACAAATCACCCTGTCATTTTCACTATAAAGTTGCGCTAGACTATAGCGTACTAAATCTTCTGCGCTCCACCACATCTCATCAGGCACCGAGCTTTGATCAAAGCCACCAAAAGGTGCCCGCATATGGAATTCACTACGAGTATAGCTCGGGCACAAACACTGTACTTTAATATTGTCGCGACGAACCTCTTGCTGCAAGGACTCAGAGTAAGCATTGAGAAAAGCCTTACTCGCGCCGTACACAGCACAATTTTTTAAGGGGAAAAAGCTACCCATGGACGATACATTTATAATCCGCCCGCCGCCGCTGTCTTTCATATACGGCAGCGCTGCTCGACACAACGCCAAGGTGGCATTGCAGTGCAAGTTCACCATCGCCTGCTGATCATCCAAGTCCGCCTCGGCAAAACGACCGGTGGTACCGAAACCCGCATTATTGATCAACAGGGTAATAGGCCCTTTTTGACGAATTGCCTCCATCACTCTCGCCACACCAATGCTGCCGCTTAAATCAAGAGCGAGGCTGTATAGCGTTAGACCATCCTGCTTTAACTCGTCGCTCAACGCCGCTAATTTATGCTCGTCGCGCCCCACAAGCACCATCGCCTTGCAGCGCGGCGCCAATTGCTGGGCAAACGCCTTGCCAATACCCGCCGAGGCACCCGTGATCAACGCAATTTCTGTTCTTAATTCAGTCGTCATTAACACAGCCATTATTATCTAGTAAGAGCCGCAATAGCGCTGGCAAAGAGCACCAGGCTGTCGCTGCAAAACAATATATCAGGGACCGCCATTTTGCCCCTTATTCCGTCACGGAGATAGCACCACGCGGTTACCATATGGTAAGACGCTAGCCTGCATGTAAAACTAGCCGCATCGTTGCCCAATATATCAGTTACTATAATTGGCATCCGCAGCAAGCTCGGCAATGCTGCCTTATAAATTGAGAGTAATCATGCGAAAACTACTAATCTTTTTTGCTGCTGGCTGTGTTGGCGCACTGGTGAACAGCCTCGCTATCTGGCTACTCGGCGACCACGGGATTACTACTCGCCTAGGCATTGCGATCGCGCCGAATCTAAGCCCTAGCTGGCTGTACCCGCGGATTGTGTGGGGCGGTCTTTGGGGCTTGCTCTTTATTCTACCTATGCTCGCATCACGGCCTTTCAGCAAGGGCTTATTACTGAGCCTGCTGCCAACGGCTGTTCAGCTTTTTGTGGTTTTCCCCCAAGCCCAAAAGGGCTACGGCGGCCTAGAGCTCGGTTTATATACTCCTGCTCTCGTTTTGTTCGTGAATGGTATATGGGGCGCAACCACCGCACTGACCATTCGCTACGCCCGATGATAGCTCAATTCAAAAACGAAAATGCACTATCGACGGCCGTTGTTATTTACCGGTCTTCTTTGTTGCACCACTGATGCCATCGGGCTCTGAACCATCCAAGCCCTTAATAATTGCCGCAACGCGCAACACACAAAGCTCGGTAATCGACAGCAATAAATCGATCTCATCGAGCATGGCCGCTTGATAACTGGCCAATAAAGCGCGACTTTGCACCGTGGTGGCAGCCCCAGCAGTTGCAGCGATACGCGAGTCGGCGGCGATCAATTCGCCGTAGCGGTGCTTCTGCCAATCGTCGAACAGGGCATTCCACGCCCGAATTTCAGTCTTCAATTCACGATCCCGATCTTGCGTAAGCATTTGATAGGCCTCGGAGTCCGCGCAGGCCCCAGTGCATGCAGCCATCTTTTCGCTGATACCCATCTGCTTTCGCCCAAACGCGGCCTGCAACCAGCGCTTACGTTTTGCAAGCACTGCCTGCGAGGCATTGGCGCCCTCAGTCCTCGCGAGGTAGTCGGCATAACCTCGGCTAGCAGCTTGCACTTCAAGGCTATCAGTTGTGCTCGCAGAAATACTCACCCTCGCCTGCGGCGCTTCCCCGCCGTTCAAGGCAGAATTTTTAGCGCGCTCTGCGGCCAGTACCGCCGTAATGCGACTAAACTCAGGGTTAATTATTCTGCCATCGCGTTGCCATGTCAGAGCGTCGCCTGCATCAGCGGGCGGTTTCGGCACTTGGCGATATAAATCAGAAAGTGTTGCCGCCTCGGCAGACAAGCCATATAGGCAGAGACTTATCAGCAGAAAACAGCCTATATTTGACGGCGCGTTAAACTTCATTGTTGGCGATTCCAAGTTTTTCGGTGGGTGACTACAAGCCATGCAAGCAAAAATGACGCCTAAATTTCTCAGAACGCACTCCTTTTTCAAAACCCCGCGCTGCAGCCCTATTAAAGTAGCGTTTAAGCTATTGAGTTGGCCACTAGGCACGCCACGCACTATGCGGGCCATCTCCGAGCGATGCAGAGCAGAACGCGCTCCTGAATAGCGCCACTGCGCCACAAACGCCACCCCATAGGCATTTGCTGGCATTATGCGAATTTCGCATCTATACCTAGGCTAGCCCCCCACTGGGAGGCCACAATTAAGTCATTGAACATTCAATTTTAAGAGCGAGGCAGAACGATGCTGGCTGAATTTAAGAAATTTGCGATGCGTGGCAATGTGGTGGATATGGCGGTGGGCATTATTATCGGCGGTGCCTTTGGCACCATTGTTAAAAGCATGGTTGCTGACGTGATTATGCCCCCCATAGGCCTGCTTCTAGGTGGGGTCGATTTTGCAGATTTATTCATCACCCTAAAAGAGGGCGCCGTCGCCGGCCCCTATGCGAACTTGGCAGCAGCTCAGGCCGCAGGCGCGGTAACCGTTAACTATGGAGTATTTTTTAACGCTGTATTCAGCTTTATTATTGTCGCCTTCGCGGTATTCATGCTGATTAAAAGCATTAACAATATGCAAAAAGCAGAAGAAGCTGCACCAGCGGTCCCTAGCACCAAAGACTGTCCGCACTGCCTATCCAAAATAGCAATCAAGGCCAGTCGCTGCCCGCACTGCACCTCAGAGCTCACAACATAAACCGGCGCTGGCGGTGCTATTCAGCACCGCCGGTCGGCTTAACGGTTGTCGCATTTAATTGACGCCACCCGCTCTGCCCTAGTGTCTTTATAATAAGCGCCTTGTTTTCCGCCAAGACTTCTCGCCGCGCGGTTGCCATCATCGCGGCTTGAAGTTCAGGCTTGACCCCTGCCAGCACATAGAGGTGGCGCTGCGGGCTACTCACCTTATCAAGCACGCTAATCCCCTTAAACCGCGCCACCCGCGACCAATCCACCGCGGAGGGCACGACTAAGACCACAGAATTCGGCAACTCCGCCTGCAGCTTGGCGGCGGCATGAGCCAGTATTTTGGCCACTACCGCAGTCATGGCGGCTTTCCCTGCGAGGCGGTTTTGCAATGAAATCGAGGGCATCCGGCTTTTATCACCAACAGCCAACAAACCGGCACCCTCAAACTCATCCACACCACACAGCCAATCTGGCGCCGTACCGCGATCGCTGTCGGGGTAAGCACACTCGGCGTGCACAGACGCGCTCATGACAAAACAAAACACCAAGCCCAGCGGCAGTAAAGCGCGCATGAATTTCTCCATTTATTGCTGCAAGCCAAAACTGACTGCAACTAGAAAGATGAGCCAGCCGTACTCAAAAAAGTGATTTCAGCAGCTGTCGATTTTCGGCCTAAAATAGCATTTCGGTGAGGGTAGCGGCCAAACTCTTTTATAATTTCCTGATGTCGACGGGCAAACCTGTAATTATCAGCTAAACCTAAGGCCTCATATAAGCGCAGCGACGCATTTTGAATTGCCTCTGACTCGCTGTGCATATAGGGCATATACATAAACACCCGCTGGGTTTGACTCAGCTCTTCATCGGCACGGGCGCGAATCGCCTCTTGAGCCAAAATTAATGCCTGGCCATCTGCCGCAAATGCCCTAGGCTGATCGCGATATATATTGCGTGAAAACTGATCTAACACAATGATTTCGGCAAGTCGCCCCAAAGGCTTGTATCGCCAAGAGTAAAGCTCGCCAGCTAGTGCCGCGTGGTGAACGGCGCCAAATTGATTGGCAATATATTGATCAAGATCTGGGTCTTTCCGAAAATGGGCCGATGCCGGCAGTTCTTCGAACCAAAAATCGATTATCTTTTGAAAATGCATTAAATCCTGCGCCCATTCCAAGGACTGATCAGCATACCTTAGCCCTATCCAGCCAACCACCGTAAGTTCGCAATTACCCTGATCCACCAAGACACTGCTAGAATAGGCGCGCCCAAGACCCAATCGCCACAACACTTAGGGAGCATGTCATGGCCAAGGCAAAAGCAGTGAATTTTGAAACCGCCCTCACGGAACTCGAAAAGCTCGTGCAAAGTATGGAATCGGGCGACCTCAGCCTTGAAAACTCTCTAAAAGCATTTGAAAACGGTATGCAATTAAGCCGCGACTGCCAACAAGCTTTGGCGGATGCTGAGCAAAAAGTACAGTTGCTTATGGAAAAAGACGGCGAAATCCACAGTAAAACCCTCGTCGCGGAAGATTAATTAATGAACCCGGATTTTGCCGATTTTCTCGCCAACAGCCAGCAACGTGTACAACAAGCACTGCCGGCGCTACTGGACAATACCGGCAGCGAATACGCCGATGCCGACGCCAGCAGCAGCTTGCAAAGACTCAGTGAAGCTAGTATCTACAGCCTACTGAACGGCGGAAAGCGGGTTCGCGCCAGCTTGGTATACGCCACCGCGCAAGCGCTTGGCCACGAGAATAAAGCCGGACTCGACGAGATTGCCAGCGCCATTGAAATGATTCACGCCTACTCACTGGTTCACGACGATCTTCCCGCGATGGACGACGACGATTTACGCCGAGGCAAGCCAACCTGTCATATCGCCTATGACGAGGCTACCGCAATTCTGGTTGGCGACGCTCTGCAAGCTCGGGCCTTTGAAATACTCGCCACACTAGAAGGCGTCGATGCCGAGACCAAACTGGCCTTAATACAGCAATTAAGTGCCGCCGCTGGCCCCCGCGGCATGGTCGGCGGCCAAGCAATTGACCTCGCTGCCGTTAATCAACAGCTTGATCTCTCGGCCCTAAAAACCATGCACCAGCTTAAAACCGGGGCATTAATTCGAGTCTCAATTGCCATGAGCGCACTATTCTGTGGCGCCGATGAACAACAAATTGCGCTGCTAGACCGCTATGGCAAAGCCATTGGCCTGTCCTTTCAAGTACAAGACGATATTATCGACATAGAAAGCAATACTGAGACATTAGGGAAAACCCAGGGCGCGGATCAAGCACTGAACAAACCGACTTTCCCATCCCTACTCGGTATGACTGAAGCCAAACAGCTCGCCCAAGACCTGCACGCTGAGGCCTTGCAGGCTCTCAGCGGCTTTGATGAGCGTGCCGCACCACTGCGCGACCTGTCCCATTACATAATTGCGCGCCAACATTAAGAAGGCCGCTTTAAATAGGTAAAGCGGCTTAAATTCGTTTACAATCTCGCCTTTCACCGGTTCAGGGCCCCGCGTTTAATGTTTCAGGAAATCCCCCTTACACGACCAGCCACGCCACTGCTAGATTCCATCGACAGCCCGGCAGACCTGCGCCGCCTCGACGAAACTGAACTGGCAAGCTTGGCTGAGCAGTTGCGGGAATTCCTGCTCTACACCGTGGGCCAAACCGGCGGCCATTTCGGTGCCGGGCTTGGTGTGGTTGAATTAACCATTGCTCTACACTATGTATATAACACCCCTGACGACCGCCTGGTATGGGATGTAGGGCACCAGTGCTACCCCCATAAAATTTTAACCGGCCGTCGCGAACGTATGAGCGGCATGCGCAAGGCAAAAGGTTTGGCGGGCTTCCCAAAGCGGGAAGAAAGCCCTTACGATACCTTTGGTGTTGGCCACTCCAGCACCAGTATTAGCGCCGCACTGGGCATGGCCATTGCCGCTCGCCAACAAAACCTAAACCGTCATACCGTTGCAGTCATTGGTGACGGCGCGATGACCGCCGGCATGGCTTTTGAAGCAATAACCCACGCCACCCACACTGGCGCCAATATGCTAGTGATACTCAACGACAATCAAATGTCGATTTCCAAAAGCACTGGCGGCTTAAATACCTATTTCTCAAAGATGTGGGCCTCAAAGACTTATAACCAACTGCGCAGCGGCGGCAAAACCGTATTAAAACGGTTTCCTCGCTCGGCCACCGACCTTGCCGCTCGGCTCGAAGAATACATGAAAGGTATGGTATCGCCGGCGACTTTATTTGAAGAGCTAGGCTTTAACTACATAGGCCCCATCGACGGCCACGATCTCGATATGTTGGTACCAACCCTGCGCAATTTGCGGGAACTACCAGGCCCACAGATGCTGCATATCCGCACCCAAAAAGGTAAAGGCTTTGGGCCCGCCGAAGTGGACCCAGTCGGGTTTCACGCCATTTCAAAGATCGAGCCTAAACCAAGTAACGGCAACACCCCTACAGCAAAACCTGCGCGACCCAAATTCCAGGACATATTTGGAAGCTGGCTGTGCGATCAAGCCGAGAAAAGCCCAGAGCTGGTCGCCATTACCCCAGCAATGTGCGAAGGCTCGGGCATGCTCGAATTCTCCGAGCGCTTCGCCGACCGTTTTTACGATGTTGCTATTGCCGAACAACACGCCCTGACGCTGGCCGCCGGTATGGCCTGCGACGGATTAAAGCCGGTAGTGGCGATTTACTCGACCTTTTTACAGCGCGCCTACGACCAACTGATTCACGATATTGCCCTGCAAAACCTCGACGTTACCTTCGGCATAGATCGCGCAGGCTTGGTTGGCGAAGACGGCCCCACCCACGCCGGCGCCTTTGACCTCAGCTTTTTACGCTGCATCCCCAATTTAATTATTATGGCGCCCGCCGACGAGAATGAAACTCGGCAAATGCTGCACACCGCCTACCACTACCCCGGCCCGGCAGCAGTACGCTACCCCCGAGGCACCGGCCCAGGGATAAGCATTGACCAAGAAATGCAATTAATGGACATTGGCAAGGGCAGAATTCAGCGCCAAGGCCAGAAAATTGCCATTCTCAGCTTTGGCACCCTGCTTGCCTCGGCCCTCACCGCCGCAGAGGAACTCGACGCCACCGTCGCCGATATGCGCTTTGTAAAACCCCTCGATACCGACTTAATTGACGCCCTAGCAGACGACCACGATCTTTTGGTCACCCTCGAGGAAAATACGATTGCCGGTGGCGCGGGCAGCGCCGTGACTGAATACCTAAATCAGCAAAACCGCTGGATGCCAGTACTGCAATTGGGACTACCTGACGTTTTTATCGATCACGGCAAACACGATCAATTGCTCAGCGATATTGGCCTCGACGCC
>NZ_JBFJWS010000016.1:0-38739 GCF_041623545.1 Zhongshania sp. | reverse complement strand
GGAACACCATCCATTTCCGCCGGTAAAATCATACCGTGCCAGTGAATGGAACTGTCGTGGGCGAGGTGATTGCGCACGCGCAAAGTAATGTCGTCGCCTTCCCGCCAACGTAAGATAGGGCCGGGCACGCTGCCATTCACAGCCGTAGCTATTCTCGATTTACCAGTAAAGTTGACTGGCTGATAGCCGATATCCAAATCAAAATGTTTGCCCCTTAAGGTTTGTCGCTCCATTGCTGTGGGCGGTTTCTCTAGGCCCCAGCTTAAGGGACTGCCACTTAAGCCAATAAGCGCACCAGCGCTCGCCGCGCCGGTCACAAACCGACGCCGTGATACGCTTGCGGTGGCCAATGTACTTAGGGTTGGTGATGAAAAGTGCGTAGTATGCTTCATCGAAAACTTCCAAAATAAGTTGAAATCTAAACCTGCCAATCAAACGTTATAACGCCGAATAAGCATGGTCAGTAAACAATTAATTCGTAACGCCACATGTGCGACGCGCTAATAAGTTGGCTAGTAATACAGGCACAACTTGCCTGTGATTAGCTAAAAATGGGGGGTTTAAAGAGTGAGGAAGCGTGCTGGGGAAGTAATTGGAGATCGAAATCTGATGTTACATCACGTGAATTAATAGCCTGATTCGCGTTGTCTGCGGAAAGCAGGGCGAAGGTGCTGCAACTGCCGACGCAGCATTGGCATGTGGCCTCACATTGAATCTCGCCTGCACCTGCACCGTGGGCCGCGGAATGCTGACTCATTTCAATATGCTGTTCTGGGCCGAGGTGTTGACCGTCATGTTCACTGTGACTTGTGCCGAGACAGTGGCCATCTGCTGACGCGGTTGCCTGGGGCTTAGTTTGACTGGTAGTTGGGTGGTTCATCATTAACATCGGCGCAGCAGCAAGCACTGATTTACTAAAATAAATCAATATCAAGAAGCTAAGCACATGGATGTTAAGAATCTTCTTCATAATTTTTCAGCATTTTACGCGTAGTAATAAGAGCCATTTGCTAAAGGCGAGTTCGATATGTTTGCGATCTAACACTAATACTAGGTCTTTTTAGTGCTAGCGCCAACACATGGTTGCTCTAAACCTTGAAGTATGGGGCACTCGGCACGGTCATCACCATGGCACTCGATAGTTAAGCTCTGCAACAGATTGCGCATGGCGCTGAGTTCGGCAATTTTGTCATCCAGTTCTTTTATATGGCTTAGCGCAAGAGCCTTTACGTCGCTGCTGGCCCGTTCGCGGTCTTGCCACAGCGACAATAACTGCTTTATTTGATCCAAGGAAAAACCCAATGAGCGCGCGCTTTTTACAAAACTCAGCGTATGTAGGTCATTTTTTGAGTAGATACGGTATCCCGCGGGGCTGCGGTGAGATTGGTCAATGAGACCAATCCCCTCGTAATGCCGTATCATTTTTGCTGATATTCCGCTGGCTTTGGCGGCTTCACCAATATTCATCTCAGACTCCTTCCTTCTCGCTGCTTGAGCTAACGTTGCCTGGTCTCCAGCGTTTCAATAGTAGGGCATTGCTGACCACGCTTACGCTGCTAAAGGCCATCGCCGCACCGGCTATAACGGGACTTAATAAGCCAAACGCGGCCAGCGGGATGCCTATAGCATTATAGATAAAGGCCCAAAACAGGTTTTGTTTAATCTTACGGTAACTGCGCTGGGAAATCGCAATCGCATCCGCCACCAGTGCTGGGTCACCGCGCATTAAGGTAATACCTGCGGTGTGCATAGCAACGTCAGTACCGGTAGCCATGGCAATGCCAATATCGGCTGCGGCGAGGGCAGGGGCGTCATTTATGCCGTCGCCGACCATGGCAACTACACGCCCTTCACTGCGTAGCTGGCTGACTTTCTTGGCCTTGTCATCGGGCAAAACATTGGCGATAAAATCGCTCAGGCCTAATTTTTTGGCAACTGCGCTGGCACTGCCTTGATTGTCGCCGGTGAGCATAATCGTTTCGATGCCTTTGGCGTGGAGTTGGGCAATAGCCTGTGTGGCAGAGGCTTTAATCTCGTCGCCAAAGGCCAGTAAGCCAATCAGTTTTGAACTATCACCTTCAACCGCCAACCATGACAGGGTGTTGCCTTGGGCTTCTAAGTCTTCGGCGGTTTGTGCTAAATCGCCAAGCTCAATATTCAGCTCTTTCATTAAGCGGGTATTGCCTAGATTGAGTTGCTGACCATCGACGAGGGCACTCACCCCGCGACCGGCCAAGGCTTTGGCATTACTGGCTTGGCCAACGTTGATGTTTTGTTCCTCGGCTCTTGCCATAACCGCTTTTGCCAGCGGGTGGTCGCTGCCGGATTGCACGGCGGCGGCAAGGCGAATTAATTCGCGCTCATCGCCATTTACAGCCTTGGTGGCGGTTAGACTTGGCTTGCCCACGGTCAGCGTGCCGGTTTTATCGAATATCACCGTGGTGGTTTTGTGGGCAATTTCCAGCGCCTCAGCGTCTTTGATCAATATGCCGTATTTTGCCGCCACCCCAGTACCGGCCATAATTGCGGTTGGCGTTGCTAAGCCCAAGGCACAGGGACAGGCGATAACCAGTACCGCTACAGCATTGATAATTGCGCCTTGAACGTCGCCGTTATAAAGCCACCACGTGACCAAGGTGGCGAGGGCAATCACTAATACCACCGGTACAAACACCGCGCTGACTTGATCTACCAAGCGTTGGATGGGTGCTTTCGCAGCTTGGGCATTTTCGACCATGCGAATAATGCGAGATAGAGTGGATTCGCTGCCTATTGCGGTGGTTTCAATTACTAAGACGCCATCCGCATTGATCGCGCCGCCGGTGACCTTATCGCCCACGTCTTTGCTAACCGGCAGGTTCTCGCCAGTGAGCATGGACTCGTCGATGTGGCTGGAACCTTCTTTAATCACGCCGTCTACTGGGATTTGCTCGCCGGGTTTTACAATAACCAAATCGCCGCTGCGAATATTTTCGACGGCCACTTCCTTGTCACCATTCTCGCCACGAACTCGCGCGGTGGCGGGGCGCAGGGATTGCAGGGCCTGAATGGCCGCTGTGGTTTGGCGTTTGGCGCGGCCTTCTAACCATTTACCCAGTAACACCAAGGTAATAACAACCGCAGAGGCTTCAAAGTAATAGTGGCCGCTAGCATGGCCGCCGCCATGCGCCTGCTCCGAAAAATACGGGCGCATTAACTCAAATACGCTCAGGCCGTAAGCGGCGCTGGTGCCGAGTGCTACTAGTAAGTCCATATTGCCCGTTTTGGCCTTAATCGCAGCCCAGCCCGCGCGATAAAACCGCGCTCCGAGCCAAAATTGCACGGGAGTGGCCAGTAAAAATTGCACCCAACCCGGCGCCATCCACTGGCTGCCAAAAACGCTAAAGATCATTGGCATGAACAAGGGCGCAGATAAAATCGCGCCGATGATAACGGCACGGGCTTCTTTATTTGAGGCGCTCGGCTTTTGTTTTAGGCTTGCGTTAGATTGCTCATTATCAAGGCTAGCTTGGTAGCCTGCTTGGCGAACGGCTTCGATTAAATCGGTATTGCTAATTGCCTTGTCGGCGATGACGATATTGGCAATCTCGGTTGCCAAATTTACGTTTGCTTCAAGTACGCCAGGGGTCGCCAGCAAGGCTTTTTCGATCCTAGCAACGCAGGAGCCGCAAGTCATACCGGTAATTTTAAGGCGAAGCGAGGCGCTGCTGACATGGTAGCCAGCGTCGTCCACTGCCTTGCTAAGACGCTCACTTGCCACGGGTTTACTTAAGGTGATTTGCGCTATTTCGGTGGCCAAATTGACACTGACTCCGGCAACGCCATCAATTGCGGTGAGTGCTTTTTCAATATGGTTGACGCACGACGCGCAGCTCATACCTTCGATACCAAAGCGTAGTTCATTGGTTTGCAAATGGCTGTTTGATGATAGTGCATTCATGACAAACTCCCTTACACAAGAAGGTCGCTAGGCTGGTCTATTGCAGAGCTTTGATAGCCAGCCTCGGCAATGGCAGCAGTGATAGACTCAATATCTATTTCAGCAGGTGAAAACTGTATTTTCGCCGATTTGTTCCCTAAGTTAATGTCGACTAGCTGAATCCCGTCAAGTTCATTGAGCGCTCGAGTGATCCTGCCTACGCAAGCGCCGTAGTTCATGCCCAGAATAGCCAGTTGCAAAGTTTCTATATCTTGAAAAACGCTAGGTGTATTAGCTTTAGACGCGCTCATGATTAAGCCCTCTGTTGACTGAGGCTTGATCATTGACCTTACCACAATGGTAAGGTCAAGGGCTTTTGTTAAAATTATCCGGCCAGGCGTTCCCGCTCTCTGCCAACCAAAATTGGCGCGCTGAGTTGCTCCCGAACTGGCGTAATAGTTTGCGGAGCAAACACACTGAACTGCATAAAACGTAGCCGCAATGTTGCGCCGATTTGAAAGCGGGGTACGTCGTGATGTAAATGGGGCAGCTCAAGGCGAAGTGCAGAGTGGCTATGTGCAAAACTAAGCTCGGCACGCACAATTGGCCCAGTGCGCTGAATGCTAGTTACCACGACCTCGATGCCCGCTTGCTCGGCATCCGCAATTCGGAGGTCACTGGGGCGAACATAAACGTCGACAGCGCCCTCGTCTAATACCGGCATATTTGCCGCGGGAGAGTAGGCGCCAATTGTTGCGTTGCCAACATACACCGAGCCGCGCCGCAATTGCGCGGCGATAATATTACTGTCCCCTAAAAAGTCGAACACCAGCGGCGAGGCTGGCTGCTCATAGACTTGATCGACGCTGCCGAGCTGGGCGATTTTGCCTTTTTGCATAATCACCACTCGGTCCGCCAGTTCCAGCGCCTCTTCCTGATCGTGGGTAACGAATACGGTGGTCACACCGGTTTGCTGGTGTAAATCCCGTAGCCATTGCCGCAGTTCTTTACGGACTTTAGCGTCTAGGGCGCCAAAGGGCTCATCGAGGAGAAGTACTTTGGGGTCAATAGCCAACGCGCGCGCTAAGGCCACCCGCTGACGTTGGCCGCCAGACAATTGGTGGGGGTAGCGATCTTCCAAACCGCCTAATTGCACCAATTTTAATAATTCATCGGCGCGGGCGCGAATCGCGGCACTAGTGCGGCGATTCGCGCGGCTTTTAACGCGCAGGCCAAAGCTCACGTTTTCGCGCAGGGTCATATGCTTGAACAAGGCGTAATGCTGAAACACAAAACCAATTTGCCGTTCCCTCAATGGGGTGTTGGCCATGTCCACGCCGTCAAAGTAAACACTGCCAATGTCGGCGTTTTCTAATCCCGCAATAATACGCAGCAAGGTGGTTTTGCCCGAGCCAGATGGGCCGAGCAGCGCGAGTAATTCACCGGACTGAATATTAAGACCCACATTGTCGAGGGCCTTAAATTGGCCAAACTGTTTGCTTATGCCGCTTAATCGAATATCCATTTTTTCTTCCTAATCAAATCAAAATTAATGTTTTAGGCCGTGGGCTTTTTCCAGCACAGCTTTTATGGCCAAGGTAACAAGGGCCAAGCAGGCTAAAATCGAGGCCATAGCAAAAGCGGCGGCAAAATTGTATTCGTTGTAAAGAATCTCGACGTGTAAGGGCAGGGTATTGGTTTCGCCGCGAATATGGCCAGACACCACTGACACTGCGCCGAACTCGCCCATGGCACGGGCATTACAGAGCAGCACGCCGTAGAGCAGGCCCCAGCGAATATTGGGCAGAGTGACATGCCAAAACGTCTGCCAGCCATTGGCGCCGAGACTCAAGGCAGCTTGTTCTTCGTCGCTGCCTTGCTCCTGCATTAACGGGATCAATTCCCGCGCAATGAACGGAAAGGTGACAAAGATACTGACCAACACAATTCCGGGCAGCGCGAACAAAATTTGAACATCGGTGCCGTCTAGTAGGGGCGCCGCCCAGCCACTAGCGCCAAACATCAGCACAAAGATTAGGCCTGTTACCACCGGCGACACCGAGAACGGCAGGTCTATTAAGGTCGTTAATAAGACCTTGCCGCGAAACTCAAACTTGGCAATTGACCAGGCTGCTACGACCCCAAAAATAAGATTCAAGGGTACGGCAATCGCTGAGGCGATGACCGTTAGCTTGATTGCGGCTAGCCCGTCGGCATCGCTTAAGGCTTTGCCGTAAGTTTGCCAGCCATTACGCAAAGCTTCGGCGAACACGGTAAATAAGGGCAGTAGCAAAAACAGTATTAAAAAACTCAGCGCAACCGTCGTTAATAGCCAGCGGGTGAGCTTGCCTTCACTAATAGCTGAATGGTTTGCCACTTTTATAATATTTGTCTGCGTAGACGGGCTCATGCGACAAATTCCTTATCTGGAGCAGTATTTACTTTGCCCGAGCTAGCTTTATAACGTTGACTCCAGGCTTGTAAGACATTAATGAGAATCAGCAGCACAAAGGAAATGAGCAACATGGCTGCGGCCACCGCGGTGGCGCCAGCGTAATCGTATTCTTCTAATTTAATGACAATGAGTAAGGGCGCTACTTCGGAAACATAGGGCACGTTTCCAGCAATAAAAATCACCGAACCGTATTCGCCAACACCACGTGCAAAGGCTAGCGCAAAGCCG
Organism: Zhongshania sp.; assembly: GCF_041623545.1. GTDB lineage: Bacteria > Pseudomonadota > Gammaproteobacteria > Pseudomonadales > Spongiibacteraceae > Spongiibacter. The sequence goes on along the minus strand of NZ_JBFJWS010000016.1, from coordinate 32,137 downwards.
CTTAATAAAGCCGGTAGAAGCGTGGGAAATACCACACGATATAGGGTTTGCCAGCGGTTAGCGCCAAGCGAGGCGGCGGCTTCTTCCAGCTCTTGCTCTAACTCTCTCAGTACCGGTTCAACGCTCCGAACCACAAAAGGCAGGCCAATGAACGTTAGTGCAATGACAATGCCCAGCGGGGTATAAGCAACGTCGATACCGACGCTATCGAACAAACTGCCAAGCCAGCCGTTACTCGCGTAAAGTGTACTTAGCGCTATACCCGCGACTGCCGTTGGCAGCGCAAAGGGCAAGTCAATAATGGCGTCAAATACACGCTTGCCCGTAAAGTCGTAGCGCACAAATACCCATGCGATTAGCAGCCCAAACACGGCATTAATAAGGGCGGCGGCAAAGGCTGTGGCGAAGGACAATCCTAAGGCGTGACTTACCCGTTCGCCAGAGATTAAGTCCCAAAATTGAGCAATACCTAATTCCGCGGTTTTAAAAAATAAACCCGAAAGAGGAATAACAACGATAAGACTTAGGTATACCACAGTGTAAAAGAAGGCCGGTGCAAAACCTGGCAGTGGTGAGTGAGAGTAAAGTTTCATAGGTTTTACGACCTTCACATGAGTCTGGCGAATTTAAGGTTTAATCCCACTTAACGACGCCGCCGATACAACTGGTCAAACAGGCCGCCATCGCTGAAGTGTTTAGCTTGTGCGCGCTCCCAACCGCCAAATTCCTGATCTATCGTGACTAATTTCAGTTCGCTTAAAAGAGGAACGTCGTGCCTTGTGATCAGCTCTGGTTTCGCCGGCCTGAAATAATGCTTAGCAATAATCGTTTGTCCAACAGGGCTATATAAATATTCTAGATAGGCCTGAGCGATATTAGTCACGCCGTGCTTTTGAGCGTTGGCGGCAACGATCGCGACCGGTGGTTCAGCCTTGATCGACAGCGACGGCAGCACAATTTCAAATTTATCGGCACCAAACTCATTTAGTGCTAAATACGCTTCGTTCTCCCAAGTTATCAGTACATCGCCGATGCCGCGCTGAGCAAAGGTGGTGGTCGCGGCTCTGGCGCCGGTATCCAAAACACTTACTCGCTTAAACAAAGTTTCAATGAACTCCTCCGCCGCGGCATCGCTACCATAGGTATGCTTGGCAAAGGCGTAGGCTGCCAAATAATTCCAGCGAGCGCCGCCTGAGGTTTTGGGGTTGGGAGTGACGATGCTAATTCCTGGTTTCACTAAGTCTGACCAGTCATTGATCTTCTTTGGATTGTTTTTGCGTACCAGCAGCACAATTGTCGAGGTATACGGCGAGCTATTATTCGCAAGCTGGCCCTGCCAGTTTTCGGGCAATTTACCCGTTTGTTTGACAATGACATCAATATCGTAGGCCAGCGCCAAGGTTACTATGTCGGCAGATAAACCATCGATAACCGAGCGTGCCTGTTTGCCAGAGCCACCATGTGATTGCTTTATTGCTAGCTTATCGCCAGTTTTCGCCTGCCAATAACGGCTAAACTCGCCATTGTACTCATGGTACAGCTCACGGGTTGGGTCGTAGGACACGTTCAGTAAGCTGTAGTCCTTGGCAAGCGCCTGTGTAACAAAAAGGCTAGTAAGGAGTAACGGCAATAGCAATTTAATGTTCATTTACAGTCCTTAAACAACAGCGGGAGAGATAGTTTGTCTACATAATTGTAATCAAGCGCCGTGCCAGCTTTTGTACTGTAGTAAGTCATTGGTTTAGATGGTTTTTAATCCTGGGTAGCATATTCACTGCAAATAAAAGTCTTATTTAACGGTTTTATACGTTATATTTGGCGTAAATTACTTCGAGTATGATATAAAAATATGGCGACGCTATCTGATAAGCATCTTTTAACGCTATGGACCGAAGCAGGAAAACACGCTGCACTAAGTGAGCTAATGGCGCCATTGGCGGGTGTAATAAACGAAATTGTGAGCATTGATGAGCTTCACTTATTCTCGTTTTACGGGGCTGGGGAATGGCGATTAAGTGGCAGTTGGCAGCGAGGAGGCGCTGAGGGTGTATTAGCGCATATCGAGGCAACAGGATCGCATGCGCTTGCCAGCATTGACGCGTGGAACCGAGGCTGCGCTGTCTGCAGTGATCAGAGCAGTGCTGGCCATCGATCACTAATTGCTATCCTCCTCGGTGCGTCGTATGCCAGCCGCGACTCAATACTTCTACCTATGCGGCGAGAGAAGCAGTTGATCGGTATTGCGGCGCTGATATGCGATTCTGCTTGCTCCGCAAGGCAGTGTGAACATCTTGTTGCCCTCGCCGAGCCACTTCTAGCCTGCATTGAAAACGATCAGCAGCTCAACGACATCCAACGACTGCGGGCTAAAGCGGAAGCGGATCGGCAAAGCCTGCTAAGCCGTTTGGGGCTGCGTTCAATATCAGAAAATATTGTGGGCGCCGACCGCGGTTTAAAACAAGTAATGCAACGTGTTAATCAAGTCGCGCCGACACCGGCGGGGGTATTGATATTAGGTGAAACTGGCGCAGGTAAAGAGGTGATAGCCCGCGCCATACACGAGCGCTCCACTCGGCATGACGGCCCGTTTTTGCGGGTAAATTGCGGCGCCTTGCCCCCTGAACTTATCGACTCTGAACTGTTTGGCCATGAAAAGGGCAGTTTTACTGGCGCCCATGCGAGCCGTCGCGGCTGGTTTGAGCGCGCCGGTGGTGGCACACTCTTTTTAGACGAGGTCGGTGAGCTGCCCCCCGCAGCGCAGGTGCGGTTATTGCGGGTACTCCAGGACGGTATTATTCAAAAAGTCGGTAGCGAGCGCGATGTCCAAGTTGATGTCAGGGTCGTTGCAGCAACTCATCGCGACTTACCGAAGATGGTGCAGGAGGGCAGTTTTCGGGAAGATTTATGGTATCGCCTCGCGGTGTTTCCCATCATATTGCCGACTCTTAACGAGCGCCTAGATGATATTGAAGACCTTGCCAGACATTTTATTCAGCGCGCTGCGATGCGCATGGGCGTACCGGTTCCGCCTTTGTCGGCAGCCGATGTGCGCAATTTAAAGCGTTATAGCTGGCCAGGTAATATTAGAGAGTTGGGATCGGTGCTGGAGCGGGCAGTGATCTTAGGCCACGGCGAATATCTTGATTTAGAAATGGCCTTAGGCGCGCCTGCACCGAAACCGCGTGCGGCTATTCAAGACACCGCCGATAAGAGTAGCGGGCCAGCAGATGAATCTTTAGAGGCGGTGATTGCTGCGCATATTAAACGCATACTGACGGAAACTAAGGGTCGAGTTGACGGCCCTTATGGCGCAGCGAAACGGCTAGACATCAATGTCAGCACCTTGCGCGCTAAATTGCGTAAGCTGGACATTGATGCCAATGATTTTAAAGGCGCGTAGGGGTTAAAATTTCTCCGGTCGAATGACTTCAACATCGCTCATAAACAGAATCATGGCGTAATTGTCGTAATACTGCGCCTTTAGGTGGCTGGCAATCTGGCTGGCAATTGCCGCGTCGCTAACCACCTCAATCCGAATATTGCCGTTGGCATCCCAGGCGGCACTGCGACTACCTCGACCACCTTTGCCTCTAGCGTCAGTAATGGTGTAGCCCTGGGCTCCAAGGCGCTCAAGATCCTTGGTGAGAATATTTTCCAATGCGGCTTCTGTCACAATGGTTAGGAGTTTTTTGATGGTGTCACTCATTGTTTAAGCTCCGAAAAAGACGTGTATGTATTCAGCCATCGCGTAATAAATGGGGATGCCGATCACAACGTTAAAGGGGAAGGTGATACCCAATGACGCAGCCAAAGATAGGGTCGGGTTGGCCTCTGGCACTGAAATCCGCATTGCTGCAGGCACCGCTATATACGAGGCACTGGCGGCGAGAATAGCCAGCATCGCCGTGCCGCCCACGGAGAACCCCAATAAGCAGCCTGTGCCCGCACCAAGCACCGCCGACAACATAGGCATACTGATACCAAACACGATGAGGAATAAGCCGTACTTTTTCAGGCTGCCCACGTGTTTAGAGGTGATTAAGCCCATTTCTAGTAGGAAGAGCGCTAAAATCCCTTTGAACAAATCAAAGAACAGCGGTTTGATAGACGCGAGTTGCTCTGCGCCGGCGATCCAGCCGATGAGCAGGCCGCCTATCATGAGAATGATACTCTTACCCAGTAGCACTTCGTGGCCGACTTGGGCCCAGTTGGTTTCCTTAGAAAAGCCTTTGGCTATCACTATACCGACCAGAATTGCGGGAATCTCCAGCATAACCACAAACAGCGGCATTTGCTCCTCGTAGTAGATCCCTCGTGCGCTCATGTAAGCCACTGCGACCGCAAAGGTACCCATACTCACGGAGCCGTAGTGCGCGGCGATAGAAGCCGCGTCTACGCGACTGAAGCGCCCGAGGTAACGTAGCAATGGGAAGGCGATAAGCGGTAAGACAATGCCGAGGGCAATAACCACCAGCATCTGCGGCAGCAGTTCCAAGAAAGGTTGTTTAGCTAGCTCAATACCGCCTTTCATACCAATCGTCAGCAGCAGCATAATACTGACGAGGTCATAAATTGCGGGGGGAAGTCGTAACTCAGAGCGCAGTAAACCTGCACTGAGACCAAAGATGAAAAACAAAATCACGGGATCTATCATGCCACACCAAACCTCTTACCAGACGCTAGCTGGACGGGCTAGCGATTGCGCGCAATCTAGCGAATGGCGATGAAATAAGCCAATGATTTTCAGTTGCCACGCCCTGAATCGCCTTGGGAATATTCACAGTAATGTTGCCATTATTCTGGCATCCCGCTCAATGTGAATGCACAGGCGTATCTCGGCAAAATTCGTCGGGAAACTCCAGCTCAATCGTGGTGTGACTCAGCTCGTATTTGGCCATGGCGGTGGCAATATCCGCTTTGAGCAATACTAATTCGGGCTGGGCGTAATGCTGATTCAGAATGAGGTGCGCGGTCAAAACATGATGTTCGCCGTCTAAGGACCAAAGGTGGAGGTGATGAATGTCGCTCACATGGTCGATGGCTTGCAATTCATCCTGAATTTGACTGCGCAGCTCATGGTCTGGGGTTGCCTGCAGGAACAAGCGCAGAGTTTCAACTAAGGTTTTGACCACATTAAAGAGGATGAACAAGGTGAAACCGATGGAGAGCAGGGGGTCTAAAATAGGCAGCTCAACGACCATTAATATTAGCGACAAGACCAATATTGCGACCCAGCCTAAGACATCCTCAAGTAAATGCCAGTTGAGCATGCGTTCATTTAAGGTTTTCCCGTCGCTCAATTTATACGCTGCGTAGCCATTTACCGCGACGCCCAGTATGGCCAAGCCGAACATTCCCGTCGCGTGGGGCATTTCTGGGTGAGCCAAGCGCGGAATAGCTTCGCTTAAAATCCAAATGGCGCCAACGACCAATACAACGCCGTTAATTAATGCGCCGAGCAAAGAGAACCGGCGATAGCCGTAGCTATAATGGTGACTAGCTTCTTTGTCTGAAATTTTATTCAGGACCCACGCTGAACCAATGGCTAGGCAATCGCCCAGATCGTGGACGGCGTCAGCCATTATCGCCGTACTATTGGTCAAATAACCACCAATAAACTCAATAATGGTGAAACCAAAATTTAAAGCAAACGCCCAGCCAATACGTTCCGAGGCGGTATGATGATGGTGGTGATCATGCATGTTTAACCCCATCCTTGCAATTGCGCGAACAAAAACATTACCCCTAGCAAAAACAATAGCCTATGCTGCGTAGCAATGTCGAGAAAGGGAATTCTCTATAACTAAACAAGATGCTCGCTATAAAGACAAAAGGTTATTGCCATGCCAAAACTGGCCTTACTGCGCTTCATTCCATTCCGCCGTGCCGATATTTTGCAAATGTGCCTGCAAGAGGGCCAGCTCGATGCTGAAAGCTTAGTGAAATTCAAAAATGGTGCTCGCCAGATTGAACGCCATTTCCGTGATGATTTTCACCGCGCCAAACACGCCTTAAAAGATGCTTATTTCAGTCTTGATCCCGACGCAGACACGCGGCTTGTACATCTTGATAATCGCGATACTGCAAGCAGTCAAGATGATCTTGCGAGGCAGGTGTCCGAGCTATTAGAACGGGCAAATTATGACAAGGTTACCCCAGAGGTCTTGTCCAAAGCGCTGGATTCGGCCTCACTATTCGACATTAGACTGGTGGTAAATCTCGATGATTTCGCTGAGGTCTTGCTTTACACCCGAGGTGCCAGCGAGCGGGAGGAGGTGATCCGCGGCCCTTTTAATCTCTGGCGCAAAACGGTCCGGTTCGTAAATTACGATAGGGTCGTTCTCTACTTGCGATTTAAAGATGAAATGAACGAAGATAGTTCATTAGCCGGCTGTCGGCCCGGTGCCACGATGTTAAAGCTGTTTCAAAATGTTCCAGATGCCGATATGGAAATGCTGTTCCCGAACACCCAAGTGGGGATGCGGCTGCGCGACAAACTCATGATTGGGATACCGGCGCTAGTGAGCGGAGGGGTGGTACTGACCACTAAGCTAGGTGCGACTTTAGTGCTTACGGGCTCACTCCTGGGCTTCTGGTTAGGTTGGCACAATGACGAGGTAACATTAGACCGTAAGGCGATAATTGTTCTGCTTGCGGGGGCCGGTACCATTGGTGCTTATTTATGGAAACAAATTTCTAATTTTAAAAATCGTAAATTGCGTTTTAATGAAGCCCTGACCCGCAATCTGTACTTCAAACTATTAGACAATAACGCTGGGGTTTTGTATCGCCTGCTCGACGACGCAGAAGAGTCAGAGTGCAAGGAAAGCTTGCTAGCCTACTACTTTTTACTGGCTGCCCATCAACCTTTAAGCGCACAAGAACTCGATCAACGCATAGAGGTATGGTTTTCCCAGCGCTGGCAGTGTCGCTTGGATTTTGATGTAGACGATGCTTTACAAAAATTGGCTAAGCTTAATTTGGCGTATATTGATGCCGATTACTGGCATATTAGCGCGTTGAGTGCAGATGTAGAGGGATAGTCATCCCCCTTGGTTTTGGAGAAGGTAAGGTGTTTTTACTTGCGTATAGCAGCGTCAATTTGATTGACAGCGCAGTTACATTTCTTCGCAAGGCTCGCTGGGCGTTAAGGCAGCTCGCTCTTTCTGCAACCATTGATACCATTCGTCCATGCCTTCGCCGGTTTGCGCGGATACGCATAAGGTCATCAAGCTAGGGTTGACGGTTGTTACGTAGTCTAGGCAGCGTTGCAGGTCAAACTCCAAATGGGGAAGTAAATCGATCTTATTGATTAATAGCAGGTCTGCGTTATGAAAAATATAGGGATATTTGATCGGTTTGTCTTCACCTTCAGTGACGGACAAAATGACGACTCGCCGAGTTTCACCTAGATCGAATAGCGCAGGACAGACTAAATTACCGACGTTCTCAATGAAAAGAATATTCGATTCCCGCGGCTGTAAGATCTTGATACCGCTAGCCAGCATGTCTGCTTCTAAATGGCAGCCGTTGCCGGTGTTGATCTGCACGGCTTGGGCGCCAGCGCGACGAATACGCAAGGCATCTTGCTCTGTAGCTTGATCGCCCTCAATAACCTGACACACAACTGATTGATCTAAATCGGCAATTGTTCGTTCTAATACACGGGTTTTTCCTGCCCCGGGACTACTTAGAATATTGAGCGACAGCACCCCACGGCGGCTTAATTCCCTGCGATTTAATGCGGCTAAACTATCATTTTTCGCCAGCACTTGTTGTTCAAGTGTGTGCACCTCGGGCATTTTAGTTCCCTTTTTAGCGAGAGGTTGCTGAAGCGACTCTGGGTTCAGTTTAAAGTTTTCTTTCTGCGTTGATTGAAAGCGAAATTGAGTCTCCCCATTCACGCTAAATTGAGCATTTTTAGAGCATCCGCAAACTGTACACATATCGTCTCCTATTCCAGTTCAATTTCTCTAACAAGGAGTTCTTGTCCGCTAATACAGCGTAAATCATTAGAACCGCAGTGACACCGTCCATACAATGTAGGGCTATCCTTTTCGGCACTGCAGTGAAAGCACTTCAGGCGGCCCGGTATGTGCTGAATTTCGAGTTTAGCGCCCGCTAAACCCGCTTCCATGCAGCAAATGTCAAAGCAAAAAGCAATGGCGTCGGCATCTACCGCGCTCAGTTTACCAATGGCAATCTGAACTCGAAGCACCTTTCTACCCGCTGCAGCCTCTGCCACAATGGCGACAATATTTTGCGTAATCCCTAACTCATGCACCGATAATCACAGCTTCCAAAGTTTACAGTACCAATGCGGTTCGACCGGTACCGGGAGCTCGGGAAGGTCGCACCATTTACGATTGGGGTAATAATATATGCATTCAGCGCAGCGCAATACGACGGCACCAGCTTCCATTTCGCCCTCATCCCCCAAACTATGATTAGCAAATCCGCCGACCTCCAGCACGCCTAAAAGATCATCTCTATCTAGCTCGCGCAATTCTTGCACAATACTTTGCCAAGTCTGATCATCTTCCGCCAGCGATACATCGGTGTTTATACCTTGTTCAAGGGTGTCATCTATTAATTGCCTGAGCACGTTATCTGCACATTTGCGCACGTTTACCGCCAGCTCTGCCGGCGAGTTATGGTCGTTACTAACGAGTATAATTATATGGTCTGCCAAGTATCGCGGTCGTTGGAAAATGACTTTGATCCGGTCATTGTCAATGTAGGCATTCAGGAGCCGATCCAAATGTAATTTATGCCGCATTTGCAGTGTGGCCAAACTCGGTAGTGCTGCTTCACCAAAGAGTCCGCTAATTAGCTCCTGCGCTGCATAAGGAACGCGGCAAAGTTGTTCAGCACTGCCACTTCCGGTCAAATCACTAACGCTATGCACGCCGTCTCTGTCGAGGTAGTGCGGATTTTTGGCAAGGGCATCAAACCTTTGTGGGTGCAGATCAGAAAGTTCTTTGGCGCGACTCAGCTCCATTCCGAGTGGCGCTTTGTCGCGCAGAATGACAAGACTGGGTGATGGGCTTTGACCGATGGCTACGCAGGCCAAGGACTGATCATCAAACTCGAGATAAGCTTGTTTAGTGTTTTTAAGTGAAGAAAAGTCAGTGACTAGAAACGGTTCACACTGGCTAGCAAACAGCGCTTTTGCGACATCAATCCAATGGCTCAATTCCTCACTAGAAGCTGTGCTACTGGCCGTCGAGTGCAGGTAATCCCCTGAATCGATATTAAGCAGCGCAGAGCCGAGAAGACCCGGCGATTGCGACTGGGCTGCATCAAGAATCCTTTGATAATGCGGTTTTGTCATATCGATTGTGGGTTTGGCGCTACTGTTCATCTCCGGTACTCCGCACGATTCTTTATAAGCCTAGTACAAAATAGAAATCCCTGACCGCAATTAACAAATCCGGGGAAGCAATTCACCGGCGGGCACATCGATCACCCGTTCACCGCCAAACTGCGTTATTAACGATACAACGCCGGGGTGAGCACTGCTGCACTCGCCAATAATGACTGCGTGCTCACCGGCGACTAATGAGCGCATCGCCGTGACTGCCGCTGCGGCCTCGTCACTCGCAACAACGGCGACCAAGGTACCTTCATTCGCCAAATAAAGCGGGTCGAGACCTAAAATTTCACAGGCGCCACGTACCATTGGCCGCACCGGAAGCTTCTCTTCGTATATCTGGATACCAACACCCGCCGCACCGGCTATTTCGTTCACCACGGTGGCGACGCCACCGCGAGTAGCATCCCGCAATAATCGGGTATTAGGGCACGCTGTGACTAGGGCTTCGACCAATTCGTTGAGGGCCTGGCAGTCACTTTCTATCTCAATTTCAAGCTGCAACTCGTCCCGCGCAGATAGAATCGCGGTACCGTGATCACCAATATAGCCACTCACAATCACCACATCGCCGGCGCAAATCTGCTCTGGCGCGAGTATGCGATTTAAAGGAATCACGCCTATGCCGGTGGTGTTTATAAATATTTTGTCAGCCGCGCCACGGTGGACCACTTTGGTGTCACCGGTGATGATTTTTATTCCTGCACTGTCCGCCGCGCGACGCATTGACGTTAAAATTTCAGTCAAACTAGCAATAGAGAAGCCTTCTTCCAATATCAGTGCACAGGACAAATATTGCGGCACTGCGCCTGCCATTGCTAAGTCATTGACTGTGCCATTAACGGCCAAACTGCCGATATCCCCCCCGGGGAAAAAGAGCGGACTGACGGTATAGGAGTCTGTAGTAAAGGCCAATCGGTCGCCGTGGGAAGCTAATGCATTAAGTGGTATGCAGGCAGAATCACTTTCGTTTGCCGGCTCAGCACACAAAATGGGGTATATAAGTTGTTTTAGCAGGCGGTGCATATCTCGACCACCGCTGCCGTGGGACAGATTAATGGTCTCACCGAGTGGCAACACTGGCTTAATCACGATGCGCACTCGACTGGGGTTTGGCATATTGATAGTAGGCCGCGCAGGCGCCTTCCGACGATACCATTAAAGCTCCCATGGGCGATTCTGGGGTACATAATCCACCAAACACCTTACATTGCGGCGGTTTGATCACGCCTTTTAGCACTTCGCCACACTGGCAAGAGCTTGGATCTGCGATTTTTATATTGGGAACGCCGAAACGGTGCTCAGCGTCATAGGCCGAAAATTCTGGGGCGAGCATCACCCCCGAGTGATCAATCGAACCCAGGCCGCGCCATTCAAATACATCTCGCAAACGAAAAACCTGACCGATGGCGGCGAGGGCTTGAGCGCTGCCGCTATCTTGTACTACCCGCGCATACTGATTTTCAATGCGAGGCTTGCCCTGCTTAATTTGTTGAACAACAAGGTAAATCGATTGGAGTATGTCCAAAGGCTCAAAGCCCGCCACCACAAATGGTAGTTGATATTGTGCGGGGATAAATTCAAATACCTCGCTGCCAATGATCATGCTGACATGACCAGGGCCAAGAAAGCCGTCAAGACGCATATCAGGGGAATCCAAAATTGCCTTGATCGTCGACACGATGGTGATGTGATTACAAAAGACTGAGAAATTTTTGATATTGTCGCGTTGTGCCGCGAGAACTGTAAACGCAGTTCCGGGCATGGTGGTTTCAAAGCCCAAGGCAAAAAAAACAACTTCTTTACTCGGGTTTTGCTTTGCCAGACTTAAAGCGTCAGCAGGGGAGTACACCATGCGAATGTCAGCGCCTTGGGCGCGGGCCTGTAATAAGTTTTGTTTTGAGCCGGGTACGCGCATGGCGTCGCCAAAACTGGCGACAATCACGTTCTCTCTCGTGGCGAGGGCTAGGCAATCGTCAATGCGGCCCATTGGTAGGACGCAAACTGGGCAACCGGGGCCATGCACGAATTCAATCTCTGGGGGCAATATATCCTTGAGTCCAAAACGAAAAATACTGTGGGTATGCCCGCCGCACACCTCCATTATCTGTAGCGGCCGACCGCGCTCGGCCATTATGCTTGGCAGGCTTAGCGCGATTTCCTTAAGCAGGCGTTTGGCTAAAACCGGGTCGCGAAATTCATCTACCAAATGCATATTGGCCTCTATTGCCGAGTATCAGCGAGTAGGGTGTGAACCAGATCCCAGATAATATGGTATGCCAAGACATGGCACTCTTGTATACGGTGCACGCTGGTGCTGCCGACGACAATACAGTGATCGACATCACTTGCTCTAGCAATTCCACCGCCGTCTCCGCCGAGCAGGGCGCAGGTTTTAATGTTCTTGTCGCGAGCGGCTTTAAATGCAGCAATCATGTTGCCGGAATTACCGCTACTTGAAATACCAAACAAAATATCGCCTGGCCGCCCGAGAGAAATAAGTGGCCTAACAAAAACTTGCTCGAAACCTAGGTCATTGCCGACAGCTGTCATCATAGCCGTATCGGCGCTTAAGTTGATTGCCGGCAATGCGGGCCGGCCGGTGGTGATCGGGTGATTGAACTCCACAGCGAGATGGTCTGCATCGCAACTCGAGCCGCCATTGCCCATACAAAGTAACTTTCCGCCCGCGGCAAACACCCCAGCAATGGTTTTTGCCATCGCAATCAACGCTGTGGTGTTGTCGGCGATGAATTGCCGCTTTGTGTCTATACTGGCGTTCGCTTTTTCGGTGATAGAAAAGGCCAAGGTGTCATCTAAATTCTGTCGTTTCAAACCCGAGCGCAGCTGCGGGTACAAGAGATCTAAGGTTTTATCAGACTCGGACATTAGCTCACCTCCCCAAGGTCTGCGGCATCACCTAGTTCTCTAAGTAAACTCAGTGTTCGCTCGGCTTCCTCCTCATTGATTCGCGCCATCGCAAAGCCAACATGGACTAACACCCAGTCGCCAACACACTCGGCAAGGTTGTGGTTAGCATCGACAATGCAGGCGAGATTAATTTCTCGTTTAACACCGCTTACCTCAACAATACCTAAACGGTGCTCCTCATGGCTGATAGCAATAATCTTACCGGGTATGCCTAAACACATAGTGAATCCTTGCTATAACCTTGCTCAAGTTGTGTTGCCGCAGCGATGAGTGCCTGCCCCAACGCCAAGCCACTATCATTGGCTGGGACCTTGGTCGGGAGCAATACAGTAAAGCCTGACGCGCTTAATAACCGCTCGCAGGTCTCGGCGAGCAGGGCATTCTGAAACACGCCGCCGCTGAGTAATACGCTTGGCTCTTGCCATTTCGCGCTCCGTTTAAACAATTGGCAGGTCATTTCGCAGATAGCGCTGGCCAAACCATTGTGAAAGCGTCTGGCAATGACGGGGGCATCGAGATTAGCGCAAAGGTCTGTTAATAGTGCTTGCCACATAACGTTAAAGTTCAGTTTGAGCACTGCGCCACTATCATCAACCGCAACGGGATACGCGAGGCGATCATCGCTGCTTTCCGCCAGCGCCTGCAAGGTCATTGCCGCTTCACCTTCATATTGGTTTTGTTCAAAACACACACCCATGGCAGCGGCGACAGCATCAAATAAGCGTCCAGCGGAACTGGTATGCGGACTATTGCTGCCGCTCCTTATCATAGCCTGCAAAGTACTTAGAGGCTTTGTTTGCATGGCGTTTATAAAAGGAAGCGTGGGATAGCGACGAGTTATTTCAGCCCACGTAAAATAGCTTTCTAATTGCGACCACAGGCATCGCCAAGGCTGTGATGCAGCGCTATCGCCACCGACTAACGGGCAGGGTTTAATATACGCTAGTCGTTCGAAACTGGTGTAATTTGTTAATAAAAATTCACCACCCCACAGGCTACCGTCCGGCCCTAAGCCTGCGCCGTCAAAAATAATCGCCAATATTGGTGGCGCAGCTAAAGCACGACCGTGCTCGGCCATAACCGCTGCAGCATGGGCGTGATGATGCCACACTTTGTGGAGGGGCAAACCGCTGCACTGTGAACTCGTTTCGGCGAGATGACTGGTAAAGTAATCCGGGTGGTGATCGCAGGCGACTCCCTCAGCCTGAAACTGAAATAGCGCGACGTAATTTTCTAGTTGCTCTTGATAGTCTTGGCGCTGATCAGGGCTGTGGAGATCGCCAATCCAAGTCGACAACTGGGCCTGCCGACCGCTCAGTAGACAGAAGCAACTTTTTAAATGAGCGCCATAAGCCAAAACAGCTGGGCTGTTTTCGAAGCCGGGGGGCAGGAGAATCGCCTCTGGTACATAGCCGCGCGCACGACGGAACAACTGTGGCTTGCCTGCCACAAGCTGACCGACAGAGTCATCGAGGCGGTGGACTATCCGGCGATTGTGAAGTAACACCGCGGCACTTAGATTCGATACGGCATCTTGCGCAATAGCGGCGTCAGTAATGGGCGTGCCTCCTGCTAAATTGGCACTGCTTAATACCAGCGGCGAATCCCATTCGGTAAATAACAGGTGGTGCAGGGGGGTATTAGCCAGCATGAAGCCAATGCGGTTTAAATTAGGGGCGATATTGTCCGCGAGAGCTTGATTGTGCTTTTTAAGCAAGACTATTGGTGCGGCTGGGGAGCAGAGTAAGTCTTCCTCTTCTTTCGAACATACCGCGTAGCGACGAATCATCGCCATGTTAGCTGCCATAACGGCGAGGGGTTTGACTGGGCGCCGCTTCACATTGCGAAGCGCAGCAACCGATAGGGCGTTGGTGGCGTCGCAAGCGAGATGGACACAGGCCAAGCCTTGTACCGCAATAATGCGGCCTTTTCTAATATCGCCTATGGCGTCAAGTACATCGATGACAGGTCTGCTTTGGCCGTCGCGGGAGTAAAAAAGTGTCGGGCCGCATTCTGCGCAAGCGTTAGGTTGGGCGTGAAAACGACGATCGCTGCAAGACTGATATTCAGATTGGCAGCGAGGGCACAGCGGAAACTCATCCATTGCCGTATTGCTGCGATCCCAGGGCAGCGTTTTTATTATGCTAAAGCGCGGACCACAAACGGTACAATTGATGAAGGGGTAGTGAAAGCGTCGGTTTTGCGGGTCGAGGAGCTCACGGATGCAAGCTGGGCATACTGCTCGATCGGGCACCACGCCCGGATTACTGATCAGCTGTGTGTGACTTGTGGCAATGCGAAATTCGCTCGGGGCCAAGCCAATAAATGCAGATTCATCTATCTCATGGATAGTAGCGCCAGAGGGTAATTCCTCGTGTAGGCTATTAAGAAACTGAGCGATTAAGGGTTCTCCGCCCCAGAGCTGAATCAGTACATCACCGCCTTGGTTGCTCACCTCGCCACACAAACCAAGTCGCCGCGCTATGCGGTACACAGTTGGTCGCATACCGACACCTTGAACGACCCCCTTTAAGCGCAGGGTAGACCCGGAATTGCTGCGCTTGCTGGGGAGTGTAGTCATAGGCTCAAACCATACATTGAGATACGGCTGTTGCCGGTATCAGCGATGGCAATGTGGTTTTGATAAATATGAATTCCATAAGGCCAACACAGGCTACTGTCCCTAACGGCACCCCACGCATTGTCGCCACTGCGCTCAAAGCTAACTTGGCCAAATAGCGCTTCAGCGGGGGCACCGGTTTGGAGCCGGTCAATGTGCCAGCCAAGCAGTCGCGAATTGGCGGTGTCGGCAACAATAAGCCAAGGCCCGAAACTACTTATTCCATAGGGCATGCTCAGACTATTTTCGCTAGCGACGGACGCGCCGGCATTATGCAAACTACCGTATTTACTTCCTTGGCCAAGCAGAATATCGCAATTCGTATGACTATCAGGCAGCGATGTCGCGAATATCATAACCCGATTGTTTCCGGCGTCTGCCACGCACAATCGCCCCTGCCAAAGACACAAGGCATGGGGCCAGCGCATACTGCTTGCCGATGGCGTGCCACCGCCATTTTCGTCGCGGCAATGGAAGTCTGTTTGGCCTAACACGCGATTTGCAGGCACCCCGTGGGATTTGGGTGGGTAATCCCAAATTAAAACCCGGCGGTTACCGGTATCTGCGATATATAAGCGCTCACCATCAGCAAACACACCGGACGGCCAATACAGCGTATTGGCCTGGGGAGCGGTGGCTCCTCTGTTTGGTAAAACATCGCTAAAACTCTTTTGTCCTAAGACAAAATCGGGCTCTTGGTCCTCCCAGGGTAGGTGCAGCCAGATCAAAACACGGTGATTCCAGCTGTCTGCGACGGCGATTCCCTCGCCAAAAGGCGTAATGCCGCAAGGTACATTGAAAGACCGGGGGCCGGCGTCCCCCCCGCGATTCCGAGCCTCGCCAGTGCTTTGACCAAGAACACGGTCTGCGGCCGCCGTGCCCGAATGGGGCGAACGCCACGCTAACACTCGGTGGTGGCCGGTATCACTGACCCAAAGCGAACCGTCGCTCGGGTGGTAGCAGACACCACGCGGCGCAAATAGATTTTTTCGATCACAGGGTATGGGGGCAGGTAACCCCATGGCATCGAGTTCGCCACCTAATATTCCTATAGTGGGGTAGCGGACTATTTGACAAATGACGGCTGCGGATTTATCTGCTAGTGCCGTCACGCGCTGCTGCCTTTTTCAAAGGGGCTAATAATTTGAATGGGCTGCACGTCCGCCGCGCTCACTGAATTACCGGCGACTATGATCTCGGAAACCCATGCGCAATGTTCGCGCAAGGTTCTCTTAACGCCTTTTTCTAAGGTGATTTGCGACGATCCACAGCCATCACAGGCCCCAGTAAGTTGAATCGTTATCTCGCCCGGCGGTTTTATACTAATGAGTTCGACATCACCGCCGTGTTGTTGAAGCTCAGGACGAACGATGTCTAATGCGGTGAGTGCCTGTTCTTCTAAAGATGGCTTGATGATTGAGTGGCGCCGTAGCATGGCGTATACCAGCGGGTCAGCTAAGGCCAAGCGAAGGGCTTGTCCCGCGCCAGAATCGTTAGCGAGGGTTTTAATTAAATTTCGCAAGGCCAAGGCATGAAACTCCTCGACCGCACTTTTTAAGGCAAAAGCTTTGGCCTTATACGCGGCGTCCCACTGGCTAATCTCGGCGACAATATCGTCAATAGTGAGTGCCAGGCGCTCGGTCTCGGGCTCATCCTGCATGGGCTGCGCTCGCGTTCATTTCAGTGTGTAAATCGGCAATTAGCTCTGCCATCATATTGGCCTTATCCCGCTCCGAGCCCTGCTCAAAGAGCTTTTGCGCCTGTTGGGCATTATTCAGGGCTGCCGCTAATCGATGGCGGTTTCCGAGCTCAGGTTTATCGAGGTTATCGGGTATGTCGCGCAGGCAGTTAGCACGGTTGGCCAGGGTATTCGCTTGGAGGTGTGGTTGTTGTTTGCGCAAACTAAGGGCAATGTCGTAGGCTTCTATGGCTCTCATTTTATTGGCAATGAGATCGCCGCTATCACTGTGTTGCAGCGCGTTGCCCAAATTGTTTTGGAGCATGGCATATTCATCAGGGTGACTTTGGGCATTGATATTCGCGAGTGCTGTTTCGAACGCTTGCACCGCCATTGCTTCGTACAGGCGATGCTGAGCTGACTCCCTCGGCATCGACAACCAAAGCGTAGCGAGGTTGTTGTGGATGATGGCGTATTCCGCAGGGTGGGTGCTGCTGCGGAAAAAGCGCAGCGCTGCTTGGTAGTGGCCCGCAGCGACTGCATGATCCATTGCCCCCATTGAGGCTAGAGATTGAACGATCAACCCCTGTTGCATAGCGGCGCTGGCGCGCTCCTCTTCAATGGCCAATTCGTTCATGGCGTTATCAAGTAATAGTCTCGCCTCATGAAGGGGCTCGCTGCTATCACTGGGAATTTGACTGAGGCCGGTGGCTAGCTGGACCTGTAAACGCGCCATGTCATTGCCATCTAACTGTGAAAAGCCCAGCGCTCGGCGTAGCAAGGCTATTCCATAGCGATGATCCTCAATAGACGTGGCGTGCTGCTGTAAACCTTGTGCTATCTCGGCGAGCATAGCGGCTTTTTCTGTGTCGCTGGCGGAACTTTCCTCGGCCATTTGCAGGGCCATTTCGAAGGAGAGCTGTGAGCGTGTTTTTGGCCGGCTGAGAGGGGAAACGTACCGCGACTTCAGCGTCGCTATTAAGGCATCAGCACTGACTTTTACCTTGGCGCTTAAGGTTAGTCCGAGTCCGGTAGATTGCGTCTCGATTAATAAGACCGTGACGTTGATCGGAAAGTCGTCGCCAAAGATTTGCCGTCCTGTGTACAACGCGTGTTGCCAGCGGAAGTCATGCATATTGGTAACTGGATCTTGGCGAATCCTTAACTCGGCTTCTGGTACTTCGAACACGCTGCCGGGCTCACTGTCGCTGGAGCAAGCGTCAATAATAATGAGTTCAGAACTGCCGCGGGCTTTAAACATCACATCCATTCCCCCGGTGCCCGCGTCGAAGACGCGAACCTCGTCAGCGGGAGAGGTTTTCAGATGCGCGGCAAGTTGCTGAGCAATATACGGCCCGACGCCATCATCACTTCTATTGCTATTACCACAGCCTATAATCGTAAGCATTATCTAAGCCTTAAGGAATTTGGAAACGGGCGAGTTCATCGCCGGTATTTGCATCATGCGCGTGCACCGTACAGACCATGCAGGAGTCGAAAGACCGGGCAACTTGCCCCACTTCAACTGGGTCTGAGGGATTGGCGATCGGCGTGCCGATGAGGGCCTCTTCCATCGGACCTCTGTTTCCACGACCGTCGCGGGGCCCAATATTCCATGTGGTTGGTGCAATTATCTGGTAGTTATGAATACGCCCATTTTTCACATCAATCCAGTGGGCAAGGGCGCCTCGAGCAGCCTCGGTGGCACCAAAACCGCGACCATCTTGTTCTTTTGGCTTGATATACCACGGTTCTTCTAAGCGAAAACCTTGTAAACAATACTGGCCCTCATCATAGAGTTTTACGAGGTCGTGCATTCGTGCAAAGTGGCGTAGCAGTAAACTTGAACCACCCATGTTTTTCATCATGTCGTGGATCAAAGGGTCGTGATGCTGCCAGGATTCGCCTTTTTTTGCGGCGACTAAATTACGGGCTAGGGCGCCTGTTTCTAATCGGCCAAACTCGTCATGCAGAACCGCGGTACTCCACGAGTATTTTTCATCGTGATTTACATCATTTTTAGGGGAGGGTTGGGTATTCCGGTCAAAAGGGTGAACGTCGTCACCGCCTTCTTGATACCAGGCGCGGCTGGTATTTTCTCTGACCCCGGATTCATCCATCATTGAATGGCTGTCGGTGGTGAAATCGTAGATCCCACTTTGCATTCGCATAGCCGCGGCGCGGCCAGCGACGGTTGGCTGCTGATAACGGTCTTCATGGGGCAGGTAACCCCAACTCATAAAGCGGTTTAAACCACCGCCAAATTGATCTAAACCGATATCGACCCCCATACGCCAATACAGCCCTAAATCTGAATTCGCGTGATTCGGTGATTCATCAAGCCAGACCATAAAGTCGTCGTAGCTTTTGATTTGGCGATAACGGTCAAGGCTGCAGCCTAGCCATATTGGCTCAAGCCATTCCGAACGGAAATACTCCAGTATTGCTCGTGCCCGCGTGACGTCGGTAAGCGTAGGGGCACACATCACACCGCCGGGAACCATAAAGCTTGAGTGGGGCCATTGCCCACCAAACAGCGCGTAAATTTCCACCGCTCGGCCCGAAATAGCAATACCACGCTCATAGTTGCGGCCACGGTATATGGCCCAGCGCGCAACGGCCTCTTCGTAAAAAGTGCTATGCTGGTATTTAACATTGGTAAAGTCTATTTGAAATAAGCCGTAGTGGTGGCGAACAAAGCTCTGCAGACTTTCAGTGATCTGCCCTAGATTACGGGCGAGTATTGCATTGCGCGGCACAGTGGTTTGCCACGCGGTATCTAAAGCCCATGCGGCGCAATTTAAGTGGGACGCGCCGCAAATTCCGCAGGCCCGAGGCGTCACAATTAAGCCTGCCTGTGGGTCCTTGCCCTTCAAAATCACCTCAAATCCGCGGAATAACTCAGCGGTGGTCCACGCATCGACAACATAGCCGTCTTTGATGTCGACTCTTACGTCTAAATCCCCTTCTACGCGACCTACCGGCGAAATATCCAGACGTTTTACTTCACTCATTGAGTACCCGCTTATTATATTAAGAAAATATCGTCTTCGGCCCACTGGGGCGCGGCTTGTTTTGCTGCCGCTGTTAACTTCATATAGCCGATTTTATCGATTCCTGCCGGTAAATCTTTGGGAAAACCCATGACTGTTTGGCTCTTGAAGACTGTACCTGGGGCCAAATCAAAGAAGGGGAATTCGGGTTCTGTGCAGCCTAAACACGGCATACCAACTCGGGTTTTAGATGCTTGCCGGTTCCATAGGATTCGATTGCAGGGGGAGTGAGTCATCGGCCCGCGGCAACCTAGATCATAAAATAGGCAGCCTTTGCGTTGACCAAACTCGGTTGCAGCAACTTTGTACGAAAAGTGCATATTGCGGGTACAGCCGGTTTGGGTGAAGCTGGTAAAAAACGTCTTGGGTCGTTGCAAATCGTCTAACGCGATTTCGCTAGCGCGGCCGGTGGCAATAGCGACCAGTATTTGGCTAATCCAATCGGGGTGGGCAGGGCAGCCGGGGATGTTAATTACCGGTAAGCCTGCTTTGCTCTTGAAATCGGTGCCAAGAGCGCCGCCATGGGCTTTTTTAAGGAACTGTAGGCCTTCAGAATCGGTAGGATTTGGTGCGGTAGCCGGAATGCCGCCCCAGCTGGCACAGTCCCCAACAGCGACCACGTAGTCAGCGATGTCCGCAAGGTCATTAACCCAGTCTTTAACCGGACGACCGGCAAACCGATTCCAGCTACCACTGCCATCTGGGCCGTTAATGACCGTGCCCTCAAATACAAAAATATCAAGCGGCAGCTCACCGCTAATGCAGGCATGAAGTTTATTGACAACGGCTTCGCCCAATTCCTCACCGAGAGATGGGTGCCACAGAATATTTATGCCGAAATCAGTGACTAAATCACAAACGCTCGGTTCTTCGGCGTTGAGGAACGACATTGTATTCCCCGAACAGGCCCCACCTTGTAACCACAACAGATTTGCCATAACCACACACCACCGTGACTGTGCATTTAATCGGGAATGCTTGTATCCACACTATGCTTTAAGGGAATAGTAATCAAGAAGCTCGTTCCGACGCCGAGTTCGCTTTGCGCGCTGATAAATCCGCCTAGCGATTGCGTCACCAGGTTAAAACTGATGTGCAGTCCAAGACCGGTGCCTCCACGGTGTCGGTTGGTGGTAAAGAATGGATCAAATAATTTGGGTAAGTTTTCCGGAGAAATCCCTTTGCCGCTGTCTGCCACAACCAGTTTAATCTTGCCATTGTCGACGGTAGCGGAAATATTGATCTCCCCTGAGTCAAATCCGTCATAAGCGTGCACGTTCGCATTCATCATCAAATTACTTAGTACTTGATAAAGCGCACCAGGCTTGGTGGTAAATATGATATGAGGAGGGCAATCTACATTGACGTGTATATGATGTTTTTTGAGCTGAGGGGTAAAGCTATTAACGATTTCAAGGAGGTAATCATTTAAGTTGATCTCGCGATAGTCGTCATTGGTTTGGTCTACCGCTACATTCTTAAAACTTGTGATTAATGTCGCGGCGCGCTCAAGGTTGCGTGCTACAAGATCCGCGCTCTCAGCGACTAATTCAACGTAATTGGTGAGTTCAGATTTTTTAAGCGTATTATTTTTAAGCGCAGTGCTTAATTGTACGGAGTTACTTTGCAAATACGACGCTGCTGTCACTCCAACACCAATTGGCGTATTAATTTCATGGGCTAAACCAGCGACTAATGAACCGAGTGCGGCCATTTTCTCAGACTGCACTAATTGCGCCTGAGTGTCTTTTAATTGGGTAATGGCTGTCTCTAAATTGGTGTTTGCCAGACGCGTCTTACTGATCTGGTCTTGCAGTAACTGCTCCCGCTCTTTAGCTTCCGTTATATCAGAGATTACGCCAACATAGGAAACGCCTTTGCCTGACTGCATTTTATTCACGGCTAAGGACATAGGAAAGTTAGTGCCGTCCTTGCGTCGGCCCGTTACGTCACGGCCTATACCAATAATTTTAGCATGGCCGGTCCTCGCGTAGTTTTCCAGATAACTATCATGTTCACTGGCATAGGGTTCCGGCATCAGTATTTTGACATTACAGCCAATTAACTCATGCGCATGGTACTGGAATATTTTTTCCGCTGCGGGATTAATCGATTCGATAATGCCGTCTTGATCAATCGTAATTATGCCATCGAGCACGGTGTGAACAATGGTTTGAATTTGCCCTGCAGTGGCCGCTAAGGCTGACTCAGTTGCCTTTCGGGCGCTGACATCGGTGGTGATTGTTGTAGCACCAATTACTTCAGAGGTGGTGTCGTGGATAATGGGGAATATATAAAACTCGACATCAACGGCCTTGCCGTCTTTACGGATGCGCTGCGACTCGCATAGTGGTACCGTGCGCCCTCGCCGTATTTTATCTAAGGTTTTTCGAAGCTCACTGCGCCGACTTTCGGGCACAAGTTGATCCCAATTTTCCCCCAGGACTTCTTCAGCGCTAAACCCGAAAATGCGCTCGGCGCCAATATTCCAGCGCGTGATAATGCCATTGAAATCAACACTGACAATGGCACTGCTG
Source organism: Zhongshania sp. (assembly GCF_041623545.1). Classification (GTDB taxonomy): domain Bacteria; phylum Pseudomonadota; class Gammaproteobacteria; order Pseudomonadales; family Spongiibacteraceae; genus Spongiibacter. The sequence continues at coordinate 9,945 of NZ_JBFJWS010000016.1, read as the reverse complement.
CCGCTTTGCACGATGGCGTTAAACTCTGAAAGAGAATAGCTATCCAGTGCGCCACTCGGTCCTTTATGGCCCATATTCTCCCGGTCTGCCTGCCCTCAGCGAGAACCTAGTTGGCATTCCTGCTTCTGATGCGATAGTGACACTGACGCTACTTAATCGGATTTCGATAGTTTGAGTCTTATTTGCTGGCGTATTCAGGCGCTCAATATGCTCTGATCGATTGAATAAAAACATTAGGGTTTGGTCGTCGAGGGAACTCAAATCGATATTAACCCACTTTGAAAAAACAATAACAATCTCACCGTCTTGTTGTCTTTCAAGAGTGACATCCAAATCGCGCTTCGATTGGCATACTGGATAAGAAACAATTAAGCGAAGAATACTCTCTAAAGCCGTTTCAAATTCCCGGCGATTTCCACTAACAAGCAGTGGTGAGGGGCCTTTCACATTTATATTGTATTCGGCCAGAGTAAGCGCGAGTCGTGTTTGAATTAGTCCAAGTACCTCTGCCAAACTAAAGCGTTCATATTTCTTTGAGCCGCCAGTTGCGGCCGGCAGGCTATTATAGTTTCCGCTGATGGTATTGACCCGCTTGGGTTTGCTGGCGCTCTCTACTACCGGCCGCTGAGGGCGCTCCATACTCTGATCGATCAAATCACAGTCAAGCGCACTGGCCTCACAGTATGAGGCTAGTGCCATCGTTACAATGCTAACGAGCCGCTCCACAGTAATATTGGTTTTTTGCTCATAGAAATTACAACCGTACTTCTTCTCGGCATCGTATTCAGTAATAGTTCCAGGGTGTCCGGTTCGCAGTATGATCCGTAATACCGAGTTTTTTAACTCATTGCGAATATAATTTGCCAGTAGTAGCCCGGCATTATCTGACTCCATTACTACGTCGAGAAGTATCGCAGCAAAATCTTCGCCACCATCAATTATCCTCCGCGCCTCAGCACCACTATAGGCATGAACAATATGGAGGGGGCGGTTGAGGTAGCGAAAACCCGCCAAAGCCATAACGGTAACGCGATGGATGTCTACCTCATCATCTACAATGAGGATACGCCAAGGTTCGGCGGTTTTTACTGAGTTGGTATCGCTATTATCTCGTTCATCCATAAACTCCAATGCGTCTGGGTTGGAGTGAACACTCATAAATTGTTTCCTGTTTTACAGTGAAACAGACCAGAATCCAGTACTGAGTCGATAAGAGGTCCGGACCGAGCTTGCAGAAATTATCATCCCAATCAGTTCCTTATCAAACAATAAGGGTAAGCCCTTAGCGTAGTTGGTTGCTACTTCAAATTGCAGTGCGCACATAGGCTGATACTGGAGTGCTGGAAGCTTGCCTTCCGGAATACTGTGCTTTGCATCAACGTGACGTTGTTTCCTGGAATGTGATTGACTAGTTTTATTAAAGTAGAGATATTGGGTTTCGCTAATCAATAACGCACAATGGCTCATATTTTGCTTTACCTACTATAACCTTCAAAAAAAGCACGACCATTATATGTATAAGATATTGTTTAATAAGGACTTAAACCTAATCCTTCGCTACTGGGTAATCGGTGGTAACTCATGACTCCGATACCGCGTTGCAATATGCGAATTAAAGAGAAGGGTGCTCGCCAGGCGGGCTATGTAATTACCACCGAATTGGTATTACTGGCCGCGGCGTTAGTGATGGGAACCATAATAGGGTGGATAGCAATACGGGACGCGCTCCTGCAAGAAATGTTTGATTTTGCCTCTGCCGTCGAGGCAAATACCTATTTTGCTTTTGATGGATTGTCAGAGGGGCAGCAGCCCAATGCATTCGAAAACTCTTCACCCTCTAACTTTGCAGGACGCTCAGTGTTTATTGCAAACGACGCAGGAGAGGGTGGCGTGGTGTTAATTACCGGTGGCAGCGATGATCCAGCGGATACCGGCACTACTCCACCAACTGACCCGCTCGACCCCGTTGTCGATCCTGTTACGCCCACCGATCCCGGTCCCACAGCACCGGTGTATAGCGAAATACCGTTTTTAGATGTGGTTGATCCTGACCCTCTCGCCCTAGTCGTTATAACCGAAAAGGTCAGTATTCTTGACTGTATCTCCAATGCCACGCGATACAATATTAATATCGCCAAAGTACTTGGTGGTGAATTGGCGGGTCAATGTGAAGTCCTGCTAAATGAGGTGCCCGATCCCAGCACGATTCCGGCCGATATCGAAAATATTGTTTTCTTAAACCTATTGGATCCAATAACTGGACTCAGTATCGGCCAGGTCAGCATTGCAGATTGTATGAGCCGCCTAACGGCTGCAAGCTCGGGTCAATTATATATAGAAGACCTAGCCGCCGATGGTATTGGCAGCTGTACAATCATTCCTTGACCTAGCGCCTATAACCCGGGCCCTATGATGGGCCTGGGGCAGCCTTCCAGAGCTATAGTGTCCTAATGAAGTATTACATTTGCCCCAAAACTGAGTAAGCTAACTTCAGTCATGTAAAAACGATTAGCTAATTCATTACGTACAAACCTCTTTTTCAGCGACATCAAAGGACATTTCATGTTGAATTTCAGCTTTTCCAACAGCACGCGGATTCATTTCGGCGAAGGTCAAATTCAAGCGATAAGCAAAGAAATACCCGTTAGCGCTAAAGTGCTGCTGGTGTATGGCGGCGGTTCAATTAAGCAAAATGGCATCTATGATCAACTAATGGCTGTGCTGGCCAAGCACACAGTTATTGAATTCTCAGGAATTGAGCCGAATCCAAGTTACGATACCTTAATGAAAGCGCAAGCACTGATTACCGATCATGAAGTGGATTATATCTTGGCGGTAGGTGGTGGCTCCGTAGTCGATGGTGCCAAATTTATCGCTGCAGCGGCTTGCTATAAGGGCGATGACCCTTGGGATGTCATTGCAAAGCGGCAAAAGGTGCTGGAAGCTTTGCCTTTGGGGGTTGTTCTGACTTTGCCGGCAACGGGCTCGGAAAGTAATACGGTGTCAGTGGTGACGCGCAATGGACACAAAGGCACGTTTTCGAGCCCTTTTGTTAGGCCTCTTTTTGCGGTGCTGGACCCCGTTGTGACCTTGAGCTTGTCTGATTGCCAGATTGGTAATGGCGTTGTTGATGCGTTTGTGCACACCATGGAGCAATACCTTACTTACAGCGTCAATGCCAAAGTTCAGGATCGATTCGCCGAAGGCTTGCTGCAAACCTTAATTGAAGAGGGACCAAAGGCGCTTGCTGCGGAGTCTAAAAATGACATTGAGGTTCGTGCAAATATTATGTGGTCTGCAAGTTTAGCGCTTAATGGCCTGATAGGCGCGGGTGTTCCCCAGGACTGGACGAGTCATATGATTGGCCATGAGCTTACCGCTTTACATGGAATTGATCACGCTCGCACTTTATCGATTATGTTGCCTGCGGTATTAAAAGTGAGAAGGGCAGTGAAGCGAGAAAAGCTACTTCAATACGCGGAACGGGTTTGGGGGATCACTAGTGGCAATGACGAGGTAAGGATTGATCAGGCGATTGCCGCAACGGAGACCTTTTTCAAATCCATGGGCTTACCGACCAGCCTAAAGGATATCAACCTCGACGCTACGCATATCGACGCCTTGCTCGCTAATCTCACTAAACATGGCATGGTAAAGCTGGGCGAACAAGCCGAGATCACGCCAGCAATCAGTCAGGAGATTCTCGAAACTGCCTTGTAAATTGTAGGCTTAGAGCCGAGGCTCTTAGGCTAATCGAGCCTCGATAATTAGTGATGTAAACCCATAAAATTTATTAAAGGCCCTCGTATGATTACTGTTCACCATTTAAATCAGTCACGTTCTAAGCGTGTTATTTGGCTTTTAGAAGAATTGGGCATGCCCTATGAGCTTGTGCATCATCAGCGCGACCCGAAAACCAACCTCGCGCCGCCGAGCCTCGCGGCAATTCACCCATTATCAAAGTCACCGGTAATCGTCGACGGTGAGCGCACTTTGTGCGAGTCGGGCGCGGTAATGGAGTACCTATTAGATCAAGATCCAGAGCAGACCTTACGACCAGCCAAAACGGCTGATAATTATTACGATTATCTCGAATGGTTGCATTTCGCCGAAGGTTCGCTGGCGATGCCCGTCATTATCAACATGATCATGAAAAAAGAGGAACGAGCGGGCAATCAGCCCTTAGATGGCTATATCGCCAAGGAATTAGCCTTGGATATTAACTATATTGAAGCAACCCTAAGTGGCCGGGACTATATTGCCGGTGATCGCTTTACGGCCGCCGACATAATGGTAAGTATGATTTTAGAAATCGCTTTTGTACACGGATTGCTGACGGGCAAAGCGAGTACCTTGGCTTATCTTAGTAAACTGCAGGCTAGAGACGCTTACAAAAAAACCGCGAGTTTTGGCTAAGCTTTGTTTGCTGCCTTGCAGGCATTTGCCTCTGCTAGAGCTTTAATTAAATGATAAGGCGCGACATGCCAAAACTACTGATTTTTCCACACTCGCATTTTTGCGAAAAAGCACGTTGGGCGCTGGACTACAAAGGTATTTCCTACGATCCAGTTGCGGTTATGCCAGGTCTGCATTTAAAAACCATTCGCAAAATTGCACCTGGCACATCCGTGCCGGTATTGGTTTACGAAGATGGTCTTGTTATTCAAGGCTCCAGCGAAATTATCGACCAAATAGACTCGATCTACCCAAATCGACAACTGAGCCCAGTAACCGTGGAGGGGCGGCAGGCTTGCACCGACATTGAAACGGAGATGGACGAAAAGCTCGGCGTCAATATCCGCCGTATTTTATACAGTACGCTATTGGACTATCCTGCTTTTATTAGACAATGCTTTACGCACTCAATGCCAGTCTACAAAAAATTAGCCTATGGCATGATTGCTTCGAAATTGAATAAGCGCATCTACGACGTTTACGTTATTTCGCCAGCAAAAGTCACTGAGGCCAAGAAAGCCTTTGATGTAGCGATGGATCAAATGGCGAAGCGAATAGAGCAAAGCCCCTATTTAGTCGGTGAGCAATTTAGCCGCGCTGATTTGTCTGTTGCCGCGATGTTGTCGCTTTTAACGCAACCCGCAGAACACCCATTCCCCTGGGGTGATATTCCAGACGCGAAAGCGCAGGCATTTTGTGATCATTATCGTGAGCACCCAGTAAGCCTTTGGGTCAATAAAATGTATCAGCAATACCGTTAAAATAGATTGGCCCGCAAAAGCTCTTGTTGCCCTATGAGTTTGGGCGCAATTTAAATTTGCTGACGAGCGGAGCTTAAAAAGGCCAAAACATAGTTGGTATTCGTTGCTGCTTTATCAGTGATGCTAGGTCCATACCGACAGCGACACCGGCGTGGACAAAAAAGCCGCCCCAAATTGACGACGATCGCAAGGCTAAGATCCCTAAAAGCAGACCAAACAAAATTGCGCCCCCAGCTTCTGGCCACAATTTAGGGAAATGGATCATTAAATAGGGTACACACATAATCCACACGGCATTGGCACCAACTGCAGGGCGCAGGGCCTGCAAGAAAAACCCTCTAAAGAAAAACTCAAGGCAAATAAACTGACAAAGATAAAGACACTCCCAGGCAATCAAATCAAACCAACTTCTCCCCGCCAATTGATAAAATGGGTAGTGGGCAACAAAATCCTGATTAGAGGCCGCGATAAAAACAAATACCAAAATTGGTGATAATAATAACAAGTACCCCTGCCAATGCTCGCTGGTAGCATTCCAGCGCCAGCCGAAATCTGCCACAGGCAATTTTATTACACGCTTAATCACTAAGATTGGGATGAGTACATAACCAATTACATGCCAGGCGGTCCACCACGCATAGCCGATTAACTCGCCGAAACCAGTTCGCCTTACCATTAAATAAAAATAATTGGCTGGCTTATCTATGGCACCGCTGAGCATCTGTAAGGTGGCGGTAAACACTGAGGAGTACTTGAGGTAGTGAATCATTAATAAACAGACTGAAACACAGGCCAATACGGCAAACACTCGGCGCAAAGCAGCGGGGCGGTTTAGGGAATAGCTTGGTAGCTTGGCGTCAATCTCATCCAATGCCACTAAAATCTGTCGCGGATGGAGGCGTTCGACAAAAGAGCTAACAAAAGGGCGTGTTCGCGTATTCATCGGCGAGTCTCTATTGTATAGGCGAGTTCAATTTGTAGTTCGATATTCTACAAGGCTTTCATGCATATTGCTTATTGGTGATAAACTCATGCGTGGTATCAGCCCAGAATCGGGAAGACCTCCGCGAGTGTTGCAAAACCTGTTAACTAGATAAAGGGAATGTGCAAAATATGGCGTCAACAACGTGCTAAAACTTGCCACGATTACTCGGAGTATGGTCTATAACTTACTCACTTTATGCCTTAGCGTATTTCTTGCGTGGCATATCTTATTAGCGAGTAACTTTTTCTACGGGTTTTGGCATGACCACATTGGGATCGCCGAGAATATTAGCCAGTACGGGCCTGAGAATATTTATCGGACAGGCTTTGCCGACACAAGTCGCGATCAGCGAATCGATTTGTTTGCGCAGATTTGCCATGCCATTAGCCACCAAGGCGCTGGTCTAGCGAACATCCGCTACTCAGTTGCAGAGAAGGGCATTGAAAGCCCCTTACTACATCAAGCGGAAATAACCCATTTACAAGATGTTGCGAATTTAATAACGGCATTGCAGCAATTTGAACCCATTCTATTTTTACTCTGGCTCGTACTGCTTGGCACGATGATAGCAAAGTCTTGGGCCTTACCCTCATATCGCCAGCTATTGCTGGTCAATGCGATCTGGGTGGGGGCTGTTGCCGTGCTAATCGCCGCGGTTGGTTGGGTCGCTATTTTTTATAAGTTGCACACCCTGGTTTTTCCGGACAATCACCAATGGTTCTTTTACTATCATGAATCCCTTATGTCGACCATGATGAAAGCGCCCGATTTGTTTCTGTATATCGGTCTCACCCTCGGTGCACTTGCAACGCTATTGTATATCGCATTGCACTTATCCTGCGGTGCGATAGTAAGGCAATGGCCCCGGTAATTTCTTCTCGACTATGTCGGTGGTGGCGTCCGGTTTCAATCTAAGGTTACCGGCAACTTAAGAGACCACCCGGCCACCATTAACACCAATCGTTTGCCCGGAGACATAGCTTGTTTCTTCCGACACCAGCCACGCGCAGGCATTGGCTATATCTTCTGGTTCGCCGGTGCGCCCGACTGGAATTAGCTTGGTGAGAGTTTCCATTGGCATCTTAAACCGATGCTTATTCTCTTCCGACATAATGGTGTTCATTACCGCACCTGGCGGAATATTATTTACCGTAATGCCATAGGGCCCAAGGGCTTGTGCCAATGACCGAGTCATCGAGATAACAGCCCCTTTTGAGGCGGAATAGTGCACCTGTTCGACACTGCCGGTTTGTGCGCTGGACGAGGATATATTGACGATACGCCCCCAATTAGCGGCCTTCATGTCTGGAAGCACCACTTGGGTTACAATAAATGTTCCTTTGGTGTTGATGGTAAACATCCGGTCCCAATCCTCATCACTTAGCTCTTCAAAGGGAATGAAGTTGGAGATACCGGCATTGTTAACTACAATAGTTATTGCACCGAAGGCGTCGCGCAGCTGATCGGCAGCCGCAGTGACTTGCTCTCGGTCTGCGATACTTGCTCGTAGCGCGATTGCTCGACCACCCGCCGCCACAATCTCTGCGGCAACAGCCTCACAGCCTTCTAGATTCAAATCAAGAACGCCCACGGCAATGCCCTCGCGCGCGAGCCGAAGGGCACAGGCTTTGCCTATTCCGGCAGCCGCCCCGGTAATTAATGCTGTTTTATTCATTGGCTTTAATTCCTTTATTGTTGGCTAGACGTCACTTGCAGGGTGGCAGTACCCGGAAAACTGCCGTTCGCCGACTTTTTATGTCGCGATGACGTGGTGAAACACGAGAAATGCTACCACAGCGGCCAAAGTTTGTTGGTATGTGAACACGTGTTGGGCGTTGTAACATAGTATTACCGCCCAATTAATTGGCAATAGCGCGTTTAATCGCCTAAACCTATAAGCACCACTAACGGGAATAGTTTAGGTCGCGTGCCGGGAATGCTCGCGCTTTCTTGGGCAAAATTAGGGTGAGCAAGGTTGGTTGGCTCGCCTTTTTCTACTAAACCCACAAGAAGGCAGGGTGATTGAATGTTATCATGTGCTTTAGATTGGCACTCTGATCGGGGCGTATACTCGCGGAATGGGACAATACGCCATATCGCTTTGCGGGCCGCGGCTCGACTTAGTTATAATTGGTGCATATGTTGCCTGAATCACAAACTGTTTTTAAGAATTGAGACACACGGGACACATGTCTAAAAGTAAAGCCATGTACGGTATTTCCAGAATCGACGATGAAACCTACCGGACTCACGCCTGGCGGGTTAGCCTTCGACGCCAAAACAAACTAATTGTTAAGAATTTTCCAGACAAAACCTATGGTGGTAAGCGCAAGGCCTTGACCGCGGCAAAATCCTACCGCGATGAGGTTGTTTCGCAGTACCCACCCACCACCCGCCAGCAGTTCTGCAGTACACCTCGGCGCCACAATACCTCTGGTATTCCTGGTGTGTATCGCTATGCTAAACGGTACAAGCTCAAGGATGGCTGTGTTAAAGAGCTATGGTACTGGGAGGCTCATTGGCCCGGCAAAAAACCAGGTGACTTTGAGAAAGCCACATTCCCGATCCAGTATTACGGTGAAAAGGGTGCAAAAGAGCTAGCAATTGCCGCCCGTGAAGCCGGCGTTCAAAAACTGAAAGGGGTGTTCTGGGCGAGCGAGCGGGGCGCATCGCAATTAGCGTTATTTTAGACGAGAAACACCAAGTTTTTCATGTGAGCGGTGCGCTATTTGTTCGCGCTTGACCATTATTGGCTGATCTTAGCGGCTTCACAATAAATACCTCAACCCTTAATTTTTAATACTAAAAGCTAAGCAGTTTAAAAATAGCACAAAACGCCATCGCCTTAATTATTGCGACTCAGAATGAGTAAGTCTGCGGTTTTTCTTGTCCTTGGTATAAATTCATAAGCAGCCGCTGCTTAACACCGAAAAATCGATGCGCGCTTTGAAAAGATGTCGTCGAACGAGATATTTGCTGAAGTGAGTGCCGTTTACGGGCAGTTAGTGGTGCTCTATCGATTCTTGCTAAGCCGTTGCGTAGCGACGCCAGCTGCTGGATTGCTGTAGTAACTCATCGATCTTCATGAGCATCAATTGTTTATAACGGCTGCTGCCTTGCGACTGCTCTAAACTCGTCGTTGTAGCTTCTCACGGTTCAACATAAAAGCATTTCATCTTGCCGGGTTTGTCATGGGCTCCGCACATTTCGTGGAGCAAACTGGCTGTAGCCGAGCTTTCAGTTTATTTAGTACATCGCATCGAGCTAAATGATTTAGGAGGAATAGCAGTGACACTTCGTAAAAGATCGGTCGTCTTTACCATACAATTATTGTATTTAACATAATATACATTATGCGAATCTACATGTGTGCTGCTTAAGGCTTTGGTTCGCATTCTAATACTCAAATGACACATAGGCCCTCTGGTAATATAAACGGCTTATCGTGGCCGGATCAAATATCGCCAGATTAAAACGACTGCCGCACTCATTAGCACTACTGCAACGCCATAAAACCATGACTCAAACAAGGTAAACCACTCAGCGTAGCAATGCGCTGAAACACGAAAGTGTTGATTTGCATCCAATACATCCCCCCAAGGGTCAGTTTTAAGTGCAAATCAACAGGCGGTAGTAAAAAGCACCATTTTGTCCCCAAATAGTGTGTCTAACTCATAAAGGGTTATTCTGCGTAAAATATTCGATCACCGCTTTAGGCTATACGGGCTAATTGACTTCTCTAAG